>JBKPOO010000001.1:0-16513 GCA_046733175.1 Pseudomonadota bacterium
GCCCACGAGCCATGCGGTCAGCATCGGCCTCATCGTGACTGAGTTGATCATCAACGCGATCAAATACGCATTTCCAAAACACCGCGCGTCGGCGCGGATTCGCGTGACGTTCGAGATGGCCAAGTCCGACGGGAAGCTCACGGTCGCCGACAACGGGGTCGGCCGGACCGTTAAGGAAGAACCGAACACCACGACCGGTCTCGGAACTGCCCTCGTCGGCGCATTGGCCAAGCAGCTCAATGCGCAGATCACCGAGATCTCATCACCGAAAAAGGGGCTGACGGTCGAAGTTACCCGCTCGACGTTTGAGTCCCTTTTGCCCGTAGCGGCCTAACGGACAGGAGCAAATCATGACCGAACCAAGCCTCTACGAGCGTCTCGGCGGCGCGTTCGCGATCGCAGCGGTCGTCGACCATTTCAGCAACCAGCTCGTGCTTAACCCAATCGTGGGGCAGCAATCCGAAAACCGTGCTTTGCGAGAATGGCATACGGACAGCCTGGAAAGGCTTCCGGGCCTCAAGTTCATGCGGACACTCTGGGTCTGCAACGTCGCCGGCGGACCCTTTGAATATACCGCAACAAAGCCCGGCAGCACGACCATTGGACTTGAGGTCGCCCACCGTGACCTAAAGATTTCTCCGGACGAGTTTGACGAGGTGGCCGCAGAGCTTGGGCGATCGCTGGTGCTTTTCGAGGTGCCGAGGCGCGAAGCAGATGAGGTGTTGGCCGCATTTGCGGCCCACAAGAGCGAAGTGACAGCCGGATACAGTGCCGAACGCACGCTCGAATCAGTCCATTCGTAGGTGCTATTCGCAGCAACCTTGAGCGGGTGGAGGATGGCGTGAGCGCGACTGTGGCAATCTCGCAGGCCGGAGGCACGACCGACGCAAGACCGATCCCTTCCGGTTCGTGGAAAAGCACTTTTGCCGGTGGGATCTTCAAGCTCTTGATTGCGGCGTTGGCGCTAAGCTTGCCGCTCGTTGAGAATCGACCACTTCCAATGTGGGTCGGCGGAATGCTGCTCGCCGGGGGATTGGCTGAGTTGGCAGTTGGCTGGACAGCCCGGCACACCGTAGTGGGGAAAGTCGCGTTCGGCTCCGGCGCAATGACCGTTGTCGCAGGACTGTTCTTCATGGGTGCCGTGAGGATGGGACTGCCTCAACTCACCGTTCTGACGATGGGTTGGCTGGCCCTCCGCGGGCTCATTTCCGCTGTGTTAGCGTTCAATTGGCGTTCAAGCCGCCCCGCGCGGACGCTACTGCTGGTTCGAGGAGCAACCGACTTGGCCCTCAGCATCGCCCTCGTCGCCGGCGTGTCGGTCGCACAGATCGCATTCATTCTTTTCGGCGGGACCCCTGCAATGGCGATTGGATTTCTCGTAATCATTGCCATTAGTTTTGGAATCGCGGGAGTGGGGCTGGTCGCCATCGCGATCGCGGAACGAGCTTGGGAACAGAGGCAGTTGCGCAGCGATGAGAGGCTCACATAGATCAGAACTTGGAACGAGCGTGACTGGAAAGCGCTTCGGCAGACGGTGCCGAGGTTCTACTTCCACCAATACGACAACCTCGATGTCCTCGACGACGAGGGTATAGAACTGCCTGACTTGGAAGCTGCGCGAGCACATGCTGTGCGATGTGCCCGCGTCACCTTCGCTGAAACCGCCAAATAAGGGCCGCGTAGTGCTCCATCATCGCATCGACATCGCAGACGAGGAAGGAGCCCTGTTGGAAACAGTGCGGTTCGGGGATGCCGTGAGGGTGGAGGCGTAACTTTGGGCTTCTAGCGGAACACCGACGATCGTCACACGCAGTCTCGATCGTCAGCGGCTCTTGGAAGCTTTAATACGAGCGTCCGCGTCCTCCTTGATCGCGTCCGCCTGCATGCCCGCCTGTTTCCGAACGACCTTCGATTCCTGATCTAAGGCGTTCGCTCGTATTCTTAGTCGTTCTGCGGTCATGCCGCCTGCTTGCGCTGCCTGATTCTCGAGATCGGAGGCTTGCTGCTGAAGGCGGTCCGCTTCGGCGTTGGCCTCGTTCTCTATGGCGGCTCCTCGTTGCCTCGCATCGCTCCGCAGAGCATCGGCCTGCTGCTGCTCAGGTGTGCGCTGGCAAGCAGCCATTGAAGCCAACACGGCCAGAACCAGCAGGAAACGCACTCAGCCACCTCGTGTCCAGTGAGATCCTTCAAACGCACGCGCGTTCGGGATGTGCCCTAATTGAGCCTGGCGGAGGGCGAACCCCAATGTCCGCTTTCCACCCATTGCGGACGCCGTGCGGAGCTCGCCCGCAAGACATATGTTGGATTGCCCGCGCACCGCTGATCGACGATCGAATTAACGGATTGGCTTTCAACATGCGATCGCGCCGCCAACGCGAGTTCGCTGGCCGGGTCGTTCGATATCTGTAATCGAAAAAATTGCGCATGACTTATCGGCGCTCCCAATGAACCGGGAGGCGAGACCACGGCACAGACGCGTCCAGGATTGAATGACCGTCGGGAAGCAACGCTTCCAGGGAATAATCCTCTGTTCTCTTAAGTCTCTTCCGAAAGAAGACGTTGATCGCGGGACCACTTTGTCCGCGGGGTCCACGCGACTTCTTTGGCGCTGATTTTCACGTCAGTCGCTCAAAAACAAAGAAAGACCATTTACCATGAGCATTACCAGCAAGTTTCAAGCAAACCAGGATCGCCTATTCGTCAACGCGGGCGACGGGGACAATGATGTCACGATCAGCCGCGACGCCGGGGGTCACTTGTTCGTCAATGGCCAGACGATCGCTGGCGATCCGACCGTCAGCAACACGGGTCTGATCCACATCAACGCGGGCGACGGCAATGACGTCATCAACCTCGATGAGACCAACGGTCTTCTTCCGGCGGCCGAAGTATTCGGGGGCGACGGCAACGACCGGATCACCGGCGGCAGCGGCAACGATCAGCTGTTCGGCCAGGACGGGGACGATCAGCTGTTCGGCGCGGCCGGCAACGACACGCTGTCAGGCGGTTCGGGCAATGATTTCATCGCCGGCGGCGCAGGTAACGACATCCTGACGGGCGGCGACGGAAATGATTTCGTCGACGGCGATCAGGGGGCCGATACCGCCTTCCTTGGCGCCGGCAATGACGTGTTCCGCTGGGACCAGGGCGACGGAAGCGACAAGGTCGATGGCGGAAGCGGCGTTGACGAGATGGTGTTCAACGGGTTCGCCAATCCGGAGAACTTCACGCTCACCGCGGACGGCGATCATGCGCTGTTCACGCGCACCCAGGGCAATATCGTCATGGACCTGGATTCGATCGAGAAGGTCACCGTCAACGCGTTTGCCGGCGCCGACACGGTCACGATCAACGATCCGACCGGCACTGACGTCAACGACATCGACATCAACCTTGGCGTCAACGGGCAGGGCGATCACGCGGTCGACACGATCAACATCAACGATGACGACAACCTGACGGTCGTCGACAACGGCAACGGCAACCTGACAATCCTCGGAGTGTCAGGCGCCACCGTTCACGTCACCGGTTTCGAGGCGACCGATCACCTCGTCATCAACGGCCAGCCGTTCGTCTTCTAAACTGCCAACCCTCGGGGGGCCGTCCACCGGGTGGGCGGCCCCTGCTTTGGAATCGGACCTGAGATGTCAGGACCGACGCCGCTGGAGACTAGCTTGAAAAACCTCCACACTGGCCTTGTCCACAAGGCACCGTCAGCGCTTTCGCAGGCCTTGCGTAAATGCCGTGCGCACCTGCTCGGCTTTGGCATTTTCAGCGGCCTTCTGAACATGCTGTTCATCGTCCCGATGCTCTACATGCTCCAGGTCTATGACCGCGTCGTCCCGACGCGCGGCGAAGGAACGTTGTTCATTCTGACCGTGGTGCTGATCGGCGGTCTTGCGACGCTCGCCGCGATCGACTGGATCCGTTCACGCCTGCTGGTGAGAGCGAGCCTCCGGCTGGAGCACGAGCTCGCCGGGCCGCTGCTTCGAGCGACCCTGGCCCGCGCTGACGGGCCGATGGATGCCATCGCCCGCCAGCCGATGCGCGACTTCGACACGTTGCGGCAGACGCTGACCGGCCCGGCACTGCTCGCTCTTTGCGACGCTCCCTGGGCGCCAATCTACATCATCATCGCCACGATCGTTCACCCCGCATTGGGGTTGCTCGTGACGCTCGGCGGGGTGGCACTGGCCGTCATTACCTGGCTCAACGAGCGAGCTAGTGGCGCTAACTTGCGCGGTGCGACAGAAGCCGCCCACCGCGCCTATGCCACCCACGAACAGGTGGTCGCCAGTGCCGAAAACGTCCGCGCGCTGGGCATGTGCAACGCCATGGTTCGCCGCCACACCGGCGAGCGGGCGAACATGCTCGCGCTCCAGACCAATGCCAGCTTCCAATCGAGCGGCTATCTTGCCGGAAGCAAGTTCCTTCGGCTGACGCTACAGTCGCTCGCGCTGGGTGTCGGGGCCTTGCTAGCGATCGACAACAAGATTTCCGCTGGAACGATCTTCGCCGCCTCGTTTCTCACCGGCCGCGCCTTGCAGCCGATCGAGCAGGTGCTGACCGCCTGGCCGTCGCTGGCGAAAGCGGCCGGCGCCTATCGCAAGCTGTCGGAGCTGTTGGACGGCTTGCCTTCCATCGTTCCGACCGCGCTTCCCGCGCCCGAGGGGCGGGTGAAGGTCGAACAGGTGACGGTCGGCCGCTCGGCCGCCAGCCGCGTTCTGACGAACATCAGCATCACCATCGATCCGGGCGACGTGGTCACCGTCGTCGGTGCGAGCGGCGCCGGCAAGTCGACTCTGATGCGAGTCATCGCGGGCGCGCTAGTCCCTGAAGGTGGTCTCGTCCGGATCGACGGAGCAAGGCTCACCGACTGGGACTCCGATCGCATCGGCGGCTTCATCGGTTATCTTCCGCAATCCGTCTCACTGTTCGCTGGAACCGTCAAAGAAAATATCGCGAGATTCGCATCCGATTGCGACACCTCGACCATCGACCGGCAGGTGGTCGCGGCCGCGAGGGCGGCGAACGCTCACGACATGATCCTGCGGCTCCCCAACGGCTACGACACGATGCTCGGATGGGAGGGCCAGGGCCTGTCGTCCGGTCAGGCCCAACGGGTCGCGCTGGCCAGGGCCTTGTTTCGCGATCCGCCGGTGCTGCTGTTCGATGAACCGAACGCGCATCTAGATGGCGAAGGGGATGCTCAACTGCTCCGGACGATTGCCACGGCAAGGGCGCGCGGAGCAACGACCATAATCGTTGCCCACCGGATGTCGGTCCTCGCGGTGTCCAACAAGCTGCTCGTGCTACGCGACGGACGAGTGGAAGCCTTTGGCGATCGCGACGAGGTCATCGCCCGCATGCAACGCCCGCCGCTCGACATCAACGATCTCGCACCCAAGAAAGCCGTGAACCGATGAACCACATGGCACGCTGGAAGGAATTCGACCTCGCGCTGCGTGCGACGGCGGCGAAAGGCACAAGCATCGACGACCCTCGCCGAGATCTTCGCGTCGGCATCGGCATCGCGGTTGCATTCTTCGTCCTGTTTCTGGGCTGGGCAGCCTTGGCGCCGATGGACGCCGCCGTTTACGCCGCCGGGCAACTTCAGGTGTCGGGCCAGCGCCAGGCGGTCCAGCATCGTGACGGCGGGATCGTAAACGCAATCCACGTCCGCGAGGGTCAGAAAGTGCAGGCCGGTGACGTGCTGATCGAGCTCAGCGGAGCCGAAGTCCGCGCCGAGGAAAGCGCGCTCGCAGCACAGATGATCAACCTTCTCGCGCAACGCGCCCGGCTCGAGGCCGAGGAACAGGGCGTCGCTGCGGTCACCTGGCCGGCGAGTTTTGGCGAGGTCAACGCGTCTCCGGATCAGATCGCTCAAGCGATTGCCGTACAGGACAATCAATTCCGAGCCCGGCGATCACTGCTCGTCGCCCAGCAACAGGTGCTGAGCGAGCAGGCGCAGGCATCGGCGCAAACAGCGCGAGGCTATGGCGCGCAGGTAGCGTCCTCGGCGCAACAGGAGAGGCTGATCACCGACGAGCTGAACAGCCTGAGGCCGGTTGCCGAGAAAGGATTCGTATCGAAGTCGCGAATCCGCGCGCTGGAGCGAGCGAGGGCCGACCTTGCCGGCCAGGGCGGTCAGTATCGGGCGAGCGTTGCCGAAGCGCGCCTTACGGCGGACGGAAACCGGCTGCGTCAGATCGAGGCCGAGCGGGCTTATCGCGAGACCGCGACTACCGACCTCAAGGATGTGACCGCCGCGATTGACGAGCTTGCTCCCAAATATCGCGCGGCGCGCGAGCAGCTCGAGCGGCTCAAGATCAGGGCGCCGGTATCCGGCTCGGTGGTCGGCCTGAACGTCTTCACGGTCGGCGGGGTAATTGCCGCCGGAGAGAAGCTGATGGACATTGTACCAGATCACGCGACCCTCGTCGTCGCCGCCCGGATCGCTCCCGAGGATATTGACGACATTGCTGTGGGAGAGGCGGCCGAGCTGCGCGTCAGTGGAATCCGCGACCGCGGCTTGCCGACGTTGTCCGCGACGCTCACACGGGTGTCGGCAGATGCCTTGGTCGACGAGAAATTGGGCGTTTCCTTCTACAGCGCAGAATTCAAAGTGCCCGAGAGCGAGATCGGCAAGATCAGGTCGGTCCGCGGCCCGCAGTTTCAGCTCCGCGCCGGAACGCCGGTCCAAGTCACCATCCCGATCCGCAAGCGCACGGCTCTGGAGTTCGCGTTCGAACCGCTGTTTGGCGCTCTCCACCGCAGCGGCGGCGAACACTGATGGAAGCCCGAGCTTAACAGGTCGTTGAAAGCTAGAAACGTCGGGCCAAAGCTCGACGCCAGCGAAGAAATGGAGGCCCGAACCGCCTTCATCCCTTTTTGACTTCCGACGAGCTGGCGTCCTTCAACGGGTTCCACCCGCTGGGTCGAAACGGTCAGCCGAAGAACATCACGTCCGCCTTGCTGTTCCTCGCTGACGACGCAGCCTCCGGTTGGGTCCCCGGCGTCGTCCTCCCCGTGGACCGTGGAGTCATGGCTGGCCGCAACTCCTAACTTCGGCCTCCTTCCAGAAGATGGTCAGGGATTTCGATCTTCCCTTCCGCGACAAGGACGCAGCTTCCGCCGACGTCGATTGAGGCCAAAGCCCCCTGCTCGAACCGGGCTGAGGCGCTGAGAAAGCTCGGGCGGCCCATTGCCACGCCTTGCACAATATTCAGCCTGAACTCGCCTTCCTGGTCCCCGTCGGCTGCCGCTGCGGCGCCGACGATCGAAGCCGCCGCCGCTCCGGTTGCCGGATCTTCCGCTATGCCGAGTCCCGGCGCGTACATTCGGCCATAGAGTTCGGCCCCGTCGCGAAGTTCGCCTGCGAACACGAACAGTTGCGGCCCCCACGTATCGGCCAGGAGTTGGCGCCATTGCTGATGGTCGAGCTGCGAAAGGTCGACCGTCTCGCGCGACCCGACCTGTACGAACGTGAACCTGGGGCCCAGACCCGCACAGAAGACCTGGAGAATCTCGTCGCGTCTGAGCGACAAAGCCGCCGCCGCATTTTCTGTCGTTGGGACAACGTCGGACGATTCCGGTCCGCGGTTCAGGCGAAGCCGCGCGGAGTACGCGCCGTTCTCATTTCTCGTTTTCACCAGGACCGGTCCGACGCCTTCTTCCAGCACCACTTCTCCTACGTGGGAATGGCCCGACATCACCAATGCGCAGGCGGTGCCCACGGTCGGATGGCCCGCGAATGGCAGCTCGCCGCCCGGCGTGAAAATTCGGATACGCCGTGCGTTGGCTGGATCGTTCGGCGGCAGCACAAAGGTCGTCTCCGGAAAATCAAATTCCCGGGCGATCGTCTGCATTGCATCTGAGGTAATGCCCCGCGCATCGGTGAGGACCGCGAGCTGGTTCCCGCCGAACGCCTTGTCGGTGAAGACGTCGAGGATCATGAAATCGTACCGCATGGGTTTCTCTTTCGTGGACGAGGTTCAGCGCCCGACGACCAGCTCGATCTCGATTGCAGCCCCGAGTGGGAGAGCGACGACCGCGACCGTTGTTCGCGCCGGAAAAGGCGGGTCGAACTGCTCGGCGTAGATGGCGTTGACCGCAGCGAAATCCTCGATGTGCGTCAGGAAGACATTGGCCTTTACGACATCACCGAACGACTTGCCTGCCGCGGCAAGCAAGGTCGCAAGGTTGCGGAACAGCTGCCCCGCTTCGGCCTCGACGCCGCCTTCGATGAGCTTTCCCGTCGATGGGTCTTGGCCGACTTGGCCGCTAAAGAAGATGAAATCTCCTGAGCGAATGGCTGGCGAGAAGGGCCCGACCGGCGGTGACAGTTTCTCTGAGTGGATGGCTTTCATGGCAGAAATAGTCGACATTCGACCTCCGTCGATCGAGCACCCCTCCATCCCCGTAGCGGTGGCTCCCTAAATCTGTTATCGTTAGATTGCAATAGAACGATATGAATATCGACAGAGAAAAACGCCTGAAGGCTCTCGCCAACGGTCATCGACTTCAGATCCTGACGCTGCTGAAGGACCCGAAAGGGAACTTCCCGCCTCAAGTGGACGGCGATTTGGTGAAGGATGGCGTCTGCGCGATCTTTATCGAGGAGAAGCTGGGCCTCGCGCAACCGACCACGGCCCAGCATTTGAGGGCGCTCGTCGAATCTGGTTTCTTGATCCCCAAGCGGATCAAGAAGTGGACCTTCTACAAGCGGGACGAACGCTCGATTGCGCAGTTCCTTCAGGAACTCCGGAAGAAAGTCTGATCGTGGCGCCGCGTTCGGTCACTCGACTGGAAATCCGATCACATTGATCGATAAATTCACTCGAAGTTGGCGTTCTGATCAATTTCTCCGGTGAGCCGGTCATATATCCCGGACGAGGTCCTGCCTAGCCATCCATCACTTCGACGAGGATCCTAACATCTCACGGCGGCGAATCGCGTCGCGGCTTCGGCGAACACTGAGCCTGCTTGCATGCAGGCCCTGGAGGCACGCATGTCTGTGAGATTAGCCGAAGTGAGCCGGTCGGAAAGGGTCCAGCGGCCCAGGGCCGAGGAAAGCCGATCATCCACGCTGGACGAACTGGAGCTGCTCGCTCGTATTTCGCGGGGAGATCTGAAGGCGTTCGAGAAATTGTACCACCTCTATCAGCCGCGCCTGACCAGATTTCTGACGATGCTGCTCAAGCGCGCGCAGCTAATCGAAGAAGTGCTGAACGATACGATGATGGTCGTGTGGCAATCGGCTGGGAACTTCAGGGGCTCGAGCAAGCCCTCGACCTGGGTGTTCGCCATCGCTTACCGCAAGGCGCACAAGGCGAGGGCCCGCTGGCCCGATCCCGTCGAGGAGCCTGAGGTGGACACGCGCGTCAGCGACGATCCGCTCCCCGACGATGAGCTTCACCACGACCGCCTGCGCAGTGCGCTCATGAAAGCCATGGACCGGCTGTCGGCAGACCATCGCGCCGTTGTCGACCTCACCTATTTTCACGGGCTCGGGTATCGCGAGATCGCCGAGATCGTCGATTGTCCGGTCGACACGGTGAAGTCGCGCATGTTCCACGCCCGCAGGAACCTCAAACGGGCAATGCCGGGAAGTCTTTCGGACTGGCTCTAGCGCCAGCACCTTTTTCTTCTCGTTCTGGTCTCGTTGCGGAGATGGCGCTGATGATCGCGCTCAGCATTGATCCGTATTGAAGCGTCCGCTTTCGGCCTATTGCGGACATTAGGAGGCCAGCCTGAAAAATAAATTCCGCCGTCGGGAATAAATTCCGCAAACCACCGGTCATGGCCATCGAACGTCTGCCGAAAAGGATCTTCGATGCTCATTGACGAATCTGACGATCGCCGCGGCTTCCTGAAATGCATGGCATGGGCCGGGACCGGTGCGCTCTTCGCCCTCAACGCGGGCGTTGTGAGCTCAGTCGGTCTCGAAAGCGCGATTGCGGCGCCGCTCAATCGTGCCGCTGCCAAGCCCTTTACGTTCGTCCAGCTGAGCGACAGCCATATCGGCTTCAACAAGCCCGCCAACCCGGACGCACGAGCGACCTTCCGCGAAGCGATCGCCAAGGTGAAGGCGCTGCCCAACCAGCCCGATTTCATCATCCACACCGGCGATGTTTCGCAGCTCTCAAGGCCCGAAGAGTTCGATGACGCGGAGCAGATGCTGAAGGAGGCCGGCCTCCCGGTGTTCTTTGTGCCGGGCGAGCACGACATGCTCGATCCTCAAGGCGGAAAGGAATTCCACGACCGCTTCGGCAAGGGCACGAGGGGCAGCGGCTGGTACAGCTTCGACCATCGCGGCGTTCACTTCATCGCTCTCGTCAACGTTGCCGATCTGAAGCCCGGCGGAATGGGCAATCTCGGCGCTGAACAGCTGAAATGGCTGAAGGCGGATCTCGCCGATCGCCACTCCTCGACCCCGATCGTCGTCTTCGCGCACATCCCGCTGTGGACGGTCTACGAAGAATGGGGCTGGGGCACCGACGACGCAGCCCGGGCGCTAAAGCTGCTTGCCCGCTTCGGCTCGGTGACGGTCCTCAACGGACACATCCACCAGATAACCCAGAAGGTCGAAGGCCGGATTGCGTTCCATACGGCGCGCTCGACCGCGTTCCCGCAGCCCGCGCCGGGGACGGCCGAGTCGCCCGGACCGCTCAAAGTGCCCGACGAGCAGCTCCACGACATGCTCGGCATCACGGACGCGATCTTCCTTCGCGGGCGCGATCGAATCGCGCTGATCGATTCCACCCTCTCAGCCTGACCCCAAGGAGATTTTCATGAATCGCGGATTTCGAATTCTGACATTTCAGGCGGCTGTCCTCGTCGCCGGCGCGCTGACAATGTCGACGGTCGCGACCATGTCTAGGGCAGCGCCCGCGCCTGCGGCTGCGTCCGTTCAGATCGGCAATTTCACCTTCAAGAACCCCGTCCTGACGGTGAAGCCCGGTACGACCGTCACCTGGACCAATGGCGACGATATCCCCCACACGGTGGTCTCGAAGACCGGCGCGTTCAAATCGAAGGTGCTCGACACGGGCGATCGCTTTTCGTTCACTTTCGCCAAGCCCGGCCAATTCGGCTATTTCTGCTCCCTGCACCCGCACATGACGGGCACGATCATCGTCAAGGCGTGAGGCTGGGAAATGGCCGCAACCACGTGAAGAAATTTTCTCCCCGCTTCTTCACCCCTGTGCGCGCGGCCGGCAACGGTCCGGCGCCGGGTCATCCCTTGCCCGGCGCCGGTCACGTTTACGATTTCCAGCAGCTTATCCTGCCGCACCTCGACGGGGCCTATAACCTCGCCCGTTACCTCACCCGCGATCCAGAGCTTAGCGACGACGTCGTCCAGGATTCGCTGGTCCGCGCCTATCGCGCATTCGCCCAGTTCCGCGGTGGCTCGCCAAGGGCGTGGTTGTTCGCGATCGTTCGCAATTGCTGCCGCACGGCGCAGGCTGGAAAGGCCGGCGCCATCGCGCTGGTCGTCCACGAAAGCAGCCTCAGCGAAGAGACCGTCGCGGCGCTTAGCGAGCATCCTGACCCCGGGCCGACACCCGAAGAAGAAATGTCCCGGAAGCAGGACATCGGCCGCGTCCGGAACGCAATCGAGGCCATTCCCGAACCGTTCCGGGAGGCGGTCGTGCTGCGCGACTTGGAAGAGCTGTCTTATTCGGAAATCGCGGAAGTCACTGGAGTTCCGGTCGGCACGGTGATGTCGCGCCTGTCGCGCGGTCGGTCGATCCTGACCAAAGAATTGCTGCCGGCGAGTGTGGCCGGCGGCGAGCAGTCAAGGAGCGTGAAGTGATGCCTGCCTGCACGGATCGGGAGCTGCTGCTCGGAGGTCTCGTCGACGGTGAGCTCGACGCCGCGAACATTGCGCTGGTCGAGGCGCACGTCGCGCGCTGCGAGGGCTGCCGCGAAGAACTCGAACGCCTCGAGGCAGTGCGCAATCTCATTCGGTCGGACGGCGTACGGCACACCACACCCCAGGCGCTGAGGCAAAGGATTGCCGACTTGCCCGAAATCTCGCCCAGGCGGGCCAACGCCAACCGCCTGCCCAGCTGGCTTGCGCCGGGCGTCGTCGGCGCTTTGGCCGCTGCTCTGGCCATTGTTGCTTTGCCCGGAGCCGGCGATGAGGCGATGATCGACCAGCAGCTTGTTTCCAGTCACGTGCGCTCGCTCCAGCCGGGCCATTTGACCGACGTGCAGACGACCAATCAACACATCGTCAAACCGTGGTTCAACGGGAAGGTCGATTTCGCTCCGCCCGTCCCTGAATTGGCCGACCAGGGCTTTCCGCTCGCGGGCGGTCGTCTCGACTCGATCGGCGGCAAGACCGTGGCAGCGATCGTCTATCGCCGGCGGCTTCACACGGTGAACCTCTTCGTCTGGCCTGCGAAACCCAGTGCCGCTCGCTCGTCGGTCGAGGACGGCTTTGCGATTGCGGAATGGAGCGAGGGTGGTCTCTATTTTGCTGCGGTATCCGACATTCCTCCGCAGGAGTTGCGGCAGTTCGAACGGATCTTTCGGGAGCGAACGAAGTGACCTTTTCTCAAGAGCGCTAGTGTCCGCGTTCCACCCATTGCGGACCTAGGCTTCGCTGTTGTGGCCTTCGCGAATCGCCTTCAACAAGCCGGCCATGCTGTCACCGCCGAATGGAAGCTCGCGCCGATTTAGAGTGATGGCCATACAGGCTTTCCCGTCGGGCGTAAGCGCGAGGACGGTGAGCGGTTGCGCTTCCACCACCGCCGCAAGGGAGGGGTCGTTGGTATCAGACGGCAGCGTACTTAGGAGAATGTTCGCTCCGTTGGCGCGGGCCGCCGCGAGACTGGGATTCTCGTGGTCGCCAATCCCGACAATCTCAACGTCCGGCTCGGCGGCAAGCAGGTCACCGATGATAGCGCGCAGCATCTCCGGCATTGGACCGAGGTGCACGCGTATCGGGTTCATCGGCATGCGCGCCGATATGCCCTCATCCATGTCCGCTTTCCACCCATTGCAGACGTTGCCGCCCCTCGCAAAAGATGACGAGAGCTAGATCATGCCGCAGCCAAAGTCGCCATCGATCTGAACCTTTGTAATTCTGGGCTGCTTGGCGACTGCGATGAATCGGGCTGAGTAATTTGCGCTGTCACAATCGAGGCCCGCTTCAAAATGATCGACTAGGATCGCGGCGCGGCCGCGGACCTCAGCGAGCTTTCCGGAGAGCAACAATTGGCGCTGGGCGGGCGTGCTGACCGAGCGCATGAACGAGGCGGCGTTGGTGACGACGATGGCTAGGTCATTGTCATGCACCTTCCAATGCGGCAGGCGCGCCGCGATTGCCGGGTCCGGGATCATACTCAAGCGGATTTGATTGTCCTTGTAGCCTGGCTCACAAAAGTCGCAGTCGAGGACGAACACGCCTTCAAGCACGAACCTGCCGTTAAACTGCGCACTATCGTACTCATTGAAATGCTGGAATCTGACAGGGCTGTTCGGCGGGACAAGGACGCCTTCGCCATACTTTCCAAGCGGAACGAAAGTGGGGGCCGGCATTGCCGCAACGATCATGGGCATCAGGGAAAGCACAGCAAGGCGCGCGGCCATTCTCATCCCGTGAGTGTCGTCAACAAGGGCTAACAAACGTTGAACTAGGTCATGGCAGCGTTCCACCCTTCACAGCCACTCGGCCACTCCGCCGCGATAGCTACAGGTTCCTCGTCGGCTCTGGCTAAAGCTGTAGGTTCGTCTCGGCAACGTGCGCTCGCGCCCGCCGGCGGCCGGTTCGCCCGCACCGGGCGATGGACGCAGCGCCCCCGCGAGTTGACGTAGTAGTCAGAGCCGCAAACGCTCGATCCGCGCGCTTCTGCGGAGGCGGGCTCGTGAATCAATGAGGGGAATGGCGCGCTAAGCGCCAAGAAAGCGAACGATACAACGCTCGGCAGCCGCATGCTGCACACTCCCCCCATGGACCGAGCGAGCAAAGAAGACCGTGAGCCCGCAAGAGAGTCAAGCCTTTCAGAGCTCCAAGGCCTCCGAAAGCTCCAGAGCGTCATCGACCTCAACGCCCAGATACCTCACGGTGCTTTCCAGCTTTGTATGGCCGAGCAGGAGCTGGCAGGCGCGCAGATTTCCGGTCTTCTTGTAGAGCATCGCGACCTTCGTCCGACGAAGGCTGTGGGTGCCGTAAGCGGCCGGGTCCAGCCCGACCAGGGCGACCCACTTGTCCACCAGCCGCGCATACTGGCGTGTGCTCAGGTGGCATCCTGGTTTCATCCGGCTCGGGAAGAGCCAATCTTCAGCATCCAGTCGCTTGCGCTCAATCCACGCCGCAATCGATCGCCGCGCCTGCTCCGTGACCTCGAACTGGACCGGCCTTCCCGTCTTCTGTTGAAGGATCATCACCCGCCGCTTCACGCCGCTAGGCGACACGAGATCCGAAACACGGAGCCGCAGAAGGTCGCAGCCACGTAGCTTGCTATCCAGAGCGAGATCGAACAGCGCCAAGTCGCGGTCTCGATGCGCCACCTGCAAGCGAACTCTTATCCCCCAAACATGAAACGGCTTGAGGGCAAGCTTCGCGCCGGTCGGCTTGCGAGCGGGGAAACGAAAAGCAGGGGTGTAGAGCATGGGCGACCTCCAGCGTGTGCCGGATAGTTACCGCCGGCGCGTCGCAAGGGTCCGCCGCGAGTGGAAAGTCGTAGCGCTCATCTCTAGAGCGCCCGGATTGGCAACCGCTCCTAGCTCAACCGGATAGAGCACCGGGCTTCGAACCCGGAGGTTGGGAGTTCAAAGTCCCTCGGAGCGGGCCATGCTCGCAATGTCCGTTATGGGTGGAAAGCGGACCTAAGCTCCGGCTCCGAAGCGCGCCCGGCGCTGGCCGGGCGCCTTCGTCTGTTCCTTATTGTCGTCCGAGGCGGTCGAGGGCTTGGGCGGCGCTAATCGGCCCGACTGTAAATGTGTCGGTATGGCTCGCGATATGTTTGCGCAGCTCCAGCGACACGCGAGGGCCAGATTGGAGGCCAAGCTTCTTCGCCGCGGCATCCATCGCGTCGTCTTGCGCATCAGTGGTGACAGGGTTGATGCCCATGAAGTCCCAGCTGTCGCCATCCGTGTGGATATAGAGCTGCATTGGAGCCACACCCGCAGCCTGAGCGACGCGGTCTTGGTCGGCGAACCAACGGAGCAGCGCTTCCTGCTGTCCCGGCGCCGCATAGTACAGAGACACAATTGCGCGCGGCGGACGCGCGGCCGGAGCCTGCGCATAGGCGATAGAACCAGCCGCGATTGCACCCGCGGCCGCGGCGGCCGCGTACTTGATGAGCTGTTTCATGACTATTCCCCTGCTCGGCGCGAATGCTCGCGCCTAACAGAGAGGCTGCGCCTCTAAGCTACGATAGTCAAACGCTTGCGGCCTAAACGGCCAATGTCCGCAATGGGTGGAAACCGGACACTACCTGGTCATCGAACCTGAGGTGGCCAGCCCATTCTATCGCGGCGAGAAGCGATAACTACGCTGTCGATGGTTCGCCGCTCTTCACCACGCGTCGTCACAATGATGTAGTGGCTGCGCACGGCACTAAAGAAAGCGAACTGGCAGTAGGCGAATCCCGTTCCCGAACAGCCGATGGCCTCGGGGTAGGGTTTGCATGAAGATGGATCGTCGGGGCACGGGTTGAAGAGCGGTCCGCGTTGGAAGTGGACAGGCCGGTAGCCGCGCCGGACCAGTATCGCGCGCCCCTGATCATATGGCTTCCCCTTCAGCCCAATCGGACCCGCCGCATTCGCAGGGATGGCGGTCGACGAGCAGAGGATGAATGCTGCTGTCACACTCTTCCAGATCATGGAGAGCCCTCGCTACAGCTGAAGCGTGGCAGCTTCAGCTGATGTCCGCAATGGGTGGGAAGCGGACATTCGCGACGGAATCGCACCAAGCTCAATCAGTCGTTCTCGCGCCAGGCGATGATGGATCCAGCCAGCACCCATACGATCGGCCAACCCAAAACAACTAGGTAAAAGGCCCATTCTGGCGCGCCAAGCACGGAGAGCGCCGCAAGGAGTATGCACACGATTCCAAAGATCGAAGCCAAGGTGAGGATAAGTCGTTCCCGCGTGGCGGGACTAGGCTTGCTCCATAGGGACATTCTGGCTTTCAAACCCCTTCTGCCTGGCGACCTTCTAGCTGCTACCTACCGGACGCCCTAATGTCCGCAATGGGTGGAAAGCTGCCACTTCAGATGGCAACTTCACGTTTGACCAACCTGGTTGAGTAGCGGGCCAATCTTCGCTCGTTCCTGTTCTTGCCACGTGCGTTGCTGGTTGACGATCCGCTGGAAACGTTTTTGCTGGAGCAGCGATCGGAACGCGGGCTCCATCGCCAAGTCAGGTAATGATTTTTCCTCAGCGTAATACCATCCTCGGCGTACCGACTGTTCCAGGGACCTTAAGGCGCCCTCATTGTCTCCGCTGACCGCGAGAACCATCGCATAATAATAATGGTAGTTCCGAGGGACAGGAC
>JBKPOO010000002.1:0-45615 GCA_046733175.1 Pseudomonadota bacterium
GGCGCCTTCGTCGAGCTCGAGGCGGGGATCGAGGGCCTCGTCCACGTCTCCGAGATGAGCTGGACCAAGAAGAACGTTCACCCGGGCAAGATCGTCAGCACCTCGCAGGAAGTCGACGTGAAGGTGCTCGAGGTCGACGAAGAGAAGCGCAGGATTTCTCTCGGGCTGAAGCAGGCGCAGGAAAATCCGTGGACCGCTTTCGCGGACAAGCATCCGGTCGGTTCAGTCGTCGAGGGCGAGGTCAAGAACGCGACCGAGTTCGGACTCTTCGTCGGTCTGGAAGGCGACGTCGACGGCATGGTCCACATGTCCGATATCGCCTGGGGCGTTTCCGGCGAGGACGCGCTTCAGCTTCACCGCAAGGGCGAGACCGTGAAGGCCCAGGTGCTGGATGTCGACGTCGAGAAGGAGCGCATCAGCCTCGGCATGAAGCAGCTCGAAGGCGGCGGCGCCGGCGCAGGGGCCGGCGGCGGAACGACCTCGGCCGCCGGGATCAAGAAGGGCGAAACGGTGACGATCATCGTTCGCGCCGTCCAGGATGCCGGTCTCGACGTCCAGGTCGGCGACGATGGAGCCACCGGCTTCATCAAGCGCGGCGACCTCGGCCGCGACCGCGACGAGCAGCGTGCCGAGCGCTTCCAGGTCGGCCAGAAATTCGACGCGATGGTGACCGGCTTCGACCGCTCCAAGAAGCCGAATTTCTCGATCAAGGCATTGCAGATCGCGGAGGAGAAGCAGGCCGTTGCCCAGTACGGGTCCTCCGACTCGGGTGCATCGCTCGGCGACATCCTCGGCGCAGCTCTGAAAGAAGCTCAGACGGCCAAGGAAGCCAAGGGCGGCAAGGAGAAGGCCGCGAAGGAGCCCAAGGAAACCAAGGAACCCAAGGAGTCCAAGAAATCGAAGAAGAAGTGACCGGATTAGCGGCGTTAACCTCGGTCAGCGGCGCTAGAATCCGGCTTGCGCGAGTGTCAGAATCCTGACAGCGTGGATATGAAGCGGCCCTGAGTGTGGGGGATATTTCAGGGCCGTTCACTCCTTCAGCGGGGAATCCAATGATCCGTTCCGAATTGGTGCAAAAGTTGTGCGGCGACTTTCCTGACCTCACCCAGCGTGAGGTCGAAGGCGTTGTGGGCGCCATTTTCGATTCCATCACCGAGCAGCTCGCCCAGGGCGGCCGGGTCGAACTTCGGGGCTTCGGCGCTTTTTCGACCCGCCAGCGCGATGCTCGGGTCGGCCGCAATCCGCGCACCGGGGAGTCGGTGTCGGTGAACGCCAAGCGCGTCCCTTATTTCAAACCGGGAAAGGAAATGCGCGAGCGCCTCAACCTTAACGACGGCAGCTTATGATGCGCTCCCGGATCGAGCGGACGTGGCGGAACCGGTAGACGCTGGAGACTTAAAATCTTCTGCCCCTAAAGGGCGTGCGGGTTCGAGTCCCGCCGTCCGCACCATCGCCGGCCCAGGCATGCCGGGGGCATGCCGACTCTGTCGCTGATGACCTGAAACCAGGGTGTGGCTTCCAGCGGCGCCGTGTCCAGGCCCGACGCTCATTTACCGAATTTGGAAAAACCTGCGCTTTTCCTCCATTTCGGTGGGATAATTTATTAAGCGTTCGCAGGTTAAATCCGGCGAGTGGTACCGGCGTCCGATCCGCAGAGCGAAACGCGTCCCCAGCGCTCGCGCCTCCTGAACGCGCGCCGAGAAGCGGTCGTTCTTACGATCCTCATCTCCGCGGTCATGCTGCTCGTTTGGACTGGCAGCTCCTTTTTCAATCACATGCGCATCGCGGGGCCGCAGTTCGGGGCGGACATCCGGATCGCCAGCACGGCGCTTACTCTCAACGTCGTCCTGATCCTGTTCGGCTGGCGGCGCTATGTCGACCTCCAGCATGAATCGGAGCTGCGGGCGGACGGCGAACGGCGCGCCGCGGTTCTCGCCAGCACCGATTCCGCGACCGGCCTCTACAATCGCAAGGGCTTTGCCGATAACGCCGACGCGCTGTCCGAGATCGCTCGGCAAGACGGCGACCATCTCGTCATCGTCTCGATCCAGATTCACCGCTTCAAGACCGTCAACGATCAGCACGGCTATGACATCGGCGATCGTCTCCTGCGCGAGATCGCGAGCTCGCTCAACGAAGCGCTGGAGGAGGACTCCGTCATTGCGCGCCTCAGCGGCGACGAATTTGCGGTGGCGTTCGCCCTCCCGCCAAGCGAGCTGCCGCGGGCTGATCTGATCGCGGAAGCGGCACTGCGGGCCATCACTCGGCCATATCTGCTTGACGAGCGGATGATCCAGGTCGGCGCCTTTTCCGGGATCGCGGCTACACCCGCAGCGGACGTGCGCATCCCCGATCTCTTGCGCCGCGCAGATATCGCCATGGACCGGGCAAAGAGCGGCCGCGTCGCCCGGCCCGTCTGGTTCGACGCGGGCATGGAACGCGCGCTCGTTGCGCAAGGCGAGATCGAACAGGGCATCCGCTATGGGCTCGAGCACGGCCATTTCATTCCGTTCTTCGAACCGCAGGTCGATCTCGCCACCGGCGAAATTGTCGGATTCGAGGTGCTAGCGCGCTGGAACCATCCGCTGTCCGGAATCATCGCGCCCGACGTTTTCATTCCGATCGCCGAGGAGATCGGAGTGATCGGCCGGCTCTCCGAACATGTGATCGGCGAAGCCCTTCGCCTGTCCGTCGAGTGGGATCCGTCGATCAAGATTTCGGTCAACATCTCGCCGACGCAATTCGGCGACGGCTGGCTCGCGCAACGGATCGTCCGAATGCTGTCCGAAAGCGGCTTTCCGGCCGACCGGCTCGTGGTCGAGGTCACGGAAAGCTCCCTCTTCGCGGACCTGGAGCTCGCACGGTCGATCGTCACGAGCCTGAAGAACCAGGGCGTCCGCCTCGCGCTCGACGACTTCGGCACCGGCTTCTCGTCGCTCTCGCACCTGCGCTCGCTGCCATTCGACGTCATCAAAATCGACCGCAGCTTCGTCACCAACATCCACCACAACAAGGAAAGCATGGCGATCATCCGGGCGGTCACCACTTTGGCGAGTGCGCTTTCCGTGCCGGTATGCGTCGAGGGGATCGAGAATGAGGCCGCCTTCGACGCGGTTGTGATGCTCGGCTGCCAGGTCGGACAGGGCTGGTATTTCGGCAAAGCCATGCCGGGCGAACAAGCATCCGAGCTTCTAGCGTCCCGGGCTCATCGGCCCCACCAAACTCCGCTCAGCGCCGTCGGCTAAGCTGCCATAGACGGTACGATTGGGACCTGCGTCCCATCGCGGGACGGACGGACCCGCATGCCCGCCAAGACGGTTGTGATCATGGTAAAAGCCGCGTTAAGGTTTCGCCATGCAGCTCGATCGGACACCCATTGCTGTTAAGGCCTTCGGCCATCGCCGTGCTCGCACGCTTCCGCGTCATGCTGCGCGCCGCGATCCGCGCCGGTTCGGCCGTGCCTTTCGGTGCGATCCCGCACCCGTTCCTGCGCAGTCGCGTCTCGCGGATGACGTCAAGCTGTTCGTTATGACTTTTTTGGCCGGCTTCGTCTTCGTATCGGCCTACCTCGCCTGACCTAGTCGCAGGCGAGGTGGAGCTTCCATCCCAGCCAGGCTGAGGCCAGGCACATAGCGGCGATCAGGAAGAGCTGGTTCGCGGGTCCTACCCCGATGAACCCGAGGCCGATCGACAGAAGAAGACCGCCAACCATCGCGCCGCTGTTCACGATATTGTTCGCTCCCACCGTTCGGGCAGTCTCGGTTCTCGGCACGGTCGTGGTGAGGAAGGCATAGAGCGGAACGACGAACATTCCGCCCGAAATGGCCATTCCGAGCAGCGCGACGATCATCAGTCCGGCCATTGGGTGCACGAGGAAATTGCCGAGCGTGGTCAAATGCGTATCCATATGCTTGTCCCAGGCCCCGGCGACGAATCGAAGCAGGAGCACGAAAACACCCATCGCGAGGACCGAGGCCGGGGCGAATCGCGCGGAAACCTCGCTCTTGAGCAGCCGATTGATCGCCACCGAGCCGATCGCGATTCCGACCGAGAAAATGCCGATGAAAAGGCTCGCCACCCGCTCGTCGGCGCCAAGCACGTTTTTCACGAGCGGCGGGAAAATCGCGATCAGCACGGCTCCGATCGCCCAGAAGAGGCTGATGGAGAGGATTGCGAGGAACAAGCGCCGGATATGGAGTGTCGCGCGAACGAGCTCGATCGACGCATGAATGATGTGCCAGTTGAACGGGATTCGCCCCGCCGCCGGGGGCGCGGGCGGAACCTGACGGCCGGCAAGGTAGCCGAGGACGGCAATTCCGACCCTCGCAACCGCCGCAATCGGCGGACTTGGAGCAAGCACTCCCGCCAGGATCGTCCCTCCGAGAATCGCGAGATAGGTGCCGGCCTCCACGAGGCCGGTTCCTCCAAGCACCTCATCTTTCTGAAGATGCTGAGGGAGGATCGCGTATTTGATCGGCCCGAAAAAGGTCGAATGTATCCCCATGGCAAACACCGCGGCGAGCATCAGCATCTTGTTGGCGAGCATCAGCCCTGCCCCGCCGACGATCATGATCCCGATCTCGGCAAGCTTGACGATCCGGATCAGCCGGGCCTTGTCGTGATCGTCAGCGAGCTGGCCGGAAAGGGCCGAGAGGACGAAAAAGGGCAGGATGAACAGTGCCTGCGCGATGGCGCTGAAGACGAACTCTTTCGTCGGATCCCTCAGCAGCTGATAGGTGACGAACAGAACCACCGCCTGTTTGAACAGGCTGTCGTTGAACGCTCCGAGGAACTGCGTCGAAAACAGGGGTACGAACCGCCGCGCACGCAGCAGATGGGTGACGTTCTGAATCAAGGAAGGTGCGTGCCGGAAGCCATGGACGTTGGCCCGAACGCATAGCCAGCTTTGCGGATGAGGCCAAACCCTATAACCACGCCTGCCCAGAACGATGCTGTCGCTGCCCAACCTGCTGACGCTCTCGCGCATCTTCGCGGTGCCGATCCTCGTCTTCCTGCTGTGGAAGCCGGCACCCTGGGATTATGCGATCACCTTCATCCTCTACTGCATCGTGGGGATAACGGACTATTTCGACGGATATTTAGCCCGAGCTCACGGCCAGATCTCCAAGCTCGGCCAGTTCCTGGACCCGATCGCCGACAAGATCATGGTCGCGGCCGTGATCATTATGCTGATGGCGAGCCGGCGCGCCGACGGCGATGCGCCGATCATCCAGGATTTCAACGTCATCCCGGCCATCGTCATCATGCTTCGGGAGATCATCGTTTCGGGGCTTCGCGAGTTCCTGGCGGAGCTCAGGGTTTCCGTGCCCGTAAGCTGGCTCGCCAAATGGAAGACGACGTTCCAGCTCGTCTCGCTGGGAGCATTGATCCTCGGCGGAGCCCTTCCCGCGCAAGCCTGGATCCATCTCGTTGGCCTCGTCAGCCTCTGGCTAGCGGCCGCGCTCACGCTGGTCACCGGATATGACTATCTGAGAACCGGCCTAAGGCACATGGACTGATGCCGAAGCCTACTGATCGATTTTCCGACTTTCACTGACGAACTTTCCTCGTTTCCGCGGGTTCGGTTGGCGGCCTAGGTCGTAGGCACGACATTTTGCGCGGAGACGAGGGACATGGACGCGAAGACCGGCGAATCGATGGGCTGCCCAGTGGACCGCCCGACCACTGTCCGATCGCTGCTGGGGCGTACCAATCGTGACTGGTGGCCAGAAGCACTGCCGATCGACATCCTTCACCAGGGGGGCGTGTCCCCCGATCCGATGGGCGAGGATTTCGATTATGCCGAATCGTTCAAAAAGCTCGATTACCCGTCGCTCAAGCGCGACCTGACGGCATTGATGACCGACAGCCAGCCGTGGTGGCCGGCGGATTACGGGCATTACGGCCCCTTCATGATCCGGATGGCGTGGCACGCGGCGGGCACCTACCGCACGGCCGACGGACGCGGCGGCGCCAACAGCGGGCAGCAGCGCTTCGCCCCGCTCAACAGCTGGCCGGATAACGGCAATCTCGACAAGGCTCGGCGACTGCTTTGGCCGATCAAGCGGAAATACGGAAAGAGCATCAGCTGGGCGGACCTCTTCATCCTCGCGGGCAATGTCGCAATCGAATCTATGGGAGGGCCGATCTTCGGCTTTGGCGGTGGACGTCCGGACGTCTTCGAGCCCGAGCGCGATGTTTATTGGGGTGCGGAGGAGAAATGGGTCAACGAAGGCTCGGAGACCCGAATCCAGCCCGAGCGCGAAATGGAGCTCGAGCATCCGCTGGCCGCGATCCAGATGGGCCTGATCTACGTCAATCCCGAAGGTCCGGGCGGCAATCCCGACCCGCTGCAGTCGGCGCGGGACATCAAGATCACCTTCGAGCGGATGGCCATGAACCACGAGGAAACCGTCGCGCTCACCGCAGGCGGCCATACGTTCGGCAAGGCTCATGGCGCAGGCGACCCGAGCCTGGTCGACGCCGCTCCGGAGGCCGCCGACATCGCGCTTCAGGGGCTCGGTTGGGCGAGCGCCCACGAAAGCGGCTTCGGCGAGCATACCATCACCAGCGGCATCGAAGGATCGTGGGTGAATACTCCAACGCAATGGTCGGAGAATTATTTCCGGCTGCTGCTCGACTATGAATATGAGCTCGTGAGGTCGCCCGCGGGCGCCCAGCAGTGGCAGCCGATCAACCAGAAACCGGAAGACATGGCGCCGGCGGCGCACGACCCGTCCAAGCGCGTGCCGACAATGATGACGACCGCCGACATGGCGCTGAAGATGGATCCGGAATTCCGAGTGATCTCCGAGAAATTCCGTAATGATCACGAGGCCTTCAAGGATGCGTTCGCTCGCGCCTGGTTCAAGCTGACCCATCGCGACATGGGGCCGAAGGTCCGCTATCTCGGCCCGGAAGTCCCAAGCGAGGACCTGATCTGGCAGGACCCTGTTCCAGAAGGCACAGCGCCGTCGGACGCCGATGTCTCGGCTTTCAAATCGAACATCCTGGACGCCGGTTTCAGCATCGGCCAACTCGTCAAGACCGCGTGGGCCTCCGCTTCGACGTTCCGCAAGTCCGACTTCCGCGGCGGCGCCAACGGCGCGCGGATCCGGCTTGCGCCGCAAAAGGACTGGGCGGTCAACGAACCGCAAGAGCTGGGCAGAATTCTCGCCCGGATCGATGAGCTCCGCGGGTCGCTGTCGATGGCCGACGCCATCGTGCTGGCCGGCACCGCGGCGGTTGAGAAGGCTGCCAGCGATGCCGGCTTCAATATCGAGGTGCCGTTCACCGGCGGACGAGGCGATGCCGCCCAGGAATGGACCGATGCGGAAAGCTTCGCCGTAATGGAGCCGGCCGCCGACGGGTTCCGCAACTACCTCAAGACAAAACACTCGGTCCGCACCGAGGAACTGTTGATCGACCGTGCCCAGCTGCTTGGCTTGTCGGCGCCGGAGATGACCGTGCTCCTGGGCGGTCTTCGAGTGCTCGGCGCCAACCATAAGGACGCACCCGAAGGTGTGTTCACGACGCGGAAGGGACAGCTGACGAACGACTTTTTCGTCAACCTGCTCGACAACGACACCTTCTGGGAAGTCGTCGACGAGAGTGGCGACGAAGAGTTCATCGGTTACGACCGCGGCGGCAGGCAGGAGAAATGGCGCGCCACCCGGACCGATCTCATCTTCGGATCCAACAGCCAGCTGCGCGCGATTGCCGAAGTTTATGCCGAACGCGGCAATGAACAGAAGTTCGTGCGCGATTTCGTAAGAGCCTGGACCAAGGTCATGAACGCGGATCGGTTCGACCTTGCCCGAAGCGCGGCCAAGCAGACGGCGTCCGACCGTCAGCTGGAACCGGCCGAGTAACCAGGCTTCGGCCCGCCGCGGCGCTCGCCCCCTCCCCACACCCTCAGAGCGCCGCGGCGATGGCCGCAACGAAGGTCAGGCAGGCTCGAACGTCTGGGTCTCCAGATCGGGCACCAGTTCGGCGATGATCCGCCGAAGCGCGGTTGCAAGCAGCTGGAACTCACTTTCCCGCGGACTCGATCGGCGCCAGATCAAGGCGACGCGCCGGAAGCCGTGATCGGATCGCAGCGGCTTCGCGTCCACCCGAGTGCCCTCGAGGATTCCCGCTTCGATCGCCATCGATGGGATGAAGGTCAGCCCGAGGCCGTTGTCGACCATCTGCACCAGCGTGTGGAGCGAAGTGCCCATCATCGCCGCGTGCGCTCGAAGATCCGGCCGGTTGCAGGCCGACAGCGCATGATCCTTGAGGCAATGGCCATCCTCGAGGAGCAGCATCCGGTTCTCGTCGATCGCGTCCACCTCAACCGAGGCCCCGCCGGGCGCCTCGCCGTCCGGATAGGCGACGAACAGCCGGTCGTCGAACAGGAGCGCCGTTTCCACGTCGCCGCACGGATACGGCAGCGCAAGAAGCACGCAGTCGAGCTGGCCTCGGTGGAGCGCCTCGCAAGCGGCCTGGCTGGTCTCTTCGCGCAGGTAAAGCTTCAAGCTAGGCCACTGCTTCCTCAGCCGCGGCAGCATCGCCGGCAGCAGGAACGGCGCGATCGTCGGAATGACTCCCATCCTGAGCTCGCCGTGGAGCGGCTTGCCCTCGGCCCGGGCAAGTTCCGCGAGCTCTTCGGCTTCGCGCAAGACCCTTACGGCCTTGTCGGCGACCTTTTCGCCGAGCGCGGTGAAGCGGACCACTCGGCGGGTCCGCTCGACGAGAATGATGCCGAGCGAGGTTTCGAGCTCGCGCA
This sequence comes from Pseudomonadota bacterium, assembly GCA_046733175.1. Classification (GTDB taxonomy): domain Bacteria; phylum Pseudomonadota; class Alphaproteobacteria; order Sphingomonadales; family Sphingomonadaceae; genus Sphingomicrobium. Next base: position 8,768 of record JBKPOO010000002.1, read on the forward strand.
AACCGGCCGATAGCGTGGATTGCGTAACGAAGCAGGCTTCCGCAGCCTTGCCGAAATGTCCGTGCTGCCGAAGCGCCACAAGATATTGCAGCTGTTTGATGGTGGGCGGATGGACGGTCATCAATCGAGATTCCCAATCAATTCGTCCGCTATAATCGAGTTCGGCGATTCAAGCCATAATCACGCGATACAGTCCAAAGCAGCTGACCGCCGTCAGCAGGGCGCCCACAAAGGTCAGCAGCGTGTCCGCATTCACCCGTTTTGCGATCCATGCGCCGAACGGAGCAGCGCACACTCCCCCGATGAGCAGCCCGGTGGTGGCAACGGTGAATGACCTCCACCCAAGTGCTGCAAGGAACGTCGCCGCGATGGTCACCGTCACGAAAAATTCGGCGGTGTTGACCGTGCCGATCGTCTTGCGGGGGTTGCTTCCTTGGACCAACAGGTTCGACGTGACGATACCCCCCCAGCCTCCGCCGCCAGCGGCGTCCAAAAATCCGCCGAGCAGGCCGAGCGGCGACACGATCCGCGGCCTCCGCTCGGTATGCCGGTGCATGATCCCGCGGTAGAAGAGGTAGAGGCCGAGCACCGTAAGGTAGACGAGTACGAACGGCTTCGCGACGGTCGCATCGACCGAAGTGAGCACATAGGCTCCGAGGATCCCGCCGATCACTCCGGGCACCACGAGGCGAGCGAACAGACGCCAGTCGACATTGCGGTGCGCGACGTGGCTGATCCCCGAAACCGCGGTGGTGAACGTCTCGGCCGTGTGCACTCCGGCCGAAGCTGCCGCCGGCGGAACTCCGAGGCTGATGAGCAACGTGCTCGAAATCTGTCCGTAGGCCATGCCCAGCGCGCCATCGACAAGCTGCGCCGCAAAGCCGATCAGGATGAACGGAATGAGGACCGCCGGATCGGCGAAGATCGATGCGCCTATGATCTGCTCCACCCTGTTACGGTCATGCGGCCGGCGGACCCAAACGGACGGGTCGCACCGCATGTCCACTCGTCAGCCTAGCATTTGCGGCGGCCTGCACCTAGATTGATCCGAGAGAAACAAGAAGAGGCCGCAACTTGCAGTCCGGGCTGATCGGCTATCTCGACTCTGTAAAATCGCGCGACCCCGCGGCGCGCTCGCGCTGGGATGTCTTATTCTATCCCGGCGTCTGGGCGCTTGCGCTTCACCGCGTCGGCCATTGGCTCTGGGAAGGCCGGCTCTTCTTCCTTGCGCGATTGGTCAATCATTTCGCCCGCTTCTTGACGAGCATCGATATTCACCCAGGCGCCAAGATCGGCCAGCGCTTCTTCCTCGACCATGGATTCAGCGTGATCGGCGAAAGCGCCGAGATCGGCGACGACGTGACGATTTATCAGCATGTGACCCTCGGCGGGACCAATCCAACCACCGGTGAAGGGGGCAAGCGCCATCCGACATTGCGTTCGGGCGTCGTGATCGGTTCCGGCGCTCAGGTGCTGGGTCCGATCGAGGTCGGCGAAGGCGCGAAGATCGGCGCGAATTCGGTCGTCACGAAGGATGTCGCGCCCGGCCAAACCGTGGTCGGCATACCGGCCAAGCCGGTCCCGATCGACGCGATCCATTACAGCCCGGGCTTCATGCCCTACGGCACTCCGTGCGGCGAAGACCTGGATCCCGTCCGCGCTCGACTCATGGAACTCGAGGACGAGATCGAAGAGCTGCGCAAGGAGCTGAAGGTGCTCAAGACCGCTCGCCAGCCGCAGCCGAAGGTCAAGAGCGCTTGAGCGTCATTGCGCCGTTCCCCAGTGCATGGGATCGGCGCCCTATTGCCAGCTTCGACCGCAGGGAGTTGACCCGAATTCTCGATCTGTATGGTCGGATGGTCGCGGCCGGTCATTGGCGCGACTATGCGCTTCGGATCGATCCGGAAATCGCCATCTTCGCCGCATATCGGCGCCACTCCGAACGTCCCGAAGTCCGGATAGAGAAACGCCCCTCGCTTCGTCTGAAGCAAGGAGCGTTCTCGCTCGTCAGCGAGCATGGCCAGGTGCTCAAGCGGGGGCACGACCTTGCGGGCGTGCTGGCCCCGCTCGAGCGCCGGCTTATGCGGCTGGTTGGCTGACCGGAACCCGCTGCCGATCGAGGATCGGCAAGCGATCCTTGAGATTGGCAGGAAGCGGCCGGACGATCGCCCCACGCGCCTGGTGCCAGAAGGCCGACAGGAGGAGCAGCGCGGAGCCGATGACCAACGCCGTCAGCGCAATATTGAGTTCGACCGCTCCGAACTGTTTGAACAGCTCCGACAGAGCATAAAGCACATAAGCGAGTGCCGACACGAGTAGCGCCCGCCGGTCGATCGCGAGCGCAGTCACCGCCAAGGCGACGTACAGCAGGATCACGACGGCGCCCTCGCCGAGGCTCGCGCTGCCGTTGTTGAGCCCCAGCAGCGTAAAGACCGGATGAACGATCATCGGCGCCGCGAGGAGATGCAGCCAAAAGGCGACGTCAGACCGGCGCGTCACGCGTTCACGGTCGGACCCGTCCCACCACATGGCGAACAGGAACATCCCGATGCCGAGGAGCAGCACGAAGCCCAGAATGAGATTCTTCGCGTGTTCGGCATTGTCGCCGAGAGCGGCGATGAGCAGGCCAACCGCGATCGCGGCGACCGAGCCGGCGCCGGCGGCGACGGTAATGGGGACTCGGAAGGTCCGCCAATGCAGCCAGGCGGCGGCTGCCGCGATCGCCCCGGACAGCGCACCGATGATCCCGGCCATGGGCACGTTGTTGTCCACGGCGTCGGGGCCGATGGCGAGGATGAGCCCGAACCCGGCCGCGGCAAAGACTCCGCCGACGAACGCCAGCAGTAAGAGGATCGACGGCAGGGCCATCCGGCGCCTGGCGGTAAAGAAGGTCGCAAGGCCCCAGGCAGTGCCGGCGACAGCCAGCGGCGCCAGCGGCGACGGGCCGTTGACGTCGATCATCACGCCGGTGGATTGGCCGATGGATTGACCGATCCAGCCGACCGCGAACAACAGGATCGCGGCGGCGATCGACACGAAAATATCGTTGAAGCCCGTGATAAGCCGGAATTGCTCTTCGTCGGGAATGGCGATCGAGCGCTGCCGTTCGACATGCGCACGGAGCGCGTCCGCCGCGTCGGCGCTAATCACGCCCGCGGCAACCGCGTCATCGAGCTCTTGCTGAGAGTACATATCTATCCTCCACCTGTCGGCGGCACGATAGATCATGGTGTATTATCGTGTCAACACAGTGGTGCGGTTTGTCGCGCGCTTTTTGGCTCCATTTCGGGCGCAGGCCTGAGCCGCTTCAGACGAGCAAGCGGTTTCGCCGCAAGCCGTCAAAACGCCAAAGTCTTGCCGACCAATCCCCTTTTGTCAGATAGATAGGCGATGCGATGGACGCTCGCCGCAGCTATCATGGTCGCCACAACGGCGGCCGGCCGGTCCGAGTCGCGACCAGTTTCGATCCCCCCGCTCTATGACCCCGTCTTCCTCAACATCGGTTTCGTTTGCCGCTGGGAGTCGCGGTGCATGGATCGTCAGGACGATGCCAGAAAGCGTTCGCTAAAGTTCGTCCGGAAGAAAAATCCGCCGTCGTGGCGAGTCGAGCTTTGCAATCGCAACGCAGGCCGCCATCGCGAGCGCGTGGATTGGGTCGGGTTTGAACATTGTATTCGGAACGACTCACTGAGACCCGCGCCGCCGGCACCTTCCCGAACCCGCAGGACTCGGACGCAGATGATGACCGAGCGCGGTTAGGTCTGCCGCGCCTAACGCGCCACCAGCGCGCTCACGCGATGCAGGAATGAGTGGCGTCCCACCTGACCGTGCTGAACATCGCTGAAGATGCCGCCGCACACGGTTGGAAGCGCAACCTCTAGCCGGGTGACGTCCTCAAATCGCCGCAACTGGATATTGAGGTGCAGCCGGCCGTCGAACTCGAACCCGACGATCGCATCGGGAGGGCAGATGTCCTGCAACATCGCGGTCAACCTGGAAAGCTCGTCGGACACCGGCGTTTCTTTGGAAGGGAGGGAAATCCGCTCGACCTTTGCCGAAGCCTCGACCTCTCCAACGACGTTCATGATCGCCCCCACGCCGACAAATTTACGTTAACTGAATTCCCACATACCTTAAATTAATAGCGTCGCAATTCAGAATTTTCGAGTGAAGGAACGCGCTGGACTCGGCAGCCAGTTGACGTCCACCGGTTGCCGCGAGGGAGGCAAGCCCGCTTACTGATAGTCGGCGGTTACCGCGAACGTCCCAGAATAAACGCCGTCGACGGTGGTCGACGCGAGGGAGATCGACCCGCCGATTCCGAAATCAACGCCTGTCGTCGAACCCGTGGCACCGAGATTTACGGTGGCCGGAGCATTCGGCGTGAAGGCGAGCGTGTTGGCGCCGTTCGTCAAGTTGAACGAGGGGCAACTGATGGTGACGATCGCATTGCTGGTGCCAACGAGATGATACTTCGCCGGCTGAGGCGTACCCGTACAGGTCAGGTTGCCGCTGCCGCACGTGACGGTCCCCGTCTGGTTCATGCTGACCACCTGGCCCGACCATGCCCCGGCGCCCGACAGGACGATCGTTCCAAAGTCGAGATTTTGGACGAACGTAATCGTCAGCGGCTTGTAGATCCTGGCGGTCGCCGTCGCCTGGGTTGCCGGGGTTACCGCTAACGCAGGAGCATTGCTAAAGCCCAGCGCGGCAATGGCGCCGGCAATTGCAATTTTTCTCATTGTTCAGTTTCCCCACTTGATCTGCCTGCCGCGCCGCCCGGCGCTCACCGGTTAACGTGGTGGACGTCGCGTTAACCTTGACCGCTTCAGATTTGGCTTAGGGGGATGGTTAATGACGCGGCAACCATTGCTGCGGAAGGCCCGCTTCCCGGGCGTTCAGAGGGCAGAAATCTGGGGGGATGGTGGAGCCGAGGGGGATCGAACCCCTGACCTTCGCAATGCCATTGCGACGCTCTCCCAGCTGAGCTACGGCCCCACGACTTTGCGCCCTTAGGCGATGTTTTCCCACGGGGAAACGGGGAAAATAGGCGCGGCTTACGCCATGTCTAGCCTTCGTCGTCCTCGCCAGCCGTTTCGACCCCCAAGTCGGAGTCCCCGGTCTCGAGATCCACCTCTTCATCGGCGCTGATCTCTTCATCCTCGTCGACCGCGAGATCCTCCGCCTCGAGCTCGTCATCCGTCTCGGCCGGTTCCTTGGCGACGGGCGCGGCTGCCTCAAAGGCAAGCGGCTGCTTCGATTTCAGCACAGGCTCGGGGACAAAATCCGTCCCGCAGCTGATGCAGTGAACGGGGTCCTCGTTGCCGAGATCGTAAAAACGGGTCGAGCACTTGGGGCAAGTGCGCTTGGTGCCCCATTCGGGCTTCACCATGAGGGTTATAACTCCAGTAAAATGTTCTTCGTCGCGGACTTCGTCCGACGTTCGGCGGCGCGCCTTGCCATAGGGATATGGCGCTGTCAAAGCGCCGCAACAAGATGGCCAGGGACCCCGCTCCGACCGACAATCTCGTCATCGCAGTCGACGGACCCGCTGCGAGCGGCAAGGGCACGATCGCGCGGTCGCTCGCCAAGCATTTCGGTTTGCCTCATATGGACACGGGACTGCTGTACCGCGCAGTGGCTTTGAACTTGTGGCGCTGGGGTGGGGATCCGGGAAACGAATTCGAGACCCTGCGCGCCTGCGGCGACCTCGGCTTCAATCCTGAGGACCCGGAATTGCGAAGCGAGCCCGTGTCGAAGATCGCGTCGCGGATTTCAGCCTATCCCACCGTCCGCGCCGCCTTGCTCGAGCGGCAGCAGACCTTCGCGCGCCAACGTGGCGGAGCGGTCCTCGATGGCCGCGACATCGGCACGATCATCGCCCCCGACGCCCAGGTTAAGCTGTTCGTGACGGCAAGCGCGGAGGTTCGTGCGCAGCGACGCATGCGTGAGCTCATGGCGCGCGGAATGCCGGCCCATTACGACGACGTGCTCGTCGACATCCGCGCCCGGGACGAGCGCGATTCCAGCCGGCCCGTCGCACCGCTCAGGCAGGCCGAAGACGCAATCCTCCTGGATACCAGCGAGCTCGACGTCGATCAGGCGATCGCCGAAGCAATCCGGCTCGTCGACGAACGGATCGCCGCCGCCTAAGCGGCGCACCCGACCGCTAGTTCCGCGAGACGGACAGGCGTCCAATCCCCTGACGTAGGATAATATAAACTTCTGTCTGCCATCACTTCGGCGTGGCTAACCAAGAATGGGAAAACCGCGTGCGTCGGGCAAAAAATCAGGCTGTCAGTATCACGAGCAGCCATCTTATCACGACTTGCGCGACCGTCGCGGCCCTGTTGCTGTTCGTCGGACTGGGAAGTCGCATCTTGCCGTCGGCTTTCCGCGGCGCGCCGCTGCCGGACAGCGCCAGCAGTCTCAAGGTCGCACTGCTGCTCAACATCGCGATCATCCTGTTTGGATGGCGGCGTTCAAAGGACCTCAGGCAGGCGCTGGACGCCTATGAGGAAGCGGAGCGCTCCGCGCATCGCAATGCCAATACCGATCCGACAACCGGCCTGGCCAACCGGCGCGAACTCATGCGCTCGCTCGCCGAAACGCTGGGCGGGAAATCGAGCGGCGTCCTGCTGCTCCTCGACCTCGACCATTTCAAGCGGGTCAATGACCTCCACGGCCATCTCGCTGGCGACAAGATGCTTCGCTACGTAGCCGACGCAATCACCGGTTCCGCCGCGGGCACGTCCTGTTGCGCGCGCATAGGCGGCGACGAATTTGCCATCCTTCTTGAAAATGCCGACGCTGCCGCGGGCGAAGAGGTCGCCAATTCCATCCTTTCACGGCTCGCCACACCGCTGGTCGTCGGCGGGGCCAATATCCAGGCCTCGGCATCGATCGGCCTTGCGCAGATCGACCGGTCGCAGAGCGAGGAGGACGTGCTCCGTCAGAGCGATGTCGCGCTCTACGCTGCCAAGAGCGCCGGGCGAAACGGCTTTGCCTGGTTCGATCAACAGCTCGAAGAGGAGCTCACCGAGCGGCTCAAGCTCGAAGAGGACATCCGCAATGGCCTCCAGAATGGCGAGTTCGTTCCCTTCTTCCAACCGCTGATCGACCTCACATCGCGCGAGTTGGTCGGCTTCGAGGCGCTTGCACGGTGGCGATCGCCCACCCGCGGGTTCATGGAAGCGGAAGGCTTCATCGAGGCAGCGGAGCGCACCGGGCTCATCGCGCCCCTGACCATGCAGATTATGGAGGAAGCACTAAGCGAGGCGCGCGAGTGGCCCGCCCACCTCAAGATCGCGGTCAACATCTCGCCCGCGCAATTTCGCGACCGCACCCTGGCCGAACAGGTCATGAAGGTACTCGCGAAGACGGGCTTTCCTTCGCACCGTCTCGAGATCGAGATCACCGAAGCGTCACTGCTCGAGGATCGCGATCAGGTGCTGACCATCGTCCAGAGCTTGAAGAACGTCGGGGTCACGATTTCGCTCGACGATTTCGGAACCGGCTATGCGTCGCTTGCACAGGTCAACAATCTGCCGATCGACCGCATCAAGATCGACAAGAGCTTCATCAGCACGATGGTGAAAAGCGAGCAGACCGCGGCGATCGTCGACACCATCGCAAGCCTCGGTCACACGCTTAGCGTGCCGATTACCGCCGAGGGTGTGGAATCCGAGCAAATCCGCAGCGAGCTCAAAAGGTTCGGCTGTTCGGAAGCGCAGGGTTGGCTTTTCGGGCGTGCCGTGTCCGCAGACACCGTCCGCACCTTCCTCGACATGAAGGAAGCGCACGGGAAGTCGGACGAAACGCCGCCGGCGAAGCCCGAGGACGTCACGCGCTTCACCCCGCGCATCGCGCGGCGCTGAGCGCCCATTTCGTTGATGACTGATTAGTTGCCGCTGCGGGCGGCCGTCTGGGTCACTTGTACAGGCGCAGCGGCGAACAGCGGCTTGCCGTCGATATTGCCCGGCGGCGAGTAACGGCAGATGAGATAGTCGTAATCGGCGGCGAAAATCGCGCAGCCGACGCGGGTCGTCGTCGGCCACACCATCTGGGTGTAATGCGCGACATCCTCCCACCGGCCGGTCGAACTTACGGCTGGAAAGATTCCCGGCCGCAGCATCCTTTTTTCCGCGCTCCACAAGCCGACGAGCTGTTCGGGTGTCATCGTGCCGTGCCAGGCCCTTGCGAGGTTCTCTCGCTGTCCCGGACGGCTTTCGCGCGCGGAATGGACGAGTTGGCGCAAGGTCGCGAGCGTCGGTCCATAAGAGGCCGCTGACGCCGCAAGATAAGGATCCCATTCGAGCGGCGGATTCCCCACCGCGGCGCGTTCGCGATTGTGGGCTTCGAGCAAGCGGGTCTCGAGCTCGGCGCTGGCCCCTGCGAACTTCGGAAGGGGCGGAAGCTTTGCGAAGGGGTTCTGCGCCGCCGCGGGTGCGGCCAGTGAAAGCCAAAGCATCGCAGCGGCGAGAGTCCCCCTGGTCATGAGCGCAATATCGCCGCGCGACCGCTAACAGCGCCTCAAAAGCGATGGTTAATTTCGGTCGCTGAAAATTGGAAAATCCCAGTTCATCAAATGCTTGACTCAGGGAGCTTAACGGTAAAGCTTGAATTCGGGAGTCTCCGGCGCTCCGTCGGGGGCAAGCAAAAAAGCGCTATTTTCCGCGCTTCGCAGGGGCATTTGCATGAAAATTATGCGTCGAGTCGCGCTTGTTGCGGGTACGGCTGTTCTCGCGCTCACACCGGCAAGCGCCAACCATAGCTGGGGCGGTTATCACTGGGCCGGCGACGGTTCCGAGCTACCGATCAAGGTCAACACGAGAATCACCTCGCAATGGGATTCATCCGTAGGGGGGTCTATCTCCGATTGGAGCAGCTCGAACGAGCTTGATCTTAGCACCAACAAGGTCACGGTCGATCCCAAGCGCTGCAACCCGATCGCCGGGCAAATCCTGGTATGCAACTATACCTACGGCAGGCGCGGCTGGTTGGGGATCGCCTCGATCTGGCTGTCGAACGGCCACATCAGCCAGGCGACCACCAAGCTCAACGACAGCTATCACAACAGCGCGCCGTACAATACCGCGCCGTGGCGCGAGCTCGTTGCATGCCAAGAAATCGGCCACGATTTCGGCCTCGACCACCAGGACGAGACCTTCGATAACCGCAATCTGGGGACATGCATGGACTATACGAACGCGCCCAATGGCGGGGTCGTCAACGGCTTCGACTATGGGCCGGCGAACCGGCATCCAAACGCGCACGATTATGAAGAGCTGAACCTCATCTACGATCACAACGACGGCTTCACGACTGCGACGGCATCGACGAATTTCGGCATTCGCCAGGTCGGCAAGGCGGTGCCCCAAGCTCCGCCCTCGGCCGGCATCGGCGATAGCCCCGCCGAATGGGGCCAGGTCGTCCATCGCGACAGCCTTGGACGTCCCGACATGTTCCTCAAGGATTTTGGCAACGGCAACCGGGCGCTGACGCACGTATTTTGGGCGATCGGCGAAGGGCCGCGGAACTAACGCACAACCGCGCCCATTCGTTACCTATGGGCCTGGCCGGACGACGACTTGGTATGATTCTAATTGCGGGTGGCACGCTCCTTGGCGGGTGCGCCACCCGAATTTCAGCCGAGCCGCCGCCTCCGGGAGCTGCGCGATCCGCGGCGTTGATTTCGTCAAAACCCGCCGCGGGATCGACCGTCGCGGCACCAGTCGATGAGCTTCGGCTCCATTTCAATCCGCCGGCGCGACTCGACGAGGTGATGATAAGCTCACCCGGAGGACAGATGCCGATGATGATTCATGCCGTTGGGGAAACCGCCGATTATTCCATCCCGCTGCCGGGTCTCGGCGCCGGAAGCTACGCGGTAAGTTGGAAGGCGACGAGCGGGGGCAAGTCAGCCTCGGGGAGCTTCAGTTTTTTCGTTCGTGAGTGACCAAAGAAAAACGGCGGCGCGTTTCCGCACCGCCGTTTCCCTCTCTCTCAAACGCTTAGAGCGCGTTTGAAACGTTATTGAAGGTCGTGCCGAGCTTCGTCCCGATGTTCTGCATCGCGGCGATAGCAGCAACGGCAATCAGGGCCGCGATCAGACCATATTCGATGGCAGTCGCACCCTTCGAGTTCTTCAGAAGCTTAAGAAACTTGGCCATCTCTGGTCTCCTTAACAGCTCCAAACCTGAGGAAGCTTTTCCCCACCTCCGCAGACCACAGCCCCGCGTCGGATGTCAGGAAATTAAGATTTGCTGGTTGAAAAACCCTTAAGATGCCCGGTTGCCGACAATTAACTTTCATTCATGGCCGATTTCCGGGGAATCTCACCGACCGTCGATCATCTCGCCGATCATATTGGCGATCTCGCGCAGGTCTTTCGTCGCGTCGCTCCAGTCGTCGGGCAGCGGGCTTTTCTTCGGAGATTCGGGCCGCCGCTCAGGAGCTCTGAATTCGGGCGGCAGCGGCGGGCCGCGCCGATGGTCGATCGCAAGCGCGCTCACCATGAAATTGCGCCAGATCTGCGCCGGCACCGTGCCTCCGCTCACCTTGCCGAGGCTCGTGTTGTCGTCGCACCCGACCCATACGCCGACGACCAAGTCGCCGGCGAAGCCAACGAACAACGCATCGCGATTCTCCTGCGTCGTCCCGGTCTTGCCGAAAGTGGGGATGGCCAGGGCCGCTCGACGGCCGGTGCCGTTGTTGGCGGCCGCATAGAGCAGATCGAGCATCGGCGCCTGGTCGCGCCGCCGGTCGAGCGAGCCGCCGGAACGGAACAGCGACACGATACCTTCGCCATCCTCGCTCGCGGGCAGCCCCCGAGCGGCGACGGGATAACGGCCGCCCAGGACCGCCGCATAAGCCGACGTCAGCTCGAGAAGGCTGACCTGGGCTGTGCCCAGGGCGAGGCTTGGCTTGTCGGGCAGCGGGCTCGTAATCCCGAGGTCGCGGGCAGCTCGAATGACGTTGCCGCGTCCAACGGCCTCCGACAGGCGCACCGTCGCCGCGTTGCTCGACCTCGCAAAGGCCTCGCGCACCGTCATCTTTCCGCGATAGACGCCGTCGTTATTGACCGGCGTCCAGCCCCCGATGGTGATCGGCTCGTCCTCGATCACGCTGTCCGGCGTCCACCCGGCGCGCAATGCGGCGAGGTAGACGAACAGCTTGAACGCGGATCCGGGCTGCCGCTCGGCCTGGACAGCGCGGTTGAAGGGCGAGTCGCTGTAATTCTTGCCGCCGACCATGGCGACGACCTGGCCGTCAGGTCGCATCGCGACCAGCGCAGCCTGGGCATCGCCGATAGCCGCCCGCGTGACCGCCCGAACCGCGAGGCGTTGCAGGTCCCAGTCGAGCGTGGTCCTCACCTTCACCTCGCCAAAGTCGGCGTCGAACGCCTGGTTCGCCGCGGGAGTCACCCAGTCGGCGAAATAGGTTCCGCTTGGAATTCGCGACTGCTGACCGACCGGGCGGGCCGGAGCCGTCGACAGCGCCTGCTTGCGGCTGATTGCGCCCGTGTCGGCCATCGTCTGAAGAACGAGCTTCGCTCGCCCTTGCGCGGCCTTGAGATTATGGGTCGGAGCGAGGCGGGAAGGCGCCTGGACCATTCCAGCCAGCATCGCCGACTGGGACAGGGTCAGCTGTTCGGGATCGCGGTTGAAATAATGATGCGCGGCGGCGCGCAATCCATAGACCCCGTCGCCGAAATAGACGCTCGACAAATAACGCGACAGAATCTCTTTCTTCGTCAGCCAGGCCTCGAGCCAGAAGGCGATGATGACTTCTTGTGCTTTCCGCCGGATCGTTCGGTCGCTCGACAGGAAGTTGGTTTTGGCGAGTTGCTGGGTGATGGTGCTCCCGCCCTGACGAACCCCGCCGCCGCGCATGTTGGCAACCATCGCCCGGGCGATACCGCGCGGGTCGATCCCCCAATGCCTGTAAAAGCGGCGGTCCTCGATCGAGACGAACGCCGCGGACGTGAGCGGCTTCAGCCGGTCGACGTCGACCGGCGCTTCTTTGAGCGCTCCACGCCGAGCGATCGGGTGACCATCCGCCGATACGAGGAGCAGCGCCGGATCGTTCAACGGCTCCAGCGCGCGAGACAGCGGCGCGGTGATGATCAGCCAGGCAAGAGTCAGCAAAAGCAGGCCGGAAATAGCGTAGAGCCAGAGGGCCCAGCGCCGGCGCTTCGGTTTGACTGGCTCCTGCTCTTTCGGCGGACTAGTATCGAGCTGCGGGGCCGTAAACGGATCCGGAAGCTCCTCGACCGGCGATCCGCCGCGACTCCAGATTCCGTCCCTGTCGGCTGCCCTCATCTCTTCGCGTACTCGCTCGACTGACTTACCCTAGTAAGACAGTCGCGGCCATATATCCAGACGCTTGCTGAATGAGGGCTTGCGGCTAAACAGCCGGCATGCGTGCCCTGAGCTTGATCGTCCTGGCCGGCCTGGCGCTCGTCCCAAGCGCATGTCGAGACAAGCGTGAGGGCGCCGTCAGGGTCACGGTGATCGGCGCCGCCGCCAGGGTTCGCGACCCGGCGACGGCGCCTCTCTCAGCGCCGGATGGGGTGTTGCTCGCATCGGTTGGCCAAGGCCTCGTCCGGTTCGATGCGGCCGGAAATATCGTTCCCGGCCTCGCCGAACGGTGGAACGTCAGCGATGACGGGCTGAGCTACATCTTCCGTATCGCGTCGACGAACTGGGCCGGCGGTCGACAGATCACTGCGCAACAGGTCGCCCGTATTTTGAAGCGGTCGACGTCCGAATCGAGCGCCAATCCCTTGAGGGATTCGGTGGGGGCGATCGACGACATCGTGGCGATGACTGATCGCGTGATCGAAATCCGGTTGAAATCGCCCCGGCCGAATTTGCTGAGTCTGCTCGCCCAGCCCGAATTTGCGATCGTTCGAAATGAGAGCGGAACAGGTCCCTTCCAGGTCGATCCGGTCCAGGACCAGCCCGGCGAAATACGGCTGACTCGGGAGCTCGTTTCGGCCGACGACGACAGCACTCGACGCGACGAGGTGGCGCTGGGTTCGGCGACGGCCGAACAAGCGGTTCGCGCCTTCACAGCCGGCAATACCGACCTCGTGCTTGGCGGCACGTTCAGCGACCTGCCTTATGCGCAGCGCGCCAAGCTCGCGCGTGGAAGCCTTCGTTTCGACCCGGCGGCTGGCCTGTTCGGCCTCATCCCTTCGCACCCGGGAGGATCACTCGATGACGTCGGCGTCCGCCAACTGCTGAGCCAAGCGATCGATCGCGACGCCTTGGTCGATGCGCTTCGGGTACCGGGGCTCGTTGCCCGCACAACAGTCCTCGAACCGGGACTGGACGGTTTGCCCGCTCCGGCCCCGCCGGCTTGGGCCGCGACAGCGCTTGCCGACCGCCGCTCGGCGCTGGTGGCCGAATCGGCCCGCGAATTCGGACAAAAGAAGCCGGCGATCCGGATCTACCTTCCGCCGGGGCCTGGGAGCGACATCCTTTTCAACCGCCTGATGATCGACTGGGGCGCGATCGGCATCACCGTCGAACGGGCGAAGAGCGCCCTGGCTTCCGACTTAAAGGCGGTCGATCTCGTTGCCCCATCCACTTCCCCGGCATGGTTCCTCCGCCAGTTCCGCTGCCAGGCGGCCCCGATCTGCGACGCGCAGGCGGACGAATTGTTAGCCGCGGCGCGCGACGCGCTCGTCCCCGCGCAGCGCTACGCGCTCCTGGGGCAGGCCGCGGCTAGGATCGATGACATGCAGTTGTTCATTCCCCTCGCGGCGCCTGTCCGCTGGTCGCTGGTCTCCGACCGGATCCAGGGTTTCGCCGGGAACCGCTACGCTCGCCATACGCTGACGGACCTGGAGCAAAAGCCGAGCCCTGGAACGTCGTGACACCGCCTGACCAACGCCTCAACCTCCCGAGCCTCGCGACCGATCCCGCGGCGGTTCGCCAGCGCGTCGAAGCGATGGAACGTTTGCTCGAGCGCTTGTTCGTCATCCCCGGGACCAATCGCACGGTCGGGCTCGACGTCATCCTCGATCTGGTGCCCGTGGTCGGCGACATCGCCGCCGCGGCCCTTGGCGCCTACATCGTGTGGGAAGCCAGGAATCTTGGAATGTCGAAATGGCAGATCAGCCGGATGGCGGGAAATGTGGGCGTCGACTGGCTGCTCGGGCTGATTCCGTGGGTCGGGGCCATTCCGGATTTCTTCTTCCGGTCGAACACGCGCAATCTGCGGATGATCAAGCGCCACCTCGACAAGCATCACGCCGGGACTGCAACGATCGAGGCGGAAGCCACCAAAGCTCCCTAGCGGCGGGTCGGAATCCATTCCTGCTCGCCCTCGACCTCATCGCTGACTGGGCGGCCGAAGCGGTCGGTAGCCGGGCGATAAAGGAAGCGCTGCTGGACGAGCCTGCACGTCAAAGCGTCGAGCTCCGGAACTCCGCTCGAATGAGTGACCACACAACGCGTCACCCTTCCGTTCACTCCGACCGTGAAGACGAACCCGACGGTGCCGCCGATGCCGGCTTCCCGGAGATGGCGCGGAACGTCGCGCGGAGTGATTTCGCCGGCAATCTGCTCAAGATCGGTGCCCCCGCCGGAATCGCCGCTGTCATTGCCGCCGGCGCCTCCGCCGGTGCCGCTGCCAAGCGCCGGCCCGGCACCTCTGCCCCCGCCTGATGTCGCCACGGAAGGCTGCACGGGCACGATTGGAACCACCGAGGGTGGCGCGTGAGCGGGCTCGGGCCCGGGGGGTCCCCCACGCGGGGCCGGCTCCGCCTTTGGAGCGGAGGCGGCCTGCCGCGCCGGCTTCGGCCTTAGCGTGACCTTGGGCAGTTCGACTTCTGGCGGCGGTGGAACGACGATCTCGATCAGCCGCTCCGCAACTTCGGCCGGACTGCTCAGCGAGACCCGAAGGCCATAAAACAAGGCCAGGCCGAGCACAGCCTGAACAAGCGCGACGGCGGCCAGCGCAAGCGCACGGTCGCGCTTCGGGACGTCACGCCGAATTCGCGCATAAGCGGGCACGGCAGAGCGCCCGCGGCTTGGTTAGCGCCAGTAGCAGCGGCGGCGAGCCGTCATGCTTCGATCCACCGCCCGGCCAGCCATGGCTCCGCCCACAGCTCCGGCCGCCGTTCCGAGCAACCCGTGGCCGAGCACGCTGCGGCCGACAAGCGCTCCGCCGACGCCGCCTGCGACGAGGCCGGTCGTTCCTCGCGAATAACGGCAGTACCTGTGAGCGTAATGCGTCCTGCCGTGATAGCGGTGGGTGTGGTAGCGAGTGCTCGTATGGGCAGAAGCAGGCGCCGAGATCGGCACGCCCGGCGAGGCAAGTAACGTCGCTGCTACCGCCATGATCAAGGTGCGTTTCATTTTTTACCCCATTCGAATGTTTCGCCGTTCAAACAACTGTGTCCGCAGCAGGTTTCCTTAAGCAACTCGGTAACGGCGAAACGAGGCCCGGCAGAGGCGCGCCGCTCGCCGTTAATTTCGCATTGTTCGCCGTTTCTGGGGCCCTGTTCATCGGAAGAACAGCTTTGCTAACCTAGGTTTTCCTGCTCTAGACCCCTGCCGAACAATTCAGGAGCAAGTGATGTTGAAGTCTTTGGTCGTGCTGGCCGCGGTCGGCACGATGAGCGGCCCGGTGTTTGCCCAGGCAGCTCAACCCCAGGCCCAGGTGCAAGGCCAGGCCGCGCAGCCGGCCAAGCCGCAGACGGTAAAGAAGCGCGTTTGCGAGCAGATCGACGAGAATCCCTATTCGCGCCTCGGAAACCGCAAGATCTGCAAGACGATCGAGGTTCCGGTGACGACGACGACGGGCCAGGCCCAGCAGACGCCAGCGCCCGATCCGAAGGGCGACTAAGGCGTCGTCAGGCGAGAGACCCGACTAGCTGGCGGTCGCCCGCTGTGCGGCCACATGCTCGACGGGCAGCTCCATCATGAAGCGCAATCCCGTCTGCGGGAATTCGACCTTGGTCTTGGCGCCGAGGTCGTAGGGCAGGAGGCGAGTCAGTAACTCCATGCCGAAGCCCCGCCTCGTGGGCTCGGCAATCTTGCCGTTGGCCTTCTCGACCCATTCGAAGTGGACAGCCTTCTTCTCGCCGCGGCCGTTGAGCTTCCATTTGACCGCGATCTTACCGCTCTTGCCCTTCCCCGCAGTCAGGGCGCCATGCTTGACGGCATTGGTGGCAAGTTCATGGATGGCCAGGCTGAAAGATTCGGCCGCCTTGGGCCAGAGGGCGATGTCTGGGCCGTCGATCGCCACTTGCTCGCCTTCGTGAGCGGCATGGGCGAGGAGTTCGTCGGCCAGCAGCGCGGTGAGGTCGACCCCCTTGTCGGGGTTGCGGGTCACCGCCGATTGGACCCGCGCCAACGCGTCTAGCCGACCCGCGAGGTGCGCCAACATCTCCTCCACGTCCCCGCTCGATTCCGCCGTTCGGCGCACGATCGACTTCACCACCGCAAGCGTATTGCGCACACGGTGCTGAAGCTCAGCGAGCAGAAGCTTCTGTCCCTCTTCAGCCTTCCTCGCGAGGTCCAGCATTTCCGATTGCGCTCGCTCGCTTTCGCGAAGATCGGCGATGGATTTATGCTGAGCGATGATGATGCAGGCGGCGTTGCACAGCGATTCGGCAAGCTGCAGATCGTTCCCGGCAGGCTTGCGCGGCTCGTCGAAATACAACGTCAGCGTGCCCACCACCTTGCCTCTCGCGGTTTCGACCGGAAACGACCAGCAGCCGCGACAGTGATATTTTTCGGCCAGCGACAGCCATGGCTTCCACCGCGGCTCTTTTCGAACGTCGAACGTGATCACCGGTTGGGCGGTGTCCACCGCCAGGCCGCAGGCGAACAAGTCGGCTCCGACGGCAGAGCCCTTGACCTCCTTGGCATAGGATTTGGGCATCCCCACCACATGGCGCAGGCCCGATCCATTTCCATCGAGGATGTAGAAGGCTCCCCGAACGCCTTTGCCCAGCTGCGTGACGGCGGTGGTGATCAGGATATCGAGCGACTTTTCGAGCGGCGCCCCATTCACCGCAGCGCGGAATGCCTCATTCTGGCCAGCCAGCCAGGTCTGGCGTTCCTCCAGCGATTCGATCCGCGCGCCGGCGGCCGCGAGCTTTTTGGAGTCGTCGCTTTTCATGACCAAGCGTCGCTCATTGTAGGGCAAATCACGTGCGGATTGCACTGACCCATCATAATTTCTTGCGGCAAAGTTCGCCCCGCGCCGCTAATGGCCTATAGAAACGGCGGGCCCAATGACACAGCAACAGGCTATCACGCCGAATGCCGCCCACTGGCCGGCCTGCGCGTACTGTTGATCGAAGACGAATTCATATCGCGGACGATCTTCGCCGAACGCTGAGTGCCGCCGGGGCCAGCGTCGTCGGTCCGATCGGAACCCTGCCCGCGGCCGAGGCGGCCGTGGCCGGAGGCGCCTTCGACTGGGTGGTCCTCGATCTCGAGGCGGCGCGAGTCCTAATCGCCGCTGATTCTTGGATCGATTTTCGCCGGATCGTCGATGAGCGGGGTGCCGACATCGCCCTGCCCCACCGTGCGCCCGGCCATCTCCAGCATGCGCTCCAGCGGCACTCGAGCGCGCTGCATGATTTCGGGCGAAAGCTCGATCCTCGGCTGAAGATCACGAAGCGCGACATAAAGCTTCTCGAGCGTGTTCAGCGCCATGTACGGGCACATGTTGCAGTTGCAGTTCCCGTCGCCGCCCGGGACTCCGATGAACGTCTTGTCGGGCGCGGCTTTCTCCATCTGATGAATGATGTGCGGCTCGGTCGCGACCAGGATCGTGTCGGCCGGAGAAGTCAGCGCGAAATCGAGGATCGACTTGGTCGAACCGACGTGGTCGGCATGGTCGATGATGTGCGGCGGGCATTCGGGATGCGCAGCGACCGGCGCGCCCGGATGTTCGGCCTTCAGTTTCAGAAGCTCGGTCTCGCTGAAGGCCTGGTGGACGATGCAGATGCCGGGCCAAAGCAGCATCTCGCGGTTCATTTTTCGGGCCAGGTAACCGCCGAGGTGCCGATCGGGCCCGAAGATAATCTTCTGGTCCGGCGGGATCTGGTCGAGAATCACCTTGGCTGAGGAGCTCGTGACGATGATGTCGCTCAAGGCTTTCACTGCCGCCGAGCAGTTGATGTAGGTCAGCGCCATGTGGTCCGGGTGTGCCTCGCGGAACGCCTTGAATTGGTCGGGCGGGCATGAGTCTTCGAGGCTGCAGCCGGCGTCCATGTCGGGCAGGATCACGGTCTTGTCGGGCGAGAGGATCTTCGCGGTCTCGGCCATGAACCGGACACCACAGAAGGCGATCACGTCGGCATCGGTCGCTGCCGCCTTGCGCGACAGGTCGAGACTATCCCCGACGAAATCGGCAAGGTCCTGGATCTCGGGCTTTTGGTAATAATGCGCGAGGATCACCGCGTTGCGCTCGCGCTTCAGCTGCTCGATCTCGGCCAGGAGGTCGAGGCCTTTCAAAGATTGCGTTTGAACGGTCATCTAATGCCCTTGAGCGGCCCTCCGCCGCTCCGCTTCCTTGATTGCCTCCTCATATGGGGTCGAAAGGTCCATATAGGAAGCGTCGTCACCGCCTTCCGTCGGGAAGCGCGCGATCACCTTCGCGTCCTTGAACCCAGCGGCGACGAGCGGCATGGCGAAGCTGCGCTCGACCGCTTGCCGTGCCGCCTCGTGCGCGAGGCGCATGGGGACCGCGGCCGACGCCTGCTTCCGAAGGTCGCTGACCGCCTTCGCCCGGTTCGCCTGGTCGAGCGTCTGGTCGGCGTTCGTCAGCGCCGTCAGGATGCCGCCCTCGCCATATTCCTGCGCCGCCGCGATATCGACGTCGGGGCCGGCGATCTCCACCTCGGGCAAGCGAACCTGCAACGTGTGGCTCGAAGCGTCCCAGCTCACGTCCTTCGGCTGCAGCTTGGACAGGTCCAGCTCGTATCTGACGTCTCCAGGCAGGATCAATGTGCGCTTGGCAGACAAACCAAATCGGCTCGTCGTTGACGTGGTAACGGAGACGTAGCGGGCGACAAAGGTGACCAGGCGGTTCTGAGCTCGCATCGACTGCAGGCTCGCGCTCGCGATTGTCTCCGCTCGCGGCCCGCCGAAGATTCGGTCGGCGATCCCCGTCGCGGTTCCGAGCACGAGACCGAGCACCAGCGCGACGGCAATCGCGAGGATCGCGATCAGCTTGCTTTGGCGGCTGTCCATCTCTCGTCCCGCTGTTCAACGAGGCCGCGCCGCTGGAGGTCCAGCAAATGCGCGTAGACCGACCCTCCCGCCGCCGGCACCAGCCGCGGATCGAGGCCTGGATAAGCGTTGGCGACGATGTCCGGAATGTCGCGGGGTCGATCTCCGACGAGCCGCAGGATCTGCTTTTCCCGCTGCATTCGATGGCCCATCAGGTGCCGCACATATTGCTCGGGATTTTCGACCGCCGGTCCGTGCGCTGGATAATAGATTCGGTCGTCGCGCTGCCGAAGCTTGTCCAGGCTCGCCATATAGGCCGCCATGTCGCCGTCCGGCGGTACGACAACCGTCGTTGACCAGCCCATCACATGGTCTCCGGAAAACAGCGCTCCGCGATAGGCGAAACAGAGATGGTTCGACGTATGGCCCGGCGTCGCAACCGCGACGATCGCTTCTCCGTCGATCTCGATCGATTCGCCATGGCCCAGCACGCGATCCGCCGCATAATCCCCGTCGAACGCGGCGTCCGCGCGGGGGCCCACCGTCTCGAGCGACAGCGGCGCGCAGCCGATGATCGGCGCTCCCATGCGCTCGGCCAGGGGCCGAGCCGCCGGGCTGTGGTCGCGGTGCGTGTGGGTGCACATGATGGCGACGAGCCTGCGTCCGCCGATCGCGGCCTCGAGCGCGTTGAGGTGCTCAGCGAGATTCGGTCCGGGATCGATGACCGCGATCTCGTTCGTCCCGAGCAGATAAGTTTGAGTGCCGTAGTAAGTGAATGCCGAAGGGTTGTGCGCCAGGACTCGAGCGATACCCGGCTCCAGCTGGTCGAGCTTGGCATAAGGCGCGTCCACCCGTTCACCCTTGCCGTTCGCCCCGAGCGAAGTCGAGGGGCCATGCCTCGACTTCGCGAACGGAGCAACGGTGAGAATTAGCAGCGCAGCTCGTACGGTCCGCGCGAATCCACCACCTGGTTCTTCGACCCCGAGGCCCGAACCACCTGGATTTCGACGCGGCTTCCAGTCACGCCTTGGCAGACTCTCGCCGGAAGGCTGAATTGCTGCGATTGACCGCTATGAAGCCTTTCGAGGTCCACCTCGGCGCGATTCTCGCCCCGGCGCAGGAACCGGAGGCTCGTGCCCGGAGCGATGTCCTCCCCCGCGCGCACCGTGACCAGCATGCCGCGCTCGAGCATCTCGCATGGCCCTTCACCAGCCATGGACTCCGTCGACAGGCAGCGGAACGTCAGCTTCGGCGCAGGCAACGGCGGAGGAGCCGCGGCAGCTACCGCCGCGCTAACCGCCGGCAAGGGGGCGGGCATCGGCGGGAGCGACGAATATTCCGCGCGGCCCGTGTCGACCGGCGGCTTCGGAGCGAGCGGCGCAGCCAATAATGGAGTGGGGGCAATTGATGGGGTCAATTGCGGTTGCACCGGCCGCGTTGCTTTAGCGGTGGACGACAGTTTCGCTATTTCCAACTTCAGCCCGGCGATGATCTGGTCCTTGATCGCCGGCGACATCCGGGCATCGGATGAAACCTTGTCGAGTGCGTCCTTGAGCGTTTTTTCCCAATCCGCCTCACTTTGTCCAACCTTGCCG
Source organism: Pseudomonadota bacterium (assembly GCA_046733175.1). Taxonomy (GTDB): domain Bacteria; phylum Pseudomonadota; class Alphaproteobacteria; order Sphingomonadales; family Sphingomonadaceae; genus Sphingomicrobium. The sequence continues at coordinate 29,568 of JBKPOO010000002.1, forward strand.
CAAATCTTGACCTTGGTCTCCCTCGGCCCGGCTTTGCCGACGACGGTCACCGGAATTTCTGTCATGCGCGCGTTGCAATTGGCCATCATCGCGGCATTGGCCGACGATACGGGTTCAGCCGCTTGTGCGGTGAGCAACAACGCAAACGGCAGGATCATTCGGCAACGCCTCCCCAAGGGTCGATCCTAGGGTTTTGCATTGCGAAGGTGAACCCGCCCTGAGCTTCACGCGCGGACGAGAGGCACAGCCGGCGACGCAGCCGCAGCGACGCTGCGGGAGCGCTTGGCGAAAGCGGCCGGATACGCCTGGCCGAACAGCGCTTCCATGCTGCGTTCCCAGCTGAACTGCAGCGCGTGCGCTCGCGCTTCTTCCGACATGCACGCGTGGTCGTCACCCCACACGTCGACGATGTTCCGAGCCATCGCTTCGGAATCGCCAACCGGTCCCAATCGGCCGACGGAATCCGTCACCCGGTCGATCATTGCGCCTGCTGCAACGCCAACGACCGGCAGTCCCGACGCCTGGGCTTCGACGATCGATACTCCGAACGTCTCGTCGGCCATCGCCGAGACGTAGATGTCCGAGCTTGCCAACCAGCGCGCGAGCTCGGTGCGGCTGCGGACATAGCCAGGCATCACGATACGATCGTCGCCGAGGGCCGCGATCTCCTCCTTGAGCGGGCCCTCACCGAGCAGCGCCAGCCGCGCGCCGAGGCCTTCCGGCAACCTACGGAACGCGTCGACCACGACGTCGGGTTTCTTTTCGCCGTCGAGGCGGCCGACATAGATCAGCAGCGGCTGATCGTCTTCGAGGCCCAGGCGTCGCCGCAGCGCCTCACTGCGTTTGGCGGGAGCAAACTCGCCCACCTCCACTCCCAACGGGACGACTCCGACGCCATCCACCCCTTTGGCCCGAAGCTTCGCCGCTCCGCCGTTCTCGCTGAGGGCGAAGACGGAATCGAAACGGCGATAGAGCGCTCCACAATAGGAATAGCAGATGCGCCCGCACAGGCTGGCGAGCGGTTTTCCGATCACTTTCGAGAAGGGCCGCTTGACGTAAACCGTCGGGAAATCCGTCATATAGGCTGCGACCAGAGCGGTGTCGGGGTAGCGCTTGCGGTGGGCAATCGCTGCCCACGGGAGATTATACGCGTCCTGGCACTCGATCAGGTCGGGCTGGAAGCGTTCGAGCGCGTTGCGGACCGCCCCGCTTCGCAACATCAGCCGGTAATGGGGGCTTCCCGGAACATGCGGCGAGGCAATCCTGACGGTGACGCATCGCTCCTCCTCGACAATCTCGTCACGTACGCCGGGGATAATCATCAAATGGCTATGCGGGGTGCATTCGAGGATGTGCCGCCGCTTGTGCAGCAGGTACGTGCGAACGCCCCCGCCGACCTCTGACCAGCTCTGCGTCAAATCGCAAAAGAGCTTGGGCCCGCCGAAGCGGCGCAGATGCGGGTCGTCTCGACTCATGAAATCGTCCAACCCGGCAGCGCGCGCAAAGTGCCAATGACAGTGCGTTTCACGCCGGTCGCGTAACGAGCCAGTCGCTTTCAGTCAAAAGTAGCGCCCGCGACCGCCTCCCAGCCGCGGGCGCCTCGAGCCACGCAAGACTTCCGTCTTGCGCCGCTTCGGACTGTTTAGTGCCCTTCCGCTCGCAGCCGCGCGTCAAGCCTGTCCAGGTCGGCCTGGGCCCGATGCATCGCGGCTTCGGCTCCGGCCATGGTTGCCGCGAGCTTCTGCGGGTCGATGTCGGCGAGCGAACGCTGGATCTGCTCTGCGTCGATCGAACTGAGCGAACGGCGAACCTCGGCGCTGAGCCGCTCGGTATCGACGCCGAAGCGACGGAGATCGGCGTGATTTTCGTCGAGCCCGCGCAAGGCCCGCTCGGAATTCTCACGGGCCTCAGCGACATCGCGCTGGAGCTTCGCGATATCGAGCCGCCGCACGGCCTCACTGGCATCGCGCATGGCGCGGTCGCGCCCCGACTGCGCTTTGGCGAGGCCTTGACGAGCCTTGTCCACGGCGTTGCGCAGCCGATCCTTCTCGGCCGGCGTAAGCTCTTCCCACCGCTTGGTGCGGCCGTCGATCGTGACCAGGTCGCCGCTGATCGAGACATCTCCATCATATTCGGACGGCGTCGCCGGGATGGGCTGAGCCGGCGCCGTCGTCGTCGCGACGATCGCCGCGCGGACAGCGGGGAACGACTTGGCTGCTGGTATCGGAGCCGGAGCGGCTGCTGCGGGAGCGGCGGATGGATGATCCGCCGGTGCGGGCACGTCGATGTAGTCGACGGCTCGGCTCGCCGTCAGGGGCAGTGCAACGGCGACGGCGGTTGCGACCAGCAGCCGGCCGGCGAGTCGTTGATTGGGATTGGAATTACGAAGCATGGACTTGAGCCTCCTGTGCAAGCTGTTGCGACGATCGAGAGCGCTGGCGAACAGCAACGCCCGTCCCGAAGCGGCCTTGGCGATCGCGCGGCCATAATCCGCGCGATCGTCGGCGTTGGCCTTGTCCAGCACCCGGGCGTCGCACGCGGCTTCCTGATCGAACCGGAAAGCAGCGTGGGCGACCCAGGCGAGCGGGTTGAACCACTGGAGGCAGAGAAGGACAAAGGCGAAGAGGTTGGCGACGAGGTCGCCCGATTTGTGATGCGCGAGCTCATGCTCGAGCGCGAAACGCCGCTCCCGAGCATCATACAGCCGCTCGAAATCCGCTGGAATCGCGATCACTCGGTCCACGATTCCGAAGGCGACGGGGCTCGCGACCTCAGCGGAGCAAACGATCCGGACCGAACCAAGGCGAGTAATCTCATCGGCCGAGGTCAGGATCGCCAAGCGATCGCGCCGGAAGGCGATCATCCGGCTCAGGAACAGCATTGACGCGACAGCGAGCCAGACGACGGACAACACACTTGTCCACCCGCCGACCTCAGCCAGGAGCGAGGACGCCGGCGAAGCGACATTCGACAGCAGCAGTGGGTCGCCGAGCGTTGTTTGCAAATGTGGCCTGATCGGCGATGCCGCCGGAACGACCCGCTCGACGGTGGTGGTCAGCGTCGGCATGAACAAGCGCGCCGCAGGGATCAGCCACAGGCCATAGGTCACTCGCGAGCCGAACGTCCGGCGAACGGGTTCGCGCACCAACAATACCAGCCCCGTCAGAACCGAAGTAGCAAGCAGGGTACCGAGCAACCACTCGCTCATGCCTTGAGCTCCTTCAGGATCTTCTCGATCGCTGCGATGTCGTCCTCGTCGAGCGCATCCGCCTCGGCGAGCCGGGCGACCAGCGGCGATAGACGGCCGCCGAACAATTGATCGACGAACCGGCGCGATTCCTTGCCGACGTAAGAATCGCGCGCGATGGCGGCGCAATAGAGATACCGGCGGCCTTCTTCATGGTAGCTGATCGCGCGCTTCGCGGAGAGGCGTGAGAGCATCGTCTTGACGGTCGCGAGCGACCAGGCCCGCCCCGGATCGACGCGCTCCGCAACCTCGGTTGCCGTGACCGGCCCAGAGGCGGACCAAAGCACCTCCATCACCTCAAGCTCAGCGTCGCTGATCCGCGTGTCCAACTGCGATTCCTTCCGATTACAGCTGTAATCAATACGATTACGCTTGTAAACGTAGAAAATCGCAGGAGGGGATCTGGCCAGCAAAAGTGTCGGAAATTCTTACGCCTGACCGCCGCGGCCTAATCGGATCAGCTACGAAAATAGCAGAAATCTGCGATTTATTTGAATTGGCACGCGCGTTGCTACTATTATCGCGTCCACTTGGTTCCACGCCAAACCAAAGGGGCGGCTCAAGCGGTTCTCTGGTCCCGCGAACAGCCGCCCCTTTATTTTTGGACAGCCAGCAGCTCCTGGAGCTCGCCGCTTTCGAACATCTCCATCATGATGTCGGATCCGCCGACGAACTCGCCCTTGACGTAGAGCTGGGGGATGGTCGGCCAGTCGCTATACTCCTTGATGCCCTGGCGGACCTCGGGGTCCTGGAGCACGTCCACCGTTTCATACTTCGACCCGAGCCGATCCAGGATGGCAATCGCCCGGCTCGAAAAACCGCACTGCGGAAACAGCGCCGTTCCTTTCATGAAGAGCACGACGTCGTTCGTCTTGACGATGTCGGCGATGCGCGATTGCGGGTCACTCACTGGTCATCTCCTGCGGCACCGCGGTTTCCAGTTGCAGTGCATGAAGTTCACCCCCTACGCGCCCCCCGAGCGCGGCATAGACTGCCTGATGCTGCCTGATCCTGCTCATTCCCTCGAAGCTGCTGCTGACCACTCGCGCCGCATAATGGTCGCCGTCTCCCGCGAGGTCGCGGATCGTGACGTCGGCGTCCGGAATGGCCTCCCTGATGAGCCGCTCGATGTCGGGTGCAGCCATCGGCATCAGAGGTTGGTGCTTTCGATGATCTGGCGCCGGGCTTCGATTTCCTTGTTGCGCAGCGCCTCCTGGACGCTGGCCTCATCGCAATCGATCCCCGCCGCGGTCAGGTCGCCCAGCACCTTGCGGACCACGTCATGGTCGCCGGCCTCCTCGAAATCAGAGCGAACGACGTCCTTGGCATAAGAGTCGGCCTCGACCTCGCTCAACCCCATCTGCCGCGCGGCCCAATGGCCGAGCAGCCGGTTGCGGCGCGCGGTGATGCGGAATTTCATTTCCTCGTCGTGAGCGAACTTGGTCTCGAAGGCGCGCTCGCGGTCGTCGAAAGTGGTCATGCGTTCCCCAATGCTATTCGCCGCGCGAGATAGGGATGGCGGAGTGATCAGTCCAGCGTGACCACCAGTTTGCCGATCGCCTTCCGGTCGCGAAGCGCGGCGATCGCCTCTCCGCCGCGCTCGAGCGCAAAGGTCGAGCTGATCTTGGGGGCGATTTTCCCTTCCGCCCACCATCGAAAGAGCTGCTCGACATGCGCCGCGTTGCGCTTCGGGTCGCGCGCTACGAACGCGCCCCAGAAAACCCCGCATACGTCGCAGCTTTTGAGCAGGGTCAGGTTGAGCGGGAGCTTCGGGATTCCGGCCGGGAAACCCACGACCAGAAAGCGCCCTTCCCAGCCGATGGCCCGCAGCGCCGCCTCGGCATAATCGCCGCCGACTGGATCGAGAATGACGTCGGCGCCATCCGGTCCCACCGCGTCCTTGAACAGCTGGGCGAGGGCCTTCGGATCGAGTTCGCCGGTCGGATAAACGACGGCCGCATCCGCGCCGGCTTCGCGCGCCGCCCGCGCCTTCTCTTCCGATGAGACCGCACCAATCACCCGCGCTCCAAGCGCCTTGCCGATTTCGACGGCCGCGATGCCCACTCCCCCGGCCGCGCCGAGCACCAGCAAAGTCTGCCCGCTTTGCAGCCGTCCGCGGTCGATCAGCGCGTGGATGGCGGTCGCATAGGTCAGGAGCAGCGCCGATCCTTCGTCGAACGATCGCTCGGGCGGCAGCGGGATCGCCCGAGCGGAGGGGATGACGACCTTTTCGGCAAGCCCGCCAAAGCCGGTCGCAGCGATGATGCGATCGCCGCTCTTCCGGCCGCTAACGCCCTCCCCTACGGCCTCGACTTCGCCGGCAATCTCGCTTCCCGGAGCGAACGGCCGCGGCGGCCTCAGCTGATATTTGTCCTCGATGATCAGCACGTCGGGATAGTTGATTGCGCAAGCGCGCACTCGGACCAGCAGCTCGCCGGGGCCCGGCTCGGGATCCGGCAGGTTGTCGAGGCGCAGGGTCTCCGGCCCGCCGGGCTCGTGGGATAGAAGCGCCCTCACCGAGCTATTGCGCCGCCTTCGGGAACGCTGGGAGCAGGGGGACGTCCTTGGGTTCGTGCTGGATGATGACCTTGGCCCTGAACACCTTCGCCAGCCGCTCGAACCGGTCCATCGACGCCAGCGTCTCGGCTCGGCTCGAATTGAACGCTGGCATGCCCTTGATCGCTCGAGCCTCGCGAGCGTGATAGAGATCGCCGGTCAGCAAGACATTGCCCGACTTGAGTTTCACCAGCAGCGACATGTGATCGGGCGTGTGTCCAGGCATGTTTAGGGCGACAACGCTTCCATCGCCGAAAACATCGATGTCGGCGCCGTGCATCGTCTGCACTTTGGCACCATCCGCACGCCACGGCTTGAAGGGGTCCTTATCCCCTTTGGTCAGCTCGAAATCCGCCTTGCCGACAATGAGCTTGGCGTTGGGGAAATCCGCCGCCTGGCCGGTGTGATCGCCGTGCATATGGCTGATCCCGACCACGTCGATGTCGGCGGGTTTCAATCCCAGGACCGCCAATTGATCGGGAATCGTCTTGTTGAGCGACACGACGGCATCGCCCCGGTCGACGGATTTGCCCTTGAAGGATGCCGGATAACCCGTGTCCCACAGAAGCAGGTCATCGCCGTGGCGGATGAGGTAACAGCTGGCAACGACCTCCTTCGGGCCCGACGGATATTCGAGCGTGTCGGAGAAGAAGGTGTTGAAATCCTTGACCAGGATCTTTCCACAGTCGAGCCGGGCCAGGGAGACTTCTGGCGAAGCGACCGGAGCCGCCGCAGTCAGCGTCAATGCAATTGCTGCGATCCAGGCTTTCATCGTTCCCCCTTCTTGGCTCACCCACCGCTGTGGCGGATGTAATAGCTGACATGCTCATAGAGCAGCAGGAGCACGGCAAGGAGCGACGCGGAGAGAGCGACTTCCTTGGCCTCCCGCCACGTCATTCGACGTAGCGCGCCGTCGTTTTTCCACGGACCTCTTCGGCGGTGACTCCGGGAGCGAGCTCGACCAGCCTGAAGGGGCTGTCGTGATCGGGTCGCTGGAAAACGGCGAGATCGGTGATGATCATGTCGACGACATTCTTGCCCGTCAGCGGAAGCGTGCATTCGGGAATGAACTTGGAATCGCCGTTCTTGGAGACATGCTCCATCACGACGATGATCTTCTTGACCCCGGCGACGAGGTCCATCGCTCCGCCCATGCCCTTGATCATCTTTCCGGGCACCATCCAGTTGGCGAGATCGCCGTCCTGGCTGACCTCCATTCCGCCCAGCACGGCGAGGTCGATATGACCGCCGCGGATCATGGCGAAACTTTGAGCGCTGTCGAAATAGCTCGACTGGGGAAGCTCACTGATCGTCTGCTTGCCGGCGTTGATGAGATCGGGATCGACCTCGTCCTCATAAGGGAACGGCCCGATTCCGAGCATCCCGTTCTCGCTCTGCAGGGTCACGGTCATGCCCGCTGGCACATGGTTCGCGACGAGCGTCGGAATGCCGATGCCGAGGTTCACGTAAAAACCGTCGCGGAGTTCCTTCGCCGCGCGCTGCGCCATCTGATCGCGGGTCCAGCCCTTGGTTTCGACTTGCGTGGCCATTACGCGACCTCCCTTTCCCGCACCGTCTTGAACTCGATCTTCTTGTCGTAAGGAGCGCCCAGGATCAGGCGTTTCACATAGATCGACGGCAAATGGATGCAGTCGGGGTTGAGCGACCCTACCGGCACGATCTCTTCGACCTCGGCGACGCAGACCTTGCCGCAGGTTGCCGCAGGGAGGTTGAAGTTGCGCGCGGTCTTGCGGAACATGAGGTTGCCGCTTTCATCGGCTTTCCACCCTTTGACGACGCTGAGATCGGCGAAGATCCCGCGCTCGAGGATATAATCCTCTCCCTCGAACTGCTTGACCTCTTTACCCTCGGCGACCTGTGTCCCCACCCCCGTTCGGGTGTAGAAACCGGGAATTCCCGCGCCCCCGGCGCGCATCCGCTCGGCTAGCGTCCCCTGCGGGCAGAATTCCACTTCCAGCTCGCCGGCAAGGAATTGCCGCTCGAATTCCTTGTTTTCGCCGACGTAGGACGAGATCATCTTCTTCACCTGGCGCGTGCGGAGCAGCTTGCCGAGACCCTCATTGTCTATGCCGGCGTTGTTCGACGCGATTGTAAGATCTTTCACACCCGCCGTCTGGATCGCGTCAATCAGCCGCTCTGGAATTCCGCACAGGCCGAACCCGCCGGCCGCGATCGTCATTCCGTCGAACAGCAGCCCTTCGAGGGCATCGCGCGCGCTCGGGTAGATTTTCTGCATGCCGCGCCTCTGCCGCCACGCATGACGGCGGTCAAGGACGCGCGGAGCGCAAGCCTGCCGCCTTGATTCCGGCCTCGGCGCATTCCGCGTCGTCCGCCGGCGCCTCGCCCGATACCCCGACGGCGCCGAGGCGGACCCTGCCGTCCGCGCTGAACACCGGAACGCCGCCGGGGACCGTCACGACATGCGGAGCATTCGCGAAGCCGGGCGTTCCCTTCACAGCCTCGACCATTTGCGCCGTTGAAAAGCCCCACGCCGCCGCGGCCTCGGCCTTGGCGGCCGCGAAGTCGAAAATCCCGCTCCCGTTCCCGTCCATCCGAAGCGCGGCGACGATATGGCCACCTGCATCGACGACCGCGATCGCCTCGCTCTGTTTCTTGGCGAGAGCATGCGCCGAGCAGCCATGGACGATCGCTTCGGCTGCCCTTGCGTCCAAAGTCTGCGTGGCCGCCGATGCCGATACGAGCAACGCGCCGGAGCCGAACCAGGATAGTCGCATGCCCACCTCCTCAGGCGGGCACGAACTCCTCGGGCTTGAGGCCCTCGCGGTCGAGCGCTCGCTGGACCGCCGGACGTTCGAGGATTCGACACGCCAGGGCTGACCATCGCGGATAGCGAGCGATGTCGAACGCAACCCTTTTCGCCCAGCGCAGGAAAGTCAGCACATAGGAATCTGCGCCCGTAAAGTGCCCCGGCACCAGCCACTCATCGACGCAAAGCGCCTCAATTTCGTCGAACTGCCGCAGCAAGACCTTGCGCCCCCCGGCTTCGAGGGCAGGCCACAATGTCTCATCGTCGGTGAAGCGGCTGCCGCGCCAAATCTCCGCGAAGGCGATGTGCACGCTCGAGCTGAACCAGCCGAGTAGCTCATTCGTCCTCGCCGCGGCAAAAGGGTTACCGCGGGGTACCGAACCTTCCGCGCCGAGCTGATCGGCGAGAAAGTTGAGCACCGCGATATTCTCCGTGATGACGCCTTGGTCGGTGCCGAGTGCCGGAAGCCGCGCGTGCGGATTGATCGCGAGATATTCCGGGGTGAGATGCCCCCCCTCGGCGATTGGGATCCGCAGCGCCTGGAACTCGACTCTCGCTTCCTCGAGCGCGATGTGCGGGACCAGGGAGCAGGCGCCCGGAGAATAATAGAGCTTCAGCATGACAAGCCTCCGCGGATGATTGTCCCTCGCGGAAGCGGCGCTCCGCCGCAAATCAAATGGTGTGGCCGGCCAATAAGGGCCGCTTATCAGCTTTTAAGCTTCGCTAGCACGCCCTGGAGCTGCATCGCGTTCGACATATCGCCTTCGACCTTCAGCTTCCCCATCATGAATGCGGTCATTCCGTCGAGCTGTCCGGCCGCGAGTTGTTGCCAATCGTCCCAGCCCACCTTGATCGTCGTTTCAGCGGCGCCGTCCTCCTCGGTGACCTGCTGAGCCGCGCCGTCGAGCATGATCACGCCCTCCTCCCCGCCGAAGTCGATTTTGACCCGGCGGCCCGGGATCCACGCCTGCCCCTCCTGCATCCGCTGAACGAGCTCCTGCTTGGTCATCGCTGCTTTCTCCTTTGTCAGTAGCGGTAGCTGGGCGTTGCAGCCGTTTCAACCGAAGCCTATCTGCCCCCGCATGGGATACGAAACCTCGCTCCAGCTCTTCATCGACGGCGTGTGGAAATCAGGCGAAGGCCGCGATTGCCACGACGTCATCAACCCGGTCGACGCTCAGCCGATCGCCGCCCTCCCCTACGCGACCAAGGCCGATCTCGACGAGGCGCTGGCGGCCTCGGATCGCGCCTGGCCAGAATGGCGCGGAACGGACGTCGAGAAGCGGGGCGCGATCCTCCACAAAACGGCCGAATTACTCCGCGAACGCGCCGACCGTATCGCGGCGACGATGACCCAGGAGCAGGGCAAACCGCTCACCGAATCCAGACTGGAAACTCTTGCGTCCGCGCAATTGTTCGACTGGTATGCCGAGGACGCCAAGCGCGACTATGGCCGCACCCTCGTCCGACCTGCGGGCCAAGTCAGCCGAGTGATCCGCCAGCCGGTCGGGCCGACCGCGACGTTCACTCCGTGGAACTTCCCGCTTTACCTGCTTGCGAAGAAGGTCAGCGCCGCGCTCGCCGCGGGCTGCACCGTGATTTCACGCCCGCCGCACGAGACCCCGGGCTGTTGCACCGAACTCTTCCGCGCGCTCGCCGACGCCGGCATTCCCAACGGCGTCGCGCAACTCGTCCACGGCGACAGCGGCCTCGTCAGTGAGACGCTCATCGCCAGCCGCGTGATCCGCAAGGTCAGCTTCACCGGCTCGACCAATGTCGGCAAGCATTTGATGCGACTCTGCGCCGACAGCATGACCCGCGTGACGATGGAGCTCGGCGGTCACGCGCCGGTGCTGATCTTCGACGATTGCGATCTCGAAAAGACGCTCGACATGGTCGTCCCGCAGAAATTCCGGAACGCCGGCCAGGTGTGCGTCTCGCCGACCCGCTTCTACGTCCAGAGCGGAATCTACGACGCCTTCATCAAGGGCTTCGCCGAGCGGACGGCGAAGGTGAAGGTCGGTAGCGGGCTCGAGCCCGACACGAAGATGGGCCCGCTCGCCAATCAGCGCCGGCCCGACGCGATTGACGCGTTGGTTCAGGACGCCAAGGCGAAGGGCGCTCGAATCATGGCCGGCGGCGAACGCGGTGACGGCGGCTTCTTCTTTCAGCCGACCTTGCTCGCCGACGTGCCCAACGAAGCGAACATCATGAACGACGAGCCATTCGGCCCGGTCGCGGTATCGCGCCCGTTCGACACGTTCGAGGAAGCGATCGAGCAGGCCAACCGTTTGCCCTATGGCCTCGCTGCCTTCGCCTTCACCGAGAACGGCCGCCGCGCGAACCTCATCGGCGACCTCGTCGAGAGCGGAATGGTCGGGATCAACACCTTCGCGATTTCGCTCGCCGACGCGCCGTTCGGCGGGGTGAAGGACTCGGGCTTCGGCTCGGAGGGCGGCAAGGAAGGGCTCGAAAGCTATCAGGTGGTCAAGGCGGTGCACCAAGCCTAGGCGTACCCGATGACCAAGCGCACCGGCGGCCGCATCCTCGTCGACCAGCTCAAGGTCCAGGGCTGCGACCGCATCTTCACCGTTCCGGGCGAGAGCTTCCTCGCGGTGCTCGACGCGCTCCACGACACGCCCGAGATCGACACGATCGTTTGCCGCCAGGAGGGCGGAGTCGCTTACATGGCCGATGCCGACGGCAAGATGACGGGCCGCCCGGGCGTCGCCTTCGTCACCCGCGGACCCGGCGCAACCAACGCCAGCGGCGGGGTCCATGTCGCCTTCCAGGACTCGACCCCCATGATCCTCTTCATCGGCGACGTCGCTCGCGGGGACCGCGACCGCGAGGGCTTCCAGGAGGTCGATTTCCCCGCCTTCTTCGGCCCTATCGCGAAATGGGCCGCGCGGATCGAGGATGCGCGGCGAATCCCCGAATATGTCGCCCGCGCTTACCGCGTCGCGACCGCCGGCCGCCCCGGCCCGGTCGTGCTCGCTCTGCCCGAGGACATGCTGCGCGACGAGGTCGACGTGCCCGACCGGCCATGCGTCCCGCCGCTCGCGGAAGAACCCGATCCCGGCGCGGTCCAGGCGATGTTCGAGCTTCTGAAGGACGCAACCAACCCCGTCGCGATCGTCGGCGGCGCCGACTGGAGCCCGCGCGCCTCGCATCATTTCGCGAATTTCGCCTTCCGTTACGGAATCCCCGTCGCCGCAGCCTTCCGGCGCCAGGACGCGATCTGCAACACGTGCCAGGTCTATGCCGGCCAGCTCGGCTACGGCCCCAACCCGAAGCTGCAGCAGCGAATCCGCGATGCCGACCTCATCCTCGCCGTCGGTCCGCGGCTCGGCGAGGCGACGACCGACGGCTACACGCTCGTCACGCCCGATCATCCCGGTCAGACGCTCGTCCACGTCCATCCCGACCCGAACGAGCTCGGCCGGGTCTATCACGCCGACCTGCCGATCTGCGCCGACATGGGCGAATTCGCCGAGATGCTCGACGAATGGATCGACCCCGACCTCCTGCCGTTCAAGGCCGGTGCCGAGGCGCACAAGGATTGGCTCGACTGGTCCGAGCCGAGCCCACGCAAAGGCGTCAAGCTCGACCTCGGCCCCTGCGTCGCGGCGATGCGCGATAAGCTCCCCGAGACCACCATCATCTGCAACGGCGCCGGCAATTTCTCAGGCTGGTGGCACCGCTACTGGCGCTACGGACCGATGCCGACGCAGCTCGCGCCGACCAGCGGCACGATGGGCTACGGCCTCCCCGCCGCGGTCGCCGCCGCGATCCGCTTCAAGGATCGGCCGGTGGTTTGCGTCGCGGGCGACGGCGACTTCCTGATGAACGGCCAGGAGCTAGCGACCGCCGCCCAGTATGGTGCAGACCTCCTCGTCGTCCTCGTCGACAATGGCTCCTACGGAACCATCCGAATGCACCAGGAGAAGGAATATCCGAAGCGCATCAGCGCGACCGAGCTCAAGAACCCCGACTTCGCCGCACTGGCTCGCGCCTACGGGGGCTGGGCGGAGACCGTCGAGACGACCGCCGCCTTCGCTCCTGCCCTCGAGAAGGCGCTGAAGCGCAAGGGCATCCGCCTCCTTCACTGCAAGACCGATGTCGAGCAGATCAGCAACGCGACGACGATTTCCAAGCTTCGAGAGAAAGCGAAGGCGCGCTAGCGTCCGCTAGCGTCCACACCGGATCGATCGAGCCGCCAAGCGCGCTCGAACAGCAGCGAATGAATGTCCAGCTTCTCCTGCAGCGCTCCATCTCGCCGATGCACGCGCTCGTCACGCATTTCGGGGCTGTGCGCGGGGAAATGAGCCACGAGCTCGTCGAGCTCGCCGCCGAAGCTGCCGGTCTTCACTGGTCGTCTGCTCGGCATGACTCCTCTGCGAACGCTCAGGATACGCTATGAATACGCTCCACCAAGCGCAATTTCTCCACTCAAATCAATATCCGAAGTGGAGAGTTCAGGCCAGGAGGTTGGCATCGCGAAAGAGCCGCCAGCGGTCGTCGTCGTCCTTCCTGAGGATCGTCAGGGTGTATCCGGACCTGCGCGCCGGCTCGCCCCGCGGAGGTGTGACCGTCAGATCGATGTGGTTACGAATCCATGCCCAGTTCCCGTGGACGGCGATCTCGCGGATCTCGCTGCGTCCATCCATCTGGAGGTCCCTTAGCGATTCCGATTGTGCGCGGAACTCCTCCTTGCCGAAGGGCTCGCGTCCCGGGGTCATGAAGATTGCGTCATCCGCCATCAGCCCGAGCACGGTTTCTAAGTCGCCGCGCCGGGTCGCCTCCATCCATGTCTCGACGAGCTCACGGATCGCCTGCTCATGCTGCACGGTATCAAGCATCCTTCCAGCCTTCTTCGCCAATCAGGGGCACGAAGCGGACTCCGCCGAGGCTTTCCTGCTTCAGGATCCCATCCTCCTGCTTGGTTACCTTGATGAGCTCTTGCACCAGGCCAGGGTTTCCGACGGGCATTACGATCCGCCCAAAAGGCGCAAGTTGCTCGATGAGCGGACGCGGGACGTGACTGCCGCTCGCAGCGGCGAGGATCGCGTCGTAAGGCGCTTCGCCGGACCAGCCTTTGGTCCCGTCCCCCTCGACAATCTCGACGTTGCCATAGCCGAAGCGCCGCATCCGCTCCCGCGCAACCTGGACTAATTCGTGCTGCCGCTCGACGGCGATGACCCTCTTCGCAATTCGGCCGATAATCGCGGCGGCGTAGCCCGAGCCGGCGCCGACCTCGAGTACCTGGTCGCCCGCTTTGATAGCCGCCGCCTGGATCATCAGCGCGACGATATAGGGCTGCGAGATCGTCTGCCCGGCCTCGATCGGCAGCGGATGATCCCCGTATGCTAGATGCGCTTGGTCGGCACTGACGAATTCTTCGCGAGGAACGGCCCGGAACGCGTCGAGGATCTCCGGCTCCGTGATCCCCCGGCGGCGCAGCTGGCGCTCGACCATCGCCTCGCGCTCGCGGGTGAAGTCTGTCATGGTCAGCACCAAGATCCCACCTCCGGATCGATCAACCCGTAAATCACGGAGCCCGTTCCACCGATGCGCGCCACCGACATTCAATTCGCCGGCTCCATCCCGGAATTGTACGACCGCTACATGGTCCCGCTGCTGTTCCGCCCTTATGCGGAGCTAGTTGCGGAGAGGGCTAAGGCGCTTCAGCCCAAGCGTATTCTCGAGACTGCCGCGGGAACGGGCGTCGTTACCGAAGCGCTTCGTCGCGCAATCCCTGACGCCGAGATCGTGGCGACCGACCTCAACCCGCCCATGCTCGAGGAAGCGGCACGGCGAGTCGGCGATGCAAATGTCCGCTTCCAGGGCGCCGACGCACTCGATCTACCCTTCCCCGACGCGAGCTTCGACTTGGTTGTCTGCCAGTTCGGGGTGATGTTCTTCCCCGACAAGGTGCGCGGCAATGCCGAAGCGTTCCGAGTGCTCGAGCCGGGCGGCGCTTATCTTCTGGTCATCTGGGATTCGGTCGATCGCAATGTCGCGACCAAGGCCGCGGGCAGAGCGGTCGCGGATCTTTTCCCCGACGACCCGACGGCATTCTACAACCGCATTCCGTTCCGCTATTTCGACACTGATGAGATCGAGGCCGACCTTCGAGCGGCGGGCTTCTCCGATATTGCGGTCGATACGATTGAGCTGCGCAGCCGTGCTCCGTCGGCGCGAGAGGCGGCCATCGGCCTTACGCAAGCCACCCCGATGCGCAACGAGATCGAGCAGCACGGACCCAGCGCGCTGGCTTCGGCGACCGACGCTGCGGAGGCGGCTCTGCGGCAGTTCGAAGGGCCCGACGGATTCGACGCACCGATGTCGGCGCACCTGGTCACCGCGACGAAGTAGCTATTTTGCCGTCACCTGATTGAGGAACGTCATCACCGCGCGCCAGTTGGCCTCGGCGCCCTGGGGATTCCGGGACACAATAAGCGTCGAAGACCCGTGAACTCCATGCTCCGGCACGTATCGGACGTCGGCAGGATTCTTCGGCAATGCCGCCATGATCGGATCGGCTTCGCCGGTTTCGTCCTTTGAGTTGGTCGAGGCGATGAAGACGGGGACATTCACCTTCGCCGCGGCAGAGCGGATCATCTGCTTGTCCTGGTCGAAATATTCGCCGGGCGAGAATGACAGCAGCGCGACGATACCCTGGGGGTCGCTCGCCGCGAGCGGGAAGATGAGCGAAGACGAGTAGCTGCTGCCCCACAGGATGATCGGAAGTTTCTGCGTCCGAGCCCAGTCGAGCGCCGCTTTCAGGTCCGGCCGAGCTTCGAGGTAATCTGCTTTGCGTCCCAGCGCGTCCGCGGTCTCATTCTTTCCGAACAGCCCGTCTCCAGCCCGCTGGTCGATCGCCAGCGCGCTGTAGCCCGCCTCGACTAGGCGCGGGGCGATGGTCGCATATTCGTCCTTGCTCGATCCCGCCTGGTGGAACAGCAGGATCAGCGCCTTGGGCTTGGCGGCCTTGTACAGGCGCCCGTAAATCGTCAGCCCGTCATTTGCCTTCAGCGTCATCGGCTCAGATGCCGCCGTCACAGCGGCAGTTTCACTTGCCTTGGTTCGTGCCGGCTTCGCGTCACAGGCGGCGGCTGAAAGAACGAGCGGAATTGCGAACATCCATCGCATGACCAACTCCTGGTTGGCGTTAGATGAGGCCGGCTAGCGGGCTCGACGGGTCGGCGTAACGCCGCTTCTGCATACGGCCTGCCAAATACGCCAGACGGCCCGCCTCGACCGCCGCCTTCATGGCCCGCGCCATCAGCACCGGATCCTTCGCCTCGGCGATCGCGGTGTTCATCAGCACCCCGTCGCAGCCCAGCTCCATCGCCTCGGCGGCGTCCGACGCTGTCCCGACACCTGCGTCAACCAGCACCGGGACGCCCGCGCCCTCGACGATCAACCGGATGGTCACGCGGTTCTGAATCCCC
>JBKPOO010000003.1:0-14514 GCA_046733175.1 Pseudomonadota bacterium
CTGCGGTTTGGTGGCCATTTTATCCCCTAACTGTGCTCCCGCGCAGGCGGGAGCCCAGACGCGCGAAGCGCTCTTGCTCGCCCTTCGGGCTTGGACTGGGCCCCTGCCTTCGCAGGGGCACGATCTACCCTAGCCGCTCCAATGCCGCTCGCAAGCGCTCGGCCTCGGCCGACTTGGCCTCATGGTCGAAGCGCGCCTTTTCGATCGCCTCGGGTTTCGCCCGTTCCGTGAAATTCGGGTTGGCGAGGCGCGCGGCGAGGCTGTCGCGTTCCTTTTCGGCGGCTTCCGCGCCTTTCGATAGCCGGGCTTTTTCGGCTTCAAGATCGACGACCTCTCCTAACGGGAAGGCCACTGTCACTCCACCGATGACCATCTGCGCGGAAGAGGGCGGAGCGGCATCAACCTCTACCGCAGGTGCGAGCTTCGCCATCTGCCTCAGCTGAGGTTGAAAAAGCGCCATGTTGCCGATGAGACGCCTAAGTGCCTTGAGATTGTCCTCTCGAACGAGATGCGGGACTAGTTCGGCAGTCCAAGGGATGTTTAGCTCGGCTCGAAGCGCGCGCGCGCCGGCGATCGCAGCTATGGCCATTTCAATCTCCGCCTTCGCCCGCGGATCGACCTGCGCCTCCGGCTCAGGCCATTTGGCGACGATCAGCTCGTAGGGCCGTTCGCCCATCGCGTTCCACAGCTCCTCGGTGATGAAGGGCATCAGCGGATGCAGCATCACCAGGATCTGGTCGAACGCCCAAGCCGCGACCGCCTTCGTCTCCTCGTCGAACGCACCCTTCACCAGCTCTACGTACCAGTCGCAGAAGGTGCCCCAGACGAAGTGGTAGATGGCGTCGGCCATGTCGTCGTAGCGCAGCTCGTCGAAAGCCTTGTCTAGCTTCGCCAGGGTCTCGACCACCTCCCCGATGATCCAACGGTTGACCGGAAGCTCGGCGGCGGGCGCGGCGATGCTGCCACTCGCACCGACCCCGTTCAGTTGCAGGAAGCGCGCCGCGTTCCACAGCTTGGTCGCGAAGTTACGGTAGCCTTCGACCCGCTTCTCATCGAGCTTGATGTCGCGGCCCTGGCTTTCCATCGCCGCGAGGGTGAAGCGCAACGCGTCGGCGCCATATTTGTCGATCAGGCCCAGCGGGTCGACCGTGTTGCCCTTGGACTTGGACATTTTCTGGCCATGCGCGTCGCGAACCAGGCCGTGGAGGTAGAGGGTCTTCCACGGGGCCTCGCCCATGAACTCGATGCCCTGCATCGCCATTCGCGCATCCCAGAAGAACAATATGTCGAAGCCGGAAATGAGCACGTCGTTGGGGTAATGGCGCTTGAGGTCGTCACTCTCTTCCGGCCAGCCGAGCGTGGCGAAGGGCCACAACGCGGATGAGAACCAGGTGTCGAGCACGTCGGGATCCTGCCGCAGCGCTTCACCGCCCGCCTGGAGCTCGGCCTCGTCTTCGCTCTCGGCGACGTAGACATTTCCGCTCTCGTCGTACCAGGCCGGAATCCGATGCCCCCACCACAGCTGCCGCGAGACGCACCACGGCTGGATGTTTTCGAGCCAGTTGAACCAGGTTTTCTTCCACGTCTCGGGCACGACCGCGATGTCGCCCGAGCGAACGGCCTCGATCGCCGGCTTGGCCAGGGTGGCGGCGTCGACGTACCATTGATCGGTCAGCATCGGCTCGATGACCAGGCCCGAGCGGTCGCCGAAGGGCTGCATGATCACCTTGTCCTCGACCTTGATCATGAGGCCTTCGGAATCGATGTCGGCAACGACCCGCTTGCGGGCGTCGTAGCGGTCGAGGCCGCGATAGACCTCGGGCACGAGGTTGAGCGCGTCGACCTCTTCGGCACTCGCCTTCTCGCCACGCGCGATCGCCTGCGCGCGCTCAGCGGACTTGGCATAAGACGGACCGTCGCTGCGCATGTGCGCGGTTCCATCCATCAGCCGGTACATCGGCAGGCCGTTGCGCTGCGCCACGCCATAGTCGTTGAGGTCATGACCGCCGGTGATCTTGACCGCGCCCGATCCGAAGTTCGGGTCGGGATAATCGTCGGTGATGATCGGGATCAGGCGGCGATGCTCTTTCGGACCGACCGGGATCTCGCAAAGCTTGCCGACGATCGGCCGATATCGCTCGTCGCCGGGGTGGACCGCGACCGCGCCGTCGCCGAGCATCGTTTCCGGCCGGGTCGTGGCGATCGAGATATAATCACGCTCTTCCTGGAGGACGACTTTTCCGTCCGGATCGCGCTCGACGTAGGTGTAGCTCTCACCCCCTGCGAGCGGATATTTGAAGTGCCACATGTGGCCTTGAACTTCGCGGTTCTCGACCTCGAGGTCGCTGATCGCGGTCTGGAACTTGGGGTCCCAGTTCACCAGCCGCTTGGCGCGGTAAATCAGCCCGCGCTTGTGGAGCTCAACGAACGTGTGGGTGACCGCACGCTGGTAACGCTCATCCATCGTGAACCGCTCGTGCGCCCAGTCGCACGATGCGCCGAGCCGGCGGAGCTGCCGGGTGATCGCCCCGCCCGACTGAGCCTTCCATTCCCAGACATGTTCGAGGAAGGCCTCGCGGCCGATCTCGCTGCGCTTGATGCCTTGGCTTTCGAGGTTGCGCTCGACCACCATCTGCGTCGCAATTCCGGCATGGTCGGTGCCGACGACCCACAAAGCGTCCTTGCCGAGCATCCGCTCGCGGCGGGTGAGGACGTCCTGAAGCGTATTATCGAGCGCATGGCCGATGTGAAGCGACCCGGTGACATTGGGCGGCGGCATGACGATCGTCCACGGGGCGGCTTCCGGCCGGTCGGGGCGGAACAGGCCGCGGCTTTCCCAATGCGCGTACCAGCGCTCCTCGATCGCCGTGGGGTCGAATGTCTTGGGAAGCTCGCTCATGCCAAGGCGCGGTTAGCGATGCCGCGCTGCAGCATCAACCGCCGAGGCTACGGTCCGACGTCCTGATCGTCGCTCTGCGGCTGTTCGATCTTGCGCGGCGGGCCGGGCGCCAGCTCCAGCGCCTTCGCGATATTCTCGTCCCAACCATAGATGTCGGGTCGAAATTGAATGCGAGAGCCGTCCCAAAAGGCGGTCTGGTAAAGTAGCCGAACGGGTATTTGCCGCGGAAGCTCGACGAAGCCCTGGTCGTCCTCCTGCATCGCGCGTTGGAATTTGTCGGCAACGCCTTCCTGTTCCGCGAGCGCAGTAGCGAACTGGACGGCATTCTCGACGCGGACGCAGCCGTGGCTGCGGTGCCGCTGTTCCTGGCCGAACAGCGCTTTTGCCGGAGTGTCGTGCAGGTAGATCGCTTGGTCGTTCTTGAGGTCCAGCTTGACCAATCCGAGCGAATTCTTCGGCCCGGACAACTGGACATATTGGTCGCCCTTGAAGACAAACTTGTTATCAATGAGCCAGGCGGCGCTTTTGTTGGCCAGCTCCTTCTCGCCAATTCCTTTCGGAACCGTCCAGGTCGGTTTCGCGACGAGCCGGTACAGCGGCGACTCAAGCTGAGGCGTCGGCTTGTCGGATTCGCCCGCGACGACCTTGCGGCGATCGACGTGCTGGCCGTCGCGCCAATAGTCGAGGATCGTCGAGGCAGTGTTGACATCGATCCGGGTCCCCGGCGGATTGCGAGGCAGCCATCGCAGGCGCTCCATCGCGACTGCGAGCTGCCGAGCGCGGGCGGCAGGGCCGGTGCTCAGGGCCTCGATCGTTTCCTTGCCGAGCACGCCATCGGGCTTGGTCCCCGAATCCGCCTGAAACTGCTTCACAGCGGCGACCAGCGCGGGAATGTACACAGCACCCGCGGGCTGTTGCGATCCTGGTGGCCGCGTCCCATTATCTTCCGGCAGGTAGCCGCCGGACCGAAGCACGGCGACGATGGCCGGGATGCGCTCGTCGCGCGCCCCGGGCTTGATCGGACGATCGCTGAGGATGGGCTGCGGGCCGGCATCGCCCGCCTGCTTGGCGTAGCGGATGAACGCCTGACTCAGCGCCTTATATTCGTCGGTCTGCGGAGCGAGAGATTCGAGCCACTCCGCCACATTGCCCTTTTGTAGCGCCTGCTGGAGGCCAGGCCGGACGTCCGTCCGAGCGCGGGCGACCGTGTAGACTTCGAACAATTTGTTCGGGTCCGAGTAGCCGTTGGCGAGGGCGGATGCGTATCGGAGCGCGGCCTGGGCGAGGGCCTCACCCTTTTCGCCGCCCTTGAGGAACAGCTCCGGCTTGAGGCCATGAGCGGGCGCCTGGGCGATCGCCTCGCGTATTTGCTTCTCCGCCCGGGTATCGAGCGTGATCCCGGACTGGGCCCTTGAGCCGTTGCTGTTGGACGAATCGCCCGCGGAGCAGGAGACGAGGGCGGTGCTGCACAGGGCGAGGCCGAGGGCCGCGCCGATCCATTTTTTATCACTCACAGCCGCTTAGAACGGCGTCAGCCCGAACTTGTTTCCGCCGCAGCAGGAGGTTCGTCGTCTTTGGCGTTCGGATCGCGCAAGCCCTCGCCGATGACGGCGCGAGCCCGGTCCGCTTCGCTGCTCGTCACCGGGTAAGCGGAATAATCGGCGGCATAGAAAGCGCTCGGCCTGTGATTGCCGGAAAGTCCGATGCCTCCGAACGGAGCGCTGGAGGGAGCGCCGTTGGTCGGCTTGTTCCAATTGATAACGCCCGCCCGGACATTGGCCCAGAATCTGTCGTAGAGCTCGGGCGTTCCTCCGATCAGGCTCGCGGCGAGGCCGAAGCGCGTGGCATTGGCTTCATCGATCGCGGCGTCGAAATCCTTTACCCGGACTAGCTGGAGGACCGGTCCGAAAATCTCTTCGTCCGGGCGGTCCCTGACATGCGTCACGTCGATCAGCGCAGGCGTCAGATAGGGGCGTTCCTCGAACGCCCGGTCGAGTCGGCGCAAGGGCTTGGCGCCCTTCATCATCAGGCCGAGCCATTGTTCCTGGATATGGTCGGCCGTAGCCAGATCGATCACCGGGCCCATGAACGGCTGCGGGTCAGCGAAGGGATGATCGACGATGATTCGGTCGATGAGCGCCTGGACCGCTTCGAGGAGCGGCTCCTCCGCGCCCTCCTCGACGATCAGCCGCCGGGCGGCCGTGCAGCGCTGGCCCGCCGAAAGATAGGCCGACTGGACCACGATGGTTGCCGCAGCTTCGATGTCCTTGGCATGCCACACGACGATCGGGTTGTTGCCGCCCAGTTCCAGCGCGAGGATTTTGTGCGGCATTTCGGAAAATTGGCGGTGGAGCGACATTCCAGCCCGCGCCGAGCCGGTGAACAAGAGGCCATCGATGCCCGGAGCGCAAGCGAGAGCCCTGCCCTGTTCAGGCCCGCCGATCAGGAGGCGAACGACGCCTTCGGGGATCCCCGCCTTGTGGTAACATTCGACGAGCATCGCCCCGACGCCGGGAGTTTTCTCGGACGGCTTGAACACGACTGCGTTGCCCGCGATCAGCGCCGGCACGATGTGGCCGTTCGGAAGATGCGCCGGGAAATTGTATGGGCCAAGCACCGCGAGCACTCCGTGCGGCTTGTGCCTTACCGCGATACGGTTGCCGAGCGCGGCCTCGAGCTTCCGCTGCGGAGTGCGCTCCGCATAAGCGTCGATCGAAATTTCGACCTTATTGACGACCGAAGCGACTTCGGTTCGGGCTTCCCAGAACGGCTTGCCCGTTTCCTTCGAGATCAGCTCGGCGAATTCCTGTTCGCGCTTTCGAACGACATTGGCGAACCGGCGCAGGGCTTCGATCCGGTACGCGGTCGAATGCGCCGCCCAGGCGCCCCATGCGGATCGCGCCGCGGCAACTTCCGCGAGCGCGTCGCCGATCGGCCCGGACCACACCTCATCCCCAGTCGCGGGATCGGTCGAGACGAGTGTCGTCGCCATGGGCGCGGCCTTTACGCTCACGCTCCCTTCGTCAACCTTGCGGTGCATCGCCCCTCATTGCAGCGCCCATTCGCCGGATGGCTGTAACCTTGTCCTCGAAGGGCCGCCAGTCGTCATGTTCGGATATTGCCGACCAAATGGCTTCGACCTCTTCAATGTGCATCGAACAAGGCTCCGGATCCGACCAATAAGGATGGGTCCCAGGCTTTTTGCGGCCCTCCAATGCCGTGGCCAGCTTCCGGAACGGCTCTGACGGATATTTATGCGCGCCTGGATCGCGTCCGCCTCGCCAGTCGAAGAAGATCCGGTCCATCGACGCTTCGCGACTCGCAAGTGCCGAAATCAGCGCGGCCACCAGTGCCGTATCGCCTTCGACGCCGAGCCGTCCAAGGAATTGCGCCGTCAGCGCATTTTCGAATCGATCGCCCCAGGACGCGAGAATTTCCGACAGCGGCGCGGCTTCGCTGACCAGCGACAGGCATCCGGCGAATTGCGCGAGATCCCAGTGGATCGCTTCGGGCTGGCGGCCGAAAGCGTAGAGACCGTAATGGTCGAAATAAGCCGCGGTGAACTCGGGCTCCCATGACGGCGTGAAGCGCCAGGGACCGTAATCGAAGCTCTCGCCGGTGATGTTGATATTGTCGCTGTTGAGGACGCCGTGGACGAAGCCCGCCGCGAGGTAGGATGCTGCAAGGGTTGCAGTGGCAGCATTCACGAGGTCGAACAGCCGAAGCGCGTTCTCGCCATCGTCTTTGGCCGGCTGCTCCGAATATAGATGCTGGAGGGAATAACGGACGAGTTTTCGGATATTGTCGTCCTGCGCGAAGAAGGCGAGCCGCTGGAACGTGCCGATCCGGATGTGGCCGTGACTGAGGCGGGTGAGTACCGACGAGCGGGTGGGAGAAGGCTCGTCGCCGCGTTCGAGCGCTTCGCCAGTTTCGAATAAAGCGAACGTCTTGGAGGTGTTGACCCCCAACGCCTCGAGCATCTCGGTCGCCAGCACTTCGCGGACGCCGCCCTTCAGCGTCAGCCGGCCGTCGGCGTGGCGGCTGTACGGCGTCTGGCCCGAGCCTTTGGTTCCCAGGTCCAGCAATCGGTCCTTATCATCGCGCAGCTGAGCGAAGGTGAAGCCGCGCCCGTCGCCGATGTCCGGATTGTACACTCGGAACTGGTGTCCGTGATAACGAAGCGCCAGCGGCTCGCTGAGGTTTCCGGAAAGCGGCTCGAACCGGCAGAAGTGGCGCGCCCAGCCTTCGTCATCGAGCTCGAGCCCGACGCGCTCGGCCCAATTCCGATTGAGGAAGCGCGGGATGCATTTGGGAAAGGCCGCGGGCTCGACCGCGTCATAATAGTCCGGACCGAGTTCCTGAATGCGAAGGTCAGCGCGATAGGGGGTCATTGAGCCTCAAAGTGGAGTGCTCGACGAGGTTCCGCTAGAGGGCCCGAATGAAGGTGGAACTCGTGGACCAGCTGCGCGCCTGGGGACTGAGTCTGCCGGGCGCTCACCGAAAGTCGCCTTGGCCGGATCATGACGACCTCGCGGTCAAGGACAAGACCTTCGCCTACCTGCCTGCCAGGGGAAAGCCGTTCAGTCTCTCCGTGAAATTGCCGTACACGGCCTATGAGGCGCTGAAACTGCCTTTTGCGGCGCCGACCGCTTATGGCCTCGGCAAGAGCGGCTGGGTCAGTTTCAGCCCGCCGGCTGACCAAATTCCCGACTTCGAGCAGCTCAAGGCCTGGATCGAGGAAAGTTACCGCGCCCAGGCGCCTCGGAAGCTTGTAAGAGAGCTCGATGCGACGCTTTAAGCGGCAAGGCGCTTCAGCTTTGCGAGCGCCGCTGAGTCCGGCTCATCTGTCGTGATGGTGCCCGCGAGCTTTTCGTCGCGGTCGAAGAGCAGCACGGTCGCCGTGTGGTTCATCTTCATTCCGCCGCCCGCCATCGGCTCCGGCTCGGCGTAGATGCCGTATTGTTTCTTGACCTGGTCGATTTGTGCCTTGTTGCCGGTGAGGCCGATGATCGGCGAACCGAACAGGTCGGCATATTGCCCGACTTCCTTAGGTCCGTCGTTGGCGGGGTCGATCGTCACGAAGACGATGTTGAGCTTGGCGTCATCGCCCGCCTGCTTGCGGAGCTTGACCAGGCGACCAAGGGTGATCGGGCAGACGTCGCCGCAACGTGTGTAGCCGAAGTAGATGGCGTAGGGCTTCCCCTCGAGGCGGGCGCTGGAGAAGGGCTTGCCGTCCGCCCCCACGAGGGTGAACGGACCGCCGAAGCCCGCCTGCGCCGATACGACTTCCGGGTTCGCCTGGCCCCTCGGGTAAAGCAAGATTGCTGCGGTTCCGGCCACGGCGAGTGCAACGAGCACCCAGAGCAGGATCCGGACTTGCTTCAGGTTGCGGCGCGGGGGCTGAGCATCTTTGGCCATGGGCGCGCCTTTGGAAAAAGTGCTCGCCCAAAGCAAGGGCGGCGCCTCCGCCAAGGATACGCCGCCCGCTTTTCTTCGAAATTGGTCTTAGAACTGAAGGTTCAGCGATGCGGAAATCGTCCGCGGAGCGCCGATCTGCACGAACGGCGGGGCGCCATACACGCCGCCGGTGACCGGCGTCAGGCAGAAGTTCGGCGCGCCGGCGCATGAGACCTGCTGGCTCAGTCCGCCGCCGAACCCGCCGACGTAGAATTTGTCGAACAGGTTGTAGACGTTGAGCTGCAGATAGGTCTTCTTGAGCGCCGGTGAGAACGGCTCGAGATCGACGCGCGCGTCGAGGTTGACGAGCCAGTAAGCGGGAGCCGTCGCCCCGAAGACCTGCTCGGGCCCGCCGACGGCAGTGCCCAGATCCACGTCGCCGCGGAACACGGGTGCGTTGTTGTCGAAGATGAACCGTGGGCCGGTGCGCTTGGCTTCGATTCCCAGGTGGACCGGACCATATTCGCCCGTCGCGGATACACCGTAGGTGTACTTGGGAGCACCCGATTCGCGGTTGCCCTTGGTGAAGGCGCAGCTGCGGAAGGCCTGCGGCGTGGCCGGATCGATCGTGTCGCAAGTGGTCCCAACCGGCAGAGCGCCGATCTGGATGTTATCCTTGATCTTGCTCTTGTTCCACGACCCGAACGCATAGAGCGTGATTTCGCGGATCGGCTCGTAGGCGACCGAGCCGTCGATACCCCATTTGTTCACCGTTCCAAGGTTTCGGAAGACCGAAACGTTCAGTTCCGGATCGAATGCCGAAGCCTGACGGTTCGTGAAGTGCGTGTACCAGCCGGAGAGCTGCGCCTGGATCTTGCCGGTCCGATAGCGCAGCCCGCCGTCGAAGCTGTCGGTGACCTCCGGCTTCGGGTTCGCCGCTTCGGCGATCAGCGGAAAGAAGAAGCTGTTGTAGAGGTTGTCCGTGCTCGGCACCGACAGGCCCTTGGCGTAGTTCGCGAAGACGCTGAGCTGCGGGACGATGTCGTAGATCACCCCGACGTTCGGAAGCAGCTTGTCATATTTGAACTTGCGCTTCTGCGGCGGCGACCAGCCCGTGAGCACTCGGCCGCTCGCATCGAACGTATAGGGCTGGGCGGCCAGAATCGCAGCCTCCCGTGCCGGGTCTTGCCCGAAGCACTCGACGAAGCCCGATGCGCTCGAGGTGAAGCAATAATTGTGCAGCCGGCGAATGAAGAATGGAGCGCGGAGGCCGACGTTGACCGTCAACCGGTTGTCGAAGAAGTCGCCGCGATATTCACCCGAGAACTGATTGAGAATCGCGTGCGAGACGCGATCGCGCTTCTCCAAAGTCACGCCCGTGACGTCCGCCTGCGGGTCGTTCCGCGGGAAGACGTCCATGGGCTCGCCATTGAGGTGAAGCAGTCCAACCTCGCCGGTCTGGCGATGCCGGGCCGAGTCGTTCGTGTACCCGACACGAACCATCTGACCGCGGGCGAAATCCCAGCGCAGGCCCGCAATCACTCCGAAGCGGTCGGTGTGCGTCTGGCTCGGCGATAGCACGGTGACCGAGTCCAGCCGGTCGCCGTCGCCATTGATGTCGCGTCCAAAATACGGGCTGCCGCCATAGAAACCGGCAAGGCAGGTGTTGGTCGCGCTGGTTGGCGTGGTCAGGCAATTGTTCGTGCCGGTGCTCGCGGGAGCAGTTCCCCCGGCGGGATTGACGTCGCGCAGGCCTTCGAAGGCCGTCACCGTTCCGCCGCCGTTGGCCTTCACATATTGGTAGCTCGGATCGACGGTAAGGACGAGGCCGTCCATGACCGTGAATTTCGAGGCGATGCGAATGTTGCCGGTGTTCGACGGATTATAGCGCCGGTCGAACTCCGTGCCGCAGCTGCCAACGTCATTTGTCGAAGGGGTCGGAGCGTCCACGACGCCGGCCTGCGGGGTGTCGACCTGGCACGGGAAGTTGATCCCGTAGAAGCGCTCGTCGGCGTTGCGCGGGTAGCGCTGGGTTGAAAGCGGTCCGACGTTTCTCGGTGCGCTGTTGGTGGCGCTCTGGGTGAGGTCCGTCCGCAGCGGCAGCGAGCCGAAGAAGTTGTTGCGGTTCTCGTTGTAATGGCCGGCGATCGAAACGAAATCGCCGTTCGAGCCGATCGGCTGCCAGATCTTCGCGTTATATTGCTGCTTATCGATCCGGCCGTAATTGTTGAACGGGACGAAGTTCTTCGTCCGCGAAGCTGCGAGGAACATACGCGTGTTCCAGGGCCCGAATTCGCCGGAGTTCACGACACCGAAGAGCCGCCAATAATCCCAATCGCCAACGGACGCCACGCCGCGGAAGCCCATCTCCTTCGTGGGCGTCATGGTGCGGTAGTTGACCGTGCCGCCGACGGCGGAGGCAGTCGGCGAGTCGACGTCGGTCGACCCGAGGTTGACGTTAACCTGCTCGATCAGCTCGGGGTCGAGCTGCTGGTTCGAAAAGATCGCATAGTTGCCGCTGTCGTTCAGCTGGATGCCGTCGAAGGTCAGGCTGATGCGGGTCGAATCGAAGCCGCGGATATTGAGCGTTCCGCCCGACGAACCGTAGGGGTCATTGTTCTGGAAGCTGACGCCCGGGACGAGGTTGATCGTGTCGAGGATGGTCTGGCCCGGGTTCGACCGCGAGATGACCTCCTGGTTAAGGACGATCTTGGCCTTGGGAGTATCCGGCGTCACGACGCCGCCGACATCCTTGGCGCGGCTGCCGGTAATGACGATCGCCTGTTTTTCGGCTTCGACCGTGCCGGTCGACTGGGCATAAGCGGCCGTCGGCATCAGGACCGCGGTCGAGCAAAGGAAAAGTGTAGTCTTTTTCACGGAATCAACCCCCCGGCTGAACGCAGGACAATTAGAATGCTGGGGCGCTATAGCCGTCAAAAGGCAGTTCTGTGACAGCCGTTAATCGGATTCGGGAGAATCCGTTACACCGTTGCTTTTAGAACACGCTTCCCCGTCAAGCCGCCCCTGCGACTCGCCGCCAGAGCAGCACTAGTTCGCGAGTCAATCAAGAGGGCGGCAAGAATCTTTTGTCAGCGCGCGTCGAGCGATCGGCCGAGCGCGACAAAGCCGTACACGAAAGGCGGCACGAGGACGGCCGACAGGACGACCTTCGCGATCATCTGGCCGACGATCAGCTCCTCGATCGGGAAGACGCCGTAGAAGGCAATGGTGATGAAGATCAAAGTATCTACGATCTGGCTGAGCGCGCTCGCGACCGCCGAACGAAGCCACAGCAACCCCTTCCCCTCGCTCGCCTTCAACCGGCTGAAGATAGTGACGTTGAGGAAGGTCGAAACGCCATAGGCCAGAATCCCGCCGAGCCAGATCCTCGGAGTTCCGCCCATGATGGTCTCGAACGCCGTCAGCCGCTCCGGCTGCATGTCGGGAGAGGCCGGAACGGCAAGGACGAAGAGGCTGAGCAGCAGCGATACGATCAGTGGAACGAAGCCGATGAGAACCAGGCGGTTCGCCGTTGAACGCCCGTGTAGCTCGGCCACCGAGCTCGAGGTGACGACCAGTAGGAGGAAAGCGAAGATCCCCGCTTCGACCGCCAACGGACGTCCGAAAAGCGGATAGCCGAGAAGGTCGAGCGGCCAGGGCGCGACCTGCTTGTTGCCGAGAACCCCCGCGATGCAGACCATGCCGCCGTAAAAAATGCCGAAAGCAAAGAGCGAGAGCGGCATCCGGAGCATTCTTGCGGGCTCGGCGTCGGTTGCGGTTCGCGCCTGACGGGCCGCGGCTTGGACTTCGGAGGTCATGGGCCGAGGGGTAACGGCAAATCGCTGCTTCGCAACCCCGTTCGTCCTGAGCGAAGCCCCGAAGGGGCGCAGTCGAAGGGCGTCAGCGCCAATCGCCCTTCGACTTCGCTTCGCTACGCTCAGGACGAACGAAACGGTGCGTTGACCATTCAGCGACCCGGCGGCTAGCCACGCGACCCGTGACTTCTCCGGCTCTTGATGTCGTCGCGATCGGCGATGCGATCGTCGACGTGATCGCGACCTGCGACGATTCCTTCATCGACGAGCGTGGACTGACGAAGGGCTCGATGCAGCTTTTGACCGCGCATCAGGCGGACGAGCTTTACGCCGCAATGGGACCTGCGCGCGAGATCAGCGGCGGATCCGCGGCCAACAGCATGGCCGGCGTCGCGGCGCTCGGGTTGAACGCCGGGTTCATCGGCCAGGTCGCCGACGACCAGCTCGGCGCGATTTTCAAGCACGACATGATTTCGCTCGGGGTCCGGTTCGAGACGCCCGCTCTTGCCGGCGGTCCGCCGACGGGCCGCTGCCTCATCCTCGTGACGCCCGACGCGCAACGGACGATGAATACCTGTCCCGGCGCAAGCCACGAGCTCACTCCCGGAGCGCTCGATGATGAGCTGATTCGCGCGGCCTCGGTAACTTTCCTCGAAGGCTATCTGTGGGGCCCTGAGCGGCCCCGGGCGGCCATGCTGACGGCGGCCGAGATTGCGCATTCGGCTGGGCGGACGGTTGCATTCACCTTGTCAGAGAGCCTGTGTATCGGCGACCGCCGAGCAGGTGTGATGACGATGATCGAGGCGGGCACCGTCGATATCCTGTTCGGCAATGAGGATGAGATCCGTCACTTGACCGGTTGCGGCGAGCTTGGAGACTGCATCGCTTCATTGTCGCCGAAGGTCCGGACGCTGATCATCACGCGCGGGGCGGCGGGCGCGCTCGCCGCACAGGACGGCGCTTCGGTCGAGATCCCGGCCGCTTCGGTCGACAAGGTCGTCGACACGACCGGCGCGGGCGACCTTTTCGCGGCGGGCTTCCTTTCGGCGCGGTGCCGAGGGCGAGATCTTCGCGGCTGCCTTGAAGCCGGGTCGCTGTGTGCCGCCGAGGTCATCTCCCATTTTGGCGCGCGGCCCGAGGCCGACCTCCGCGGACTGGTTCGTTTGTGAACCACATCCGCAAGCTCGCGGTTTATTGCGGGTCGGCGCCCGGCGCGCATCCGGTCTTTCCAGACTGCGCGAAAGCGACGGCGAAGGCGATGGTGGAGAACGGGGTCGACCTGGTCTACGGCGGCGGCCGCCTCGGCCTCATGGGCCTCATCGCCGACAGCGTGCTCGAGCTCGGGGGCAAGGTGTACGGGGTTATCCCCCACTTGTTGGTGAAGCTTGAGGTCGCTCACACCGAACTCACCGAACTCTATCGCGTCGACACCATGGGTGAGCGCAAGGCCGTGATGAGCGAATTGTCCGACGCGTTCCTCTGCCTTCCGGGCGGAATCGGCACTTTGGACGAGATGTTCGAAGCCTGGAGTGAGAACGCCCTCGGCTTCCACAAGAAGCCCTTCTGTCTGCTCAACGTCGACGGCTTCTGGGACGGGCTCATCGAATTCATGAATCACGCGACCGAGTCCGGCTTCCTGTCCGACCGGAGGCGCGCGCAATTGCTGGTCGCGACGACGCCCGATGAGGCTTTGAAATTGCTGGACGATGCCGCCGCAGCCGCTACGCAGGGCATGGTCTGGTAGGGCGGGGAGAGCCTCCAAGTGCTGAATCAAAAACTGCTCGGCATCGCCGGGATCGTCGCCATTCTTGCGCTCGCCTGGCTCGTGTCAGCGAACCGCAAGGCGATCCGGCCGCGCGTCGTCGGCGCCGCGTTCGCGCTTCAGGCCTTCATCGCCTGGCTCGTGCTGTGGACGAGTTGGGGACGAGCAGCGATCCAGGGACTGTCGCAGGGTGTCGCAAACCTTCTGGGCTATGCGACGAAGGGCACCGAATTCTTGTTCGGCCCCAGCGAATCCAATCCCCTGGCCCATACGTTCGCCATCGCCGCGCTTCCCGTGATCATCTTCTTCGCGAGCCTCGTCGCGATCCTTTATTATCTCGGCATCATGCAGCGGATCGTCCGCTGGGTCGGCGGCGCGATCGGCTGGGTGACCGGAATCAGCCGGGTCGAATCGCTGAGCGCCGCGGCCAACATCTTCGTCGGTCAGTCGGAATCGCCGCTCGTCGTCCGTCCCTATCTCGCCGCGCTCCCGCCCTCGCGGCTGTTCACGGTGATGTGCGTCGGAATGGCGGGTGTCGCCGGCACGATCCTCGCCGCCTACGCGAGCCTCCTCGGTCAGCAATATCTGCCGTACCTCCTCGCCGCCGCCTTCATGTCCGCTCCCGGCGGGATCCTGATGGC
>JBKPOO010000004.1:0-63049 GCA_046733175.1 Pseudomonadota bacterium
AGATTAATCCCGCCGCCTCCCGGATCGATCCGCTCCCCAATCGTGCGCACCTTGTCCGAATGGATCATTTCCTCGGCTTCAAGCGAGGTATCGATCGCCGGGTTGAGAGTAAGGGTTACGATCCGGCCACAGGCCTGAGGCTGGAGCATCTCGGTCGCTTATCGCACCCCCGCCATGATCGTACCGGCGATGGCATCGGCGTCCGGCCCAATGATCAGCTGAACGCCGCCCTCCACTCGCACCCAGCCGCGAATGCCCAGCTTGTCGAGCTCGGCGTCCGTGAGTCGCGACGGGTCTTCGAGCTCGACCAATAGCCTGCTCCCGCGAACCTCGATTTGAACGAATTGTCGCCGCCTGAAGTGCGTTGACGGTCGCCGCCGCAAGGTCGGGCGCGGTTCGCTCCACGGCCAACCGTGCCGCCCGGATCTCCTCGACCACTTGGTCGGCGATGGGGCCGAGCACGACCTGCAGCGAATCGCCGCCGGGATGGACGATTCCGCGTGCGCCGAGCGCGCGAAGAGCTCGTTCGTCAATTGCCGCCGGATCGGCGACGCTGAGGCGAAGCCGGGTCGTGCATGCATCGACCGACTTAAGGTTGGACGCGCCGCCCAATGCAGCGACGAAGCTTCGCCCTCGCTCGCCCACGAGCACATCAGTGGGTGGAATGATCTCGGTCTCTGTCTCTCGGCCCGGCGTCGCCAGGTTGAAGTGTCGAATGCACCAACTGAATGTGACGTAATAAATCACAAAATATGCAGCTCCGACGGGGAGCAGCAGGATCGGCCGAGTCGCAAGGCCGTAATTGAGGACATAATCGAATAGGCCAGCCGAAAAACCGAAACCCAGCTTCACTCCTAGCGCGTCCATGATGACCATCGACAAGCCGGTGAGCACCGCGTGCAGCGCGAAGAGCAATGGCGCTAGGAATATGAAGAGGAACTCGATCGGCTCTGTCACCCCCGTGAGGAGCGAAGTCAGGGCGACACTTAGCAGAAGCCCTCCAATCGCCTTTCGGCGATCGGGCGAGGCACTTCGGTACATGGCGAGGCATGCGGCCGGCAAGCCGAACATCATGACCGGGAAAAAGCCGGACATGAACCCGCCTGCAGTCGGGTCGCCGGCGAAAAACCGCTTGAGGTCTCCGGTCGCGCCATGAAAGTCGCCGAGGAGGAACCATGCGATGTTATTGAGGATATGATGGAGGCCGGTGATCAGCAGGAGCCGGTTCAAGAAACCATAAAGGAACAGTCCAATCGGTCCCGCGCCGACGACCCAGCGGCTTAGCGTGTCGACGCCGGCTTCAAACCAGGGAAATCCATATCCGAACAAAATCGCGCCGATGACGCCCGCAAGCCCCGCGGCGATCGGAACGAAGCGGCGGCCGGCGAAGAAGGCGAGATAGTCCGGCAGCCGGATATCGAAGAAGCGATTATACAGCAGGCCGGCTGTGATTCCGGAGAGAATTCCGGCCGGCACGCTGAGCTTGGCAATCTCCTTGGCTTGCCACGCGGCTTGTTCGACATCGCTCGAAGCGGCCATGTCGGGGGGAAGGCGGAGCAGGGCTTTTGCGCCTTCGGTCGCCACGACATAGGCAACCACACCGGCTAATGCGGCGGCGCCATGGTTTTCGCGCGCCAGACCGACCGCCACGCCGGCGGCGAACACGAGCCCCAGGTTCGAAAAAATTGCGTTGCCGGCCGCCGCGACGAATGGAATGTCGAGCATATCCGATTGGCCGAGCCGAAGAAGCAGCGCCGCAATCGGCAGGACCGCGATCGGCAGCATCAATGCACGGCCGAGCGGCTGCAGCCTTTCGACGTGCAGCTTCATTCGACGGCCTCCGCCGCAAGCGTGCGGACTTCCTGTGCCGATGAAGCGGCGCAGGAACGTTGCGCGAGTTCACGGCAATCGTCGAGACGCAAATGGCGGACGGCGGCCTTGATCGTCGGAACCGCAGCGGGGGCGACGGACAGCTCCGTAATGCCAAGGCCGATGAGAATTGCCGCGGCGAGGGGGTCCGATGCGAGCCCGCCACAAACTCCGATCCATCGTCCGTGCTGGGCGGCGCCCTCGGCGGCCTGGCGGATCAACCCAAGCACTGCGGGATGAAGCGCATCGGCCTTGGCCGAAACGGCGGAATTGCCGCGATCGACGGCGAGGGCGTATTGGGTGAGGTCGTTGGTCCCGACCGATAAAAAGTCGGCTTCCGCGGCGATCGAGCCGGCGAGGACGGCTGCCGCCGGCGTCTCGATCATCACTCCAAGCGGAATCCGCCGATTCAGGCCTGCCGTCTGCGATGCGGCATCCAAGAGTCTCCGGACCTGCTTTACTTCGTCTACCTCCGTGATCATCGGCAGCATGATCCGACACTGTTCCGATGAAACAGAAGCAACGATCGCCGCCAATTGCGTCGCGAGAAGATCGGGCCGGGCGAAACTCAGGCGGATCCCGCGGAGCCCTAGGGCTGGATTTTCTTCGCGACCCATGACGACGTAAGGCACACTCTTGTCGGCGCCCAGATCGAGCGTCCGGACAATCATCGGCCGGTTGCCGAGCACCGCGGCGATTTCGGCGTAGATTCTCTGCTGCTCCTCCTTGTCCGGCGGAGCGTTACGATCGAGGAAGAGGAATTCGGTGCGAAGCAGCCCGCATCCTTCGGCCCCCGCTGCGATCGCGGCTTGGGCGTCCTCCACGGAGCCGAGGTTGGCGAAAACTTCGATTCGCGTCCCATCAGCCGTGAACGACAATTCTCGAGCGTCGCGAGCCTCGGCAGCCCGGCGCTTGCTGCGAGCGGCGATGAGCGCCTCGACCTCAGCCAGCCGATCCTGCGACGGACTAGGTTCGATCCGGCCATGATCCGCATCAAGGATGATTTTCGCGCCATCGGAAAGTTCCAGCACGGCCGCACCCGCGCTCACTAGCATCGGGATCCCGACCGAAGCGGCGAGGATCGCCACGTGTGAGGTCGGACCTCCCTCGGACGTGCAAATTCCGGCGAGCCGAGATTTATCAATGGCAAGGAGTTGCGAAGGGAGCAGGTCCGGCGCGACCAGGATCGTACCGGGTGGAAGATCGGGCACGGAAGGATGGTTTTCGCCGGCAAGCATGCCAATCACTCGACGCTCGAGATCCATGACGTCGGACGCGCGCTCCATCAAAAGCGGATTGGCCGTGGCTCGAATTCTTGCGCGCGCCTCTTCACAAGCGCTCCGCCAGGCAAATGCCGCACTTCTGCCTTGGTCAATTTGGCGATTTGCGTTCGCCAGGAGATCAGGATCGCTGAGCAATTCGCGATGCGCGGCGGCCAGCTCGGCGGCGACCAGACCGGTTTCTATAAGAGTGCGCGCCACCGAGTGAAGGGCTTGGACCAATCGCTCGCGCTCTTCGGACGCATTGGCACCATCGCGATCGACCGGCAGGTCGGCGAGCCGCAATTGCAAGACTGTGCCGATCGCAAGACCGGGCGATGCACAGATAGGCCCCGAGGCGGTTGGCGCTTCAGTAACCGCGCGGCCAGTCTCCGGAGATTCGCCAAGCCCACTGGCTATGAGTTCGGCTACGGCGTCAACGGCGGCCTTTCGATCGATACCCAAGCCGGTAACGCTCACTTCGTCGCCTTGTTTAAGCCCCATGCCGAGCATCGCGACGGTACTCCGCGCGTTCGCGTTTCGGTCACCGAGCGCAAGCACGACATCGGCCTGGAAGTCTCGCAGGCGCGCAGCAATGCGTGCGGCCGGTCGGGCGTGGAGGCCGTGGGCGGCGTCGATACGGACAGTGCGGTCATAGGCCTCGCCGGACGCGCCGACCTCGACCCTCGCTGCGCCTCGCACGCGGCCGATCTCATCTCCCTGGGCGACTCTGCGGGATGGCCGGTCGGTCGTAAACTCGAAGCCTTCGTTCGCCACGACGATCGGCGTCACGAGGCTGCGCGCACGGCGCCCAACCGCATTAAGGTCAATTTCGATGAGTGGATCGCCCGCCTTGACGGCCATTCCGGCAGAAGCGACCGCGCGGAAGCCCGCGCCGGCGAGCGCCACCGTCTCAAGACCGATGTGAATGAGCAGTTCCGCGCCGTTCGCGAGGCGAAGCGTCGCTGCGTGTGCCGTGTCCGGAATGGCGATGATCGTTGCATCAGCGGGCGCGCGAAGAATCGGCTCGGTCGGGTCGACGGCGATTCCGTCGCCCATCATCCGCTCGGCAAAAACCGGGTCGGGAACTTCCTCCAGCGGCGTCAACCAGCCGGCAAGCGGCGCCCGGAGGATGATCTCGCTCATTGCGTGAGCAATTCGACCCGGTCGATCGCCCACATCGGGTTCACGCCCTTGGCGGTGTAGGTGATGCAAAGATCTTCGCGACCTGGCCGCGGTGCGATCGGGGCGACCAGCCGAGTGATGCCGGGATTCGCGCGTGCCGGCGCCAGCGGGAGCACGGCAATGCGCTCGCCATCGCAGCCGGGCGCGCGCACCTCGAACTCGCCGTCCGGCGTGGCCGGTGGCCGAAAATGGATGTTCTCAACATCCTTCCCAACCTGGAAGTTGAATGGAAACTGGCCGACGTCGATGGCGATGTGACGCACTATATTCATATGCGCCTTCTCGAAGATCCAGCAGGGATTGAAGATGTCGGTCACGAACACAGCCCGCGGGCCCGCGGGCGGATGATCATCTTCGAGTGCGAGCTTAACGCCCTCGGTGCAGGTGCGCAGCTGCTCATCGGTGCGCGTCCAAACGGCGCGGAAGTCGACGATTTGATCGATTGCGCCATCGAGCGGGCGCCCCTCGTAGAATGTCGCCGCGCGAAGGCGCGTCGGGTCCAGGGAGAGCGGCTTTCGATAAATTGGCGAAGTCCTCGACGGGACGGTTCCATCGAGCGTGTAGCGGATCTCAAGCCCTGACTGATTCGAAAGGGCGACGGTCACCTGGTTTTCGATCGGCGAGAAGTCTGTCTCTACCTTGACCCGGAAAACCGTCGCGGCCGGCGCAAGACCTAAGGACTTCATGCGTTCCATCTGCGGCACGAGCCGGTCGACGAAATCGGCGAAGTCGCGCCGCTTCGGATGCGACCAGCCGATCTCTGCCACGGCGCTTGCACGTGGAAACAGATTCCAAGCCGCGCGCTCTTCTGTCCGGACATGTTCGGTCCATAAATTGCCCTGAAGTCCGATGACATGCCTGCGCCGGCTCGAAGCGAGCTCCGGAGGCAGAGGCTCGAAGTCGTAGACGCTTTTGAGATCCACGAGATTGCCGCGCCCCGGCGGCTCGATTTCGCCGAACCCCTGCCGGTTGTCGAAATAGAGGACGGGCGATGGGGCCAGCACCGAATCATGACCCGCCTTGGCCGCCGCGATAGCTCCTGCCGTACCCTGCCAGGACATGACCGTCGCGTCGCTCGGAATTCCGCCCTTCAGGATCTCGTCCCATCCGATCATGCGCCGGCCGTGCTTGGCAAGGAACCCGCCTACTCGCGCCATGAACCAGCTCTGCAGCGCGTCCTCGTCGGATATTCCGAGCGCCTTCATCTGCGCCTGGATCTTCCGGCTAGCCTTCCATTGATCCTTGACCGCCTCGTCGCCCCCGACGTGGATGTAGCGCGAAGGAAACAGCGCCATCACTTCGGTCAGCACATTGTCGAGGAATGTGAATGTGGATTCATCGGTATTGTAGAGCCAAGGAAAAACGCCCCAGTCGGATTCTACTCCTGGCGGAGCAGGCACTCCCATTCCCAGTTTTGGATATGCGCGGATTGCCGACAAAGCATGCCCCGGCATTTCGATCTCCGGGACGATCGTGACGTTGCGGGTCGCTGCATAAGCGACGATCGAACGGACCTCTTCCTGCGTGTAATAACCGCCGACCTTCGGCAGCGGCGGAGCGCCGGGCGCGGTCGCGGGAACCCGCCATGCGCCCACTTCCGTCAGCCGCGGATACTTCCTGATCTCGAGCCGCCAGCCCTGATCGTCGACCAAATGCCAGTGGAGCGTATTCAGCTTGTTGACCGCCATCCAATCGATGAGCCGCTTGACGAAGGCGGGCGACTGAAAGTGCCGAGCGCTGTCGAGCAACAAGCCGCGCCAGCGAAAGGCTGGAGCGTCGCGGATCGTCACCGCCGGGATGATTCCTGGCTCCTCTCCCGTAGCGAGTTGCCAGGCGGTCACGGCTCCGTAAAGCATGCCGGCGTCGGTCGTTGCCGAGATTGTGACCCCGCTCGACCTCGCTTCTATGCCGTAGCCCTCAGACCCGAAGCCGCGCTTGCGAACGAACTGAATTGCTCCACCCGAATTCCGGGTTTGCATGCGGACTTTCGACCTGTCGTGCATGAGTTGCGCAAAGAAGGCCGCGGCCGCGGCGATACCCTTGTCACGCGGCGGAACCCGGATCGCCACCGAAGGGGATACGATGAAGCGTCCAGGGTGCTCCGCCACGTGACTCGGTATCGGCAGGAGCTTCGGCGGGGCAGCCATCGCGCATCCCGAATAGAGCAAGGCTAACACAAGCAACTTACGCGTCACGCGTCGACGTTCCTTCCGCAGCAGCCGGCGCGGGACCAAAGCGTCCCGCGCCGTTCCCCGCTCAATAGCGGAACCGTGCGCCGATATAGAATTGCCGGCCGTTGTCGTAGATTGCGCGCGGCCGGGTCGTCGTTCCCGAATATTGCTCGATCTTCTCGTTGGTCAGGTTGATGGCATCGGCCGTCAGCCAGAAGTTGTCGGTCAACTTGTAGCTCGCCGAGGCGTCCAGCGAGCCCGTCGCCTTCTGGTTGAGCGGCGAATTGCGATCGATGTCGATGAAGAACTTCGATCGATAGGTGTAGGACAAGCGCGCCGACACCGGGCCGCGCTCGTAATAGCCAGTGACGTTGAAGGCGTGCTTCGAGTTGCCGGGAATCGGATCGCCGCTGTTCGATTTGGCGTCGGAGTAAGTGTAGTTGCCGATAATCCCAAATCCACCCCAGATCGGCCGCGACACCTGGATCTCGAACCCCTTATTGCTGCCGCCCGGCCCGTTCGAACGGCGGTTAATGTCGAACAGACAGTTATAGGTCGTCCCGCTGACAAGCGTGCAGCGCGACAGGTTCGGGGTCGCCGTCTGGATGACGAACGTTTCCTGGGTCGTTCTGTTGACGATGTAGGACTGGATGTCCTTGTAGTAGAGCGCGGCCGCGACGATCGTCTCACGATCGGGATACCATTCCAGCGACACGTCATATTGATCGGCACGGAACGGCTTCACGCTTGGGTCGCCGCCGCTTCCGCTCAGCGAGCCAGGGTTGAGGCTGACCCGCGGCACGATGTCCGTATAGTCCGGCCGCGCCATCGTTCGCGCAGCTGCGAAGCGCAGCACGAGCGTGGGGTTGAGATCGAAGCTGACGTTCGCGCTCGGCAGGAAGTCCGTATAGTGCTTCTTGACGACTATCGGCAGATAGGGCCCGAACGCATTGTCGATTGCATCGGGCGGAGCCGATCCGTCGGCCGGGAACGACTGGTTGCCGCGCGACGTCTGATCGGTGCGGACAACCCGAAGGCCGATGTTGCCCCGCCAATTGTCGCCACCGAACTTGGCCATCGCGTAACCGCCGTACGTCTTCTCGTTGATCGAGTAGTTTTCGGGCGGGTTCAGGATGCGTGGATGAGGGAAATTAAGGAGGATCTCTTCAAGCTTGTCGCGATCGACTTGCCAATATTGCGTGAGAGTTCCGGCAAGCGCGATGTTGTCGAGGAAGTCGCTCGGGGTGAGACCGTCAGCGAAATCCGACGGAACGCATGGGACGCCGCCGCAACCGGTGCCAGTGGTCGGATCGGCGAGCGGAAGAAAGAATCCACCGTAGGTCGTTGCCAAGAAACCCGTCTTGCGATCGTGATCGGTGAACTTCGCGCCGACCTTGAACGCGCTGATCGGGCCCAAGCCGACCTTTTGTTCATAGTCTAGATAGGCATATTTCTCTTTGTCGCTGTTGGTGATTTTGTGCAGCGACGCGAAGTCGAACGCCATGTCGGTCGGATCAGTCGTATCGATCCCATGGAAGGTCACCTGCGGTGTCCGGCCGGTCAGATCGAAATCAAAGGATGCCGGCGCACCCCCTTCGAAGAACGGCTGCGCCTTGGTGTTGCCGTGCGCCTCGGTATAGCCGCCTTTGAAGTGCACGGTGGCGAGATCGCTCGGCCGCCAGATGGCGTCGAAATCACCCGACCAAACTTCAGAGAAAGCAAGGCGGTCGATCGCGTCGAAGACCACGCCGCGGCCGCCCGGGGTCGAGGTGATTGTGCCGCTGGTAACGGTATCGTCCTCGACGTTGAAGTTGGTGAGCGTTCCGCCGCCGCCGATCGCGTTGGAACCCCACGCCATGTAGTTCTGATTGAAGTTATCGGCATTGAACCGGCTGTAGAGGCCGGTAACGTTGACCTCGAACTGGTCCGACGGACGGACTTGAATCCCGATGTTTCCGCCGTAGCGTTCGCGCTCCTGCTTGAACAAGGCGGACCCGATCAGCGACGGTATCTGAGCGCCACCGGCGACTGTCTCATCAGCTGGTGTGGCCGGATTATCGAGCTGGCGGAAATAGCCGAGCACTTCGACGCCGTCGCGGCGGATGCGGCGTTTCTGGTAGACCGCGCCGAGGAGAACACCGAGCGTCCCGCCGTCGTTCTTCCAACTGATGAGGCCCGAAGCCTGCGGATCCCATTTCTTGGCTCGCTCGCTGTAGACCATTTGAGCGGACGCCGAGATCGTCAGCGGATCGAGGTCGAGGGGATTGCGGGTGTGGACGTTGATCGTCGCGCCGACCCCGCCTTCCTCGATGTCGGCCTGCGGGCTCTTGTATACTTCGAGCTCGCCGACGATTTCGGACGGCAAAGTCAAGTAGTTGAATGCTCGAGTCGCGCTGAGCTGGTCGAGAATGAACCAGTCGGCGGTCGCCACATTATGTCCATTGAGAAGGGTCTTGGTGAGGTTCTTGTCCGTGCCGCGAACACTGACCCGCTCGCCTTCGCCGAATTCGCGGTTGATAACGATGCCGGGCACGCGCTGCAGCGCTTCGGCCACGTTCTTGTCGGGGAATTTGCCGATGTCCTCGGCCGTCACGACCTCAGCGATTACCGACGACTGGCGCTTCGCCTGGATGGAGGCGGCCTGAGAGCGCCGGAAACCCGTGATGACGATTGCGTTGTCGCTTCCGGTGTCCGTTGGCGCTGGCTGGGCTGTGCCCGAAGGGGCCGCGTTTGTCGGCGGTTCATTCGGGTTTGTCGATTGCGCGTGCGCGGTTCCAGCCGCCAATGCGAATGCACTTGCCGAGCCGATCAGCATAAGGCGAATAGCCATGTCTCTCCCCTCTTTCCCCCTCGGACCTGCTACTATCTTATCTAGGTCCAAAACGATACCATTGGTCCGCAATTGGCACACAATCTCTCAACTGTATCAAAAGGTCAAGAGGGGACTTTATGAGAGAGGAATTTTAGCCAGCGGTAAAAAATCAGTTGGCGTTTGGTCTCATATTGGTATTATATATTCCGCAGCGGCGGGGAGGATTTGTTTTTGGCTGGGCTTGCGGATCAGGTCGGAGACTTGGAAGGCGAGGGCCCGCTCTATCGCCGCCTGCAGGACGCACTTCGCCGGGCCATCGAGTCGGCCGTCATCGGTCCGCAGGATGCGCTCCCTCCCGAGCGCGACCTGGCCTCCGAATTCGGCGTGTCGCGGATCACGATTCGGAAGGCGCTGGATGGCCTCGTCGCCGATGGCCTGCTGACGCGCCGGCAAGGGGCGGGCACGTTTGTCAGCGGCCGAGTCGAAAAGCAGTTCGCCAAGCTCACCTCCTTTTCCGAGGACATGGCGGCGCGCGGTAGGACGCCGCGAAGCGAATGGCTGTTGCGCGCGTCGGGCAACGTGACGCCGGAGGAGTCCTTGACCCTGGGACTCGGCCCCGGCTCGCCGGTCTATCGATTCCACCGAATCCGTTTTGCCGACGATTCGCCGATGGCGATCGAATATTCGACAATCCCCGGCTTCGGCCTGGCGAGCTCGGACGCCGTCCAGGATTCGCTTTACGCCGCGCTGAAGGCGGCCGGAAACCGGCCGACTCGTGCCCTGCAGCGCCTGCGGGCGGTGGCTGTCGACGACGAGCGGGCGCGGCTTCTTGGAGTCGAGCCCGGTGCTCCCGCCCTCTACATTGAGCGCCGCGGTTTTCTCGACGACGGCCGCGTCATCGAAGCGACTCAAAGTTGGTATCGGGGGGACGCTTACGACTTCGTCGCCGAACTGAACGCCCGCGCATGAGCGCAAGCGGTCTCGAAGCCACGCGCATGTATTCGGAGGCCGCGGAGTCGCCGGAGGTCGTTGCGCGTCAGCTGCTCGCCAACGCCGACATTGTCAGCGAGCTAGCCCGACGCCTGCGCGAAAAGCGGCCGCGCGGCGTTCTGACCTATGCCCGGGGCAGCTCCGATCACGCGGCAACCTTCGCCAAATATGCGTTCGAGACCCGTCTTCGTGTCCTTACCACCTCGGCCGCGCCGTCGATTGCGTCAGTCTATGGGGAAATGCCCGACATCGACGGAATGGTCGCGTTGGCCATCTCCCAGTCTGGCCGAAGTCCCGACATCCTGGCGGGCGTTTCGGCCGCCAAATCGGCGGGCGTTCTGACTTTGGCGTTGGTCAACGCACCGAACTCGCCTCTTGCCGAAATGGCCGATGTTTCGATTGCGCTCCATGCGGGGCACGAGCAAAGCGTTGCCGCGACGAAGTCTTATGTCGCGACGCTGACTGCCATCCTTCATCTGACTGCGGAGTGGAGCGAGGATCGTTCGCTCGGCGACGCATTGCGGGCTGCGCCTGAACTGTTGCGAGAGGCTTGGCGGTGCGATTGGTCGGAGCTCGCTGAGTGCCTCGCTCGCTCGAGCGGCCTCTACATCATCGGCCGGGGCCCCGGACTTGGCGTCGCGCAGGAAGCGGCACTCAAACTCAAGGAAACCTGCCGAATCCAAGCCGAAGCGTTCAGCGCGGCCGAAGTGCGCCACGGCCCGATGGCCCTGGTCGGGCCCGACTTTCCGCTTCTCATGTTCCGGCAGGACGATGAAACGGAGGCGGGCATCGATGAGCTTGCCGCCGATTTCCGAGCGCGTGGCGCTCCGGTATTCGTTGTGGGACGGGATTTGCCCGCGCCGTCAGCTCATCCCCTGGTTGCACCGATCGTACAGATAACCGCCTTTTATCGGGCGGTGAATGCGACCGCTTTCGCGCGCGGGCTCGATCCCGATCGGCCGCGCCATCTCACCAAAGTCACCGAGACGCTTTGATGCCGACCGCCCTGGTCAACGGCCGCGTGCTGCTCGAGAAGGGCTTTGCAACGGGCATGGCAGTGATTGTCGACTCCGACCGTATTTCCGCCTTGGTCGATGAGCCGCAGTTGCCAGCCGAAATGGATCGCCACGATCTTGGCGGAGGCCTGCTGGTGCCGGGGTTCATTGATACTCAGGTGAACGGAGGCGGTGGGGTCCTTTTCAATGATGCGCCGACCGTAGAAACGATCAGGACCATCGGCGAAGCGCATCGTCGCTACGGCACGACAAGTTTTCTTCCCACTTTGATCAGCGACGACCTGCACGTGATCCGATCGGGAATCGAAGCGGTCAATTCGGCCATCGCCCAAGGCGTTCCCGGCGTCCTTGGAATTCACATTGAGGGCCCATTCCTCAACGAGCATCGGAAAGGCATCCACGATGCCGACAAGATCCGCGCGCTCGACGAGGAAGGGTGGGCGGTCCTGACGTCGCTGAAGAGTGGCAGGACAATGGTGACGGTCGCGCCGGAGTGCACGACGCCGGAGATGATCGCGCGTCTGGTTTCCGCCGGCGTGATCGTTTCGGCGGGACACACCAACGGCAAATATGCAGATGTTGAGGCGGCGGTAGCCGCCGGCCTTTCCGGCATCACTCACCTCTTCAACGCTATGTCGCCGCTCGGCGCCCGCGAACCCGGCGTCGTCGGCGCCGCACTGGGGATAGACTCAACCTACTGCGGCATCATCCTCGACGGTCAGCACGTGAGCCCGGCCACCTTGAAAATCGCCCTGCGCTGCAAGCCTCACGACCGGTTCATGCTGGTGACCGATGCCATGCCGACCGTTGGATCGGAATCGAAGGAATTCGTGCTGCAGGGCAAGCCGATCGTCGCGCGCAACGGCGCCTGTCTGGATGAGAATGGAAGGTTGGCGGGTTCGGATCTCGACATGGCCTGGGCTGTTCGCAATGCGATCGAGCTGCTCGATCTCCCAACCGAGACGGCCTTCGCCATGGCGAGCGCTGCGCCTGCCGCATTCCTGCGGCTCGACCAGGAATTTGGCAGAATCGCGGCCGGGCACCGCGCCGACCTGGCCCTGCTCGACGACAGGCTGACCGTGCGCCAGACATGGATTGGGGGAGAGACAAGCAACTGCGGCGACTGACGTCCGGTTTTTTGCCGACTGAACCCCTAAAGCGCGCCGCAGGCACGCAGAGACGTGAGCGCATCTCGGAAAACGTAGTCATTTAGGATCGCAGCATAGTTTTCGGCCATCTGCTGATGGACACGGCGAGCCGCCAAGCTGGCCGCGTCTTTCGCCGCGGCGCGTTCCTGCATTTCCCGGCGCCGGAAATAATCCGTTTCTTCGTAGGTCATGAGAAGCCTCCCGATCCGGGCTCCCCCTACCCTACCAGCGTTGCACCGTCGTTTCGGGCCAATTTCCAGTCTGTGACAGTACCGCCGAGCGAATCAGGCGTTGATGTCGAGCGAATAGCCTTCCGACCTAACCGTGCGCAGGAGCTCGGGGCCCTCGCCAAGGGCTATGCGAAGCCGTCGGATCAGGACGTCAACCGTGCGGACTTCGACATCCTCATTGTGACCCCAGACGGCGTCGAGCAATTGCTGACGCGAGAAAACCCGCTCGGGACTGCGAAGAAAGTGCCGCAGCAGCCGATACTCAGTCGGGCCAAGATTCAGCGGCCGACCGTCGCGGCGGACGCGATGCGCGGCCGTATCCATCTCAATACCGCCATAGGTCAGTTTCTCGGTGAATAGCTTCGGCTGCGATCGCCGGAGCAGTGCATTAGCCCGCGCGACGAGCTCTTTCGGACTGAACGGCTTCGCGACGAAGTCATCGGCCCCGGTCTCAAGTCCGCGAACGCGATCCTCTTCGTCCCCGCGTGCCGTTAGCATGATGATTGGGAGTTGGGCCGTGCGCCCTGAACGTCGCACTCGCCGGCAGACCTCAATCCCGCTCGTCCCTTCGATCATCCAGTCGAGCAGGACGAGGTCGGGCTTGACTTCATCGATCAGGATCAGCGCTTCGTCGCCGTCGGGCGTGGTCGTCACGGTGTAGCCGGCGGAGGTGAAGTGATGCTTCAGGAGTTCGGCGATCGGCCGATCGTCCTCGACAATGAGCAGGCGCCTGTTCGCTGCGGTTTTCATTTGGGGGACTTGCCCGGTCGGTCGGCCATGTGCTGGCCGGTTGCGGCATAATAGACCATCTCCGCGATATTGGTCGCATGGTCGCCCACCCGCTCGAGGTTCTTGGCGACGAACAACAAGTGCGCCGCCTGGCCGATGTTCTGCGGGTTTTCCATCATGTGCGTGAGCAAAGTGCGGAAGATAGAATCGTAGAAATCGTCGACCGCGTCGTCGCGCACGCAAACCTGATAGGCCGCCTCGGCATCGCGCTCGATAAACGCGTCGAGCACATCGTGCACCATGCCGGTCGAGATACGCGCCATCTCGGGCAGCAGCGACAGCGGCTCGATCTTGCCGGCATTTTCGAGCAGCGGGACGCGCTTCGCGATGCTCTTGGCATAGTCCCCGATCCGCTCGACCACTCCCGAGATTTTGAGCGCGGCGACGACGTCGCGAAGATCACCCGCCATCGGCGCGCGAAGCGCGA
Organism: Pseudomonadota bacterium; assembly: GCA_046733175.1. Taxonomy (GTDB): domain Bacteria; phylum Pseudomonadota; class Alphaproteobacteria; order Sphingomonadales; family Sphingomonadaceae; genus Sphingomicrobium. Next base: position 13,897 of record JBKPOO010000004.1, read on the forward strand.
TCAGCTGCACTGCTCGGCGCTCGGTCTCGACCTCGAGGGCATCGAGCTTCTTGTCGTCACGAATGACCTTCTCGGCTCCTTCGACATCGCGCTGAACGAGGCATCGCATGGCCTCTTCGATCGCATGCTCGGCGAGCCCGCCCATCTGGCTGATGAGCGCGCGCAGTCGGTCGATGTCCTCGTCGAAGGCCTTGAGGGTATGTCCGCTGGTCTGCTGCATGGGTCCTGCTCCGATCAGCCGTACCGGCCGGTAATATAGTCCTGGGTGCGCTGCTGCCGTGGGTTGGTGAAGATCTCCGAGGTTTTGCCGTATTCGACCAGCTCACCCAGATGGAAGAAGGCAGTTCGCTCCGAGACGCGCGCCGCCTGCTGCATGTTGTGCGTGACGATCGCGATCGCATAACGACCGCGTAGCTCGTGGATGAGCTCCTCGATCTTCGCCGTCGCGATCGGGTCGAGTGCTGAACAGGGCTCGTCCATCAAGATGACTTCCGGATCCACGGCGATCGCCCGAGCGATGCACAGCCGCTGTTGCTGACCGCCGGACAGCGCAGTCCCGCTCTCGTCGAGACGATCCTTGGCTTCCTCCCACAGGCCCGCGCGCCTCAAGGATTTTTCGACGACCTGCTCGAGATCGGTTTTGGAACTGGCAAGCCCGTGGATCCGTGGACCGTAGGCCACATTCTCGAAGATCGATTTTGGAAAGGGATTGGGCTTCTGGAAGACCATGCCGACACGGGCGCGGAGTTGAACGACATCCATCGCCGAGCCGTTGACGTTCTCACCATCGAGCTCGATCGTGCCTGTGACCCGCGCCGCCGGGATCGTGTCGTTCATCCGGTTGAGGCATCTCAAGAAGGTCGATTTTCCGCATCCGGACGGACCGATGAAGGCCGTTACGCGATCCTCGTGGATCTCGATCGACACGTCTTTCAGGGCCTGCTTGTCACCATAGAAGACGCTGACATCGCGGGCCGACATCTTCGGTCGGCGCGACGTCGATTCCGCGGTCGCGGACTCCTCCCGGACCTTCGGCTTGGGAGCGGTTATCGTTTCGTTCGGACTCATCAGCATGCCTTACCAGCGGCGCTCGAAGCGGTTTCTAAGATAAATGGCGAGGCCGTTCATGAGGAGCATGAACAGCAAGAGTACGATGATCGCGGCGCTCGTCTTTTCAATGAAGCCGCGGCCGACTTCGTCCGACCAGAGGAAGATCTGAACCGGAAGGACCGTCGCGGGGTCGCTGATTCCGCTCGGCGGCGCCGCTACGAAAGCGCGCATGCCAATCATCAGCAATGGCGCCGTTTCGCCAAGTGCGCGGGCGACTCCGATGATCGTTCCGGTCAGGATTCCTGGGAGTGCAAGCGGGAGGACGTGGTGGAACGTCACCTGCATCTTCGAAGCGCCGACCCCAAGGGCAGCATCGCGGATCGAAGGCGGCACCGTCTTTATCGCGTTCCGTCCGGCAATGACGATCACGGGAAAGGTCATAAGAGCCAGGGTCAGGCCGCCGACGACGGGTGCCGAACGCGGCAAGTTCATCACGTCGAGGAACACGGCAAGCCCGAGTAACCCGAAGATGATCGAGGGGACCGCGGCCAGGTTGTTGATCGACACCTCGATCGCGTCGGTCCATCGGTTCCGAGGTGCAAATTCCTCAAGGTAGACCGCGGCCAGGACTCCGATCGGGAACGACAACAGGATTGTCACAAGAATTGTGTAGAAACTGCCCTTGAGCGCGCCCCATACGCCCACGGCCGAGGGATCCGTGGCGTCAGCGCTGGTCAGGAAATGCATGTTGAAGACGCGCTTCAGGGCCTGCTTCTGATCGAGCGCGCGCACGATCTTCTCGGATACCGGTTCGCCATCTCCCTTAGCGGCGATGTCGATCTTGCTCGAAACCGGCAGCCACAGGGTCGAAGTACCCGTTACCATGTCGGGATCGGCCACGATCGCGGCCGTCAGGCGGTCGACGGCCGCGTCGCTGAACATCCTGCCGGCATCGGGGCCGTAAGCAGCCTCAGCAGCCTTGGAAATTGCGGTCGAGAGATCGGCGCCGGCGACTGTCGTCCGCGCGTCCGGCCCCCTGATCGTCGCAGGATCGAGGAACAGGTCGCTCTTCGCGAAATCGATCGGCAGACGCGCCTCATACTGGCTGAAGCCGCTGAGTCCCTTCGACGCCATGGTCCACAACAGGAAGGCCAGGAACAGCACCGAAAGGCTGATCGCGAGCAGTCCTGAGTTTCGGAACATGCGCTCCGACCGGTAGCGGCGGCGAAGGCGCTTGGTCGTCGCCTCGTCGGTCCAGCGGCTGGAAGGTACGGTGCTCACTCGTACTGCTCCCGGTAACGGCGCACGATGTGCAGCGCGACGAGGTTCAGGAGCAGGGTGATCGCGAACAGGGCGAGGCCGAGTGCGAAGGCCGCCAGGGTCTTGGGACTGTCGAACTCCTGCTCGCCGGTGAGGAGGCCGACGATCTGCGTAGTAACCGTGGTGACGCTCTGGAATGGGTTCAGCGTCAGGTTCGCGGCCAGACCGGCAGCCATGACCACGATCATCGTCTCGCCGATGGCGCGGCTGACCGCGAGGAGGATTCCTCCCATCACTCCAGGCAATGCCGCGGGGAGCAGAACCTTGCGGATCGTTTCCGACTTGGTCGCTCCCATCGCGAGACTGCCGTCGCGCATCGCCTGAGGAACCGCGGCGATCGAATCGTCCGCCATCGAGCTGACGAACGGTATGATCATGATGCCCATCACCGACCCGGCGGCCAGGGCGCTCTCGCTGCTCGCCGAGCTGACTCCAATGGAGAGACCGAAATCGCGAACCACGGGCGCGACCGTCAGCGCTGCGAAATAGCCGTAAACGACGGTTGGAACGCCCGCGAGAATCTCGAGGATCGGCTTTAACCAGGCCCGCATTTTCGCCGGCGCATATTGGGTGAGATAGATAGCGCTCATCAGTCCCAGGGGGACCGCGACGATCATCGCGATGATCGCGCCGATGAAGAAGGTGCCCCACATCAGCGGAACCGAGCCGAACGCACCCGAAGAGCCGGCCTGATCGGCGCGGATCGCCATTTGCGGGCTCCATTCGAGCCCGAAAAAGAAGGACTGTGCCGGGTAGAGGCGGAAGAAGCGCAAGCTTTCGAAGAGTAGCGACAGCAGAATCCCAAGGGTCGTCAGGACGGCAATGAGCGACGCCGCGAACAGGACAACCATCGCCCAGCGTTCGACCCCGGGCCGCGCCCGGAAGTCCGGCGCGCTTCGGCGAAGCGCCAATCCAGCCGCGAGGAGTGCGATCACAATCGCGATCGACCCTCCAATGAGCGCGAACCGTGACTGTTCGGCGCGGATCCTTGGGGCAATCGTCGAGGATTCAGGATTGAAGCCCTGCTCGCGCTCGCCGTTAGCGATCTCGCGTGCTTCCGACAGGATCGACTCGCGCTGCATCTCGAAGCTCGGAAGCGCCTTGCCCTCCGGGCTCGCGAGCACCGCTTGATCGACTAGCCGCGATTGCATCGGCGCCCAGGCGGCAATTAAAAGCAACGCCGGGATCGCTGCCCACAAAGCAGCGTAGGCGCCGTGATAGGACGGCAGCGAATGAAGCCGGTTCACCGTGCGGAGCCGGGTAGCCCGGACGTATCCGTACCAACCCGCCGCGAGTGCGACGGTCAGGATTGCGACGAGCGCAAGGCCAAGGCTCATGCCGCCCGCCGCTTCACGTTACTTGAGGGTGCTCGGATCGAGCGGCGTGAGGTCGTTCGCCTGTTTGGCCGCCGCATCGGCATCCGCGTCGGCGAAGGGCACGAGGCCCACCCGCTCCAGCGGGCCGTCCTTGCCCCACATTTTCGCATATTGCGCAACGAAATCGCGGAGCTTCGGCTTCGCGGCCAAATGCTCGCCCTTGATGTAGACGAAGAGTTTGCGGGCGCCCGGGTAACTGAGGTTGGCGATCGTTTCCTCGGTCGGGGTCACCCCGCCGATCTGGACCGGGCGAACCTTGTCGGCATTGTCGGCAAGATAGCTGTAACCGAGCACCCCGAGCGTGCCCGGATCAGCCCCGACCTTCTGCACGATCAGATTGTCGTTCTCGCCCGCTTCGACGTAAGCGCCGTCCTCACGAATCTTGGTGCAGATCTGCTTGTGCTGGTCTTCGTCGCTCCTTTTGAGCGCCTTCATCGCCGGATCGGTATCGCAGCCCTTCTCGAGATAAAGATCGGCGAGGCTGTCGCGCGTTCCGGATGTCGGCGGCGGCCCGAGCACGCGGATCTTCACCGCTGGAAGCGACGGATTGACGTCTTTCCAAGTCTGCGCCGTGTTCGGTCCCTTGCCGAAGGGATTGGCCGCGAGCGCCTTGTAGATGTCCGCCTGAGTGAGGTTCATCGCCTGGCCGTTGTTGGCTTCGATGATGGTGAGGCCGTCGATTCCGACCGGGACTTCGATGATCGTCTTCACGCCGTTTTTGACGCAGGTATCGTACTCGCTCTTCTTGATCGCTCGCGACGCGTCCTCGATGTCGGGATAATCCGCGCCCACACCCTTGCAGAAGAGCTTCATTCCCGCGCCCGTGCCGGTCGATTCGACGATCGGCGGCACGTTGCCGACGTGCGCAAATGCCTCCGCTACGGCCTTCGTGAAGGGATAGACCGTCGAAGAACCGACGATCCTGATCTGATCTGAAGCGCCACCGCCCGTCTTCGACCCACAGGCGGCAAGCAGCGCCGCGACCGGAAGAGCGATCATCAACCTTTTCATTGTTCGTCCTTGATTGGAGGCCATTTCACAGCGCCACTAACAAGCCGATCTGACAATGATGTGACGCCTTTGTTACGACGGTATGACAGGCGGTCAGCCCAGCACCGGCAAGCGCACAGAGACGATAGTGCCAACCCCGACTTCGCTGGTAATTTGGAGACTGCCTTTGTGGCGCTCTACGATATGCTTCACGATCGCCAGGCCGAGTCCGGTCCCGCCGGTCCCACGGCTCCGGGCCTCGTCAACCCGGTAGAAGCGTTCAGTGAGCCGCGGAATGTGCTCGCGCGCAATCCCCGGTCCGTGGTCGGTCACCGTGACCGCAACAAAGCCGCGATCGGCGCGCGCGCTCACCTCAATCCTAGAGCTGGCATCGTTGCAGCCGTAGCGGGCAGCGTTGCTGAGGAGATTGTCGAACAGTTGGGAAAGCTGCCCCTCGTCGCCTTTGATCGGAGGGAGATCCGCCGGCATTTCGACCTTGAACTCGCACTTTCCGTTCGGTCCCAGGTGGCTCGCATTTGCGATCGCGCTTTTAAGGATAGCCCCGAGCTCGATGGCCTCTGCCGGCTCGACGAACCGGTCCGCCTGAATTCGTGAGAGGTCCATTAGGTCTTCGATGATCCCAAGCATCCGCGTCGCTTCGTCGCGTATCGTTTGGGCAAACTTGTCTCGAACGTCGGGTTCCAGCGAGGCATCGTCGGTCAGCGTTTCCGCATAGCCGATGACCGTCGACAGCGGTGTGCGAAGTTCGTGGCTGGCGTTTGCGACGAAATCGACTCGCATCGTCTCAGCCGAAACGGTGGAGGCCCGATCAATCATTCGAATGAATGACGCGCCGCGCCCCAGGTCCCTGACGACGACACGCCAGGGGCGGCCGACTTCGCCGATCCCCGTGACTTCGACCTCACCAGGAGTGCCGGTGAGGATATATTCCAGGGCATCCGGGTGCCGGATTGCGAGGCGCACGTCCCGACCCTCGATGGCTCCGCCGAGGATCGCCTTCGCGCCTTCGTTGGCGAAGCTGACGGTAAGCCCCTCCACGATCAGCGCGGGCTCCTCAAGCGCACCGACGAGTACGCGGATCGCAGAGTCTTCCAGCGCCATCTCCCAATCCCTAGCTGATTGGGGAGGCCGCGCCACGTTCAAAGCATATCCCCCTCGCCCAAGGACGAGGGGGAACGCCTTTCGAACCGAAGGGGAGAGAGGGGCCGAAAGGCTGCGTTACACTTCACACTTAGAAATCGACCTGCGCACGAACACCGGCCATATCGACGCTGAACTTGCGCTTGTTGATCGGTGTCAGATCAAGGGCGTCGAACAGGGGGGACACCGCGCGCGGACCGCCGGTTACATCCATGTGGGCATATTGAGCCATGAAGCGGATGTAATCGGTCGGGTTCCAGATGACGCTGCCCTGATACGCGATCTGCCTGCCGCCGTTGACGTAGAAGGGCGTGGCGATCGACGCGCTGCTATTGTCGACGCGGTCACGAAGCTCGAGCAGCTCAACCCGGGCGTTGAGCTGAATTGCGCCCCAGCCACCCTCGTTGAACGGATGTAGGACCTTCGTCCGGTCGAAGCGTCCGTTCTTGTATCCCCGAGTCTCGCCCGTCAGATAATAGCCGAGCTCGGCATAGCCGCTCCAGAAGCTTGGATTGCCGTTGAGGAGAGCGCCGCCGCCGGTTCCGTTGTTCGGGTCGAAGGTGCTGCCGGGCTCGATCGAATTGATCCAGATCTTCTGGAATTCGCCGGCGAAATGCAGGCTCTTATGTATTGCCGCGAGCTCGACCCCCGCGTGCCAGTCGCTGTCCGCCGCGATCGCATTGGTATCGACCAGCCGCTGGTCGGTGATCTGCGTCTGGGGGCGAGCCCGGAGCCGCTCGTTCTGAGCGTCGCGGTTGTTGACGCGATAGTGAGCGCTGGCGCCGATGTGCAGGCGGGTCGAGCCGAGCGTCGGTGAATAGACGCCGCGGATGTCGGCCTCCCAGCCCGTGCGGTTGAAGTTCGCGCCTTCGTTGATCGGCTGATTGAACAGGCCGAGCTGAAGGAGCCAGCTATCGGTCTTCTTGTCCGAGAACGTCAGGCCGACGCCCAGGCGACGGTTCATCGCGAACGCGTCGGTGAAGGACGCGCGCTCCATGAACGACGTGAACTTGGAGCTGGTCATCGTCTCGAGGCTCGAGAAGGGATAGATGTTCCCGACCTGCACGGTCAGCGGAAACTTCTTGAAATCGTAGGCGATGAAAATGTCTTCATAGTCCACGGTGCCTTGGGCGAAGTTGAACTCCGCGCTGTAGCGAAAGCCGCCCGGAAGTGTGCCGTCCGCTCCGATGAGGAGACGGCGGGCACGGCTGTTCCAGCCGAGATTGTTATAGTTCAGCCCTCCGACCGTTCCGTTGAGGTTCTTGCCGTTGGGGAACCCGACATAACCCGCGTCGAGCTGGATGGCGCCGCGCGGCTTGAAGCTGAAGCCCGCTTCCTTGTCGTCGAACTGCGCAGCGCCTTTCCACGACGGCGTGGTCTTCACCAGTGAGCTCTTGAGCTGCTCGATCGAGGCCTGGAGCGAGTCGATCTGCGCCTGCATGAGCTCGATCTTCGCCGCGGCTTCATCGACCTGGCCGGCATTGGCGATCGCCGCGTTGGCGGTCGCGTCCGACTGATCGGGCTCGGTCGGTTCAGGCTGAGCTTCTGCCTGCCCCGCGGCCTGCGCCGCAAATGCGGGCGCCGAAATGATAAGGGCGCTTCCGGCGAGGAGCGCTGCAGCAAACTTCGACTTCATCCTGATCCCTTTCCCCCGCCTCTTCTTGAGGCCTGGGCGCACGCATTTGACCGGCGGGCGCCCACGCTTGGCTGCTTATTGTATGAACTACTTCAGGCTCGCCAGATTGAGCACCTGGAGCGTGCGGGCCGCCTGCTGGCTGCGCGCACGGACATTGTTGGGCGCGGAAATGAGGCCCGCCTGTTTAAGATAGCCGTTCGGACCGAATGCGCTCTCCTTGGTAAACTCCGCAGCGTAGGCCCGCACCGCCGGGATCGCGTTTGCATGCGCGTTCTTGATGTAAATGTAGAGCGGTCGCGCACCCGGATATTTGAAGGCGCTGATCGTGGCATAGGTCGGCGCAACACCGTTGACCGAAAGACCCTTCAGCTTGTCCTGATTCTCTTCGAGATAGGAATAGCCGAAGATCCCGATCGTGCCCGGATTCTGCTCGATCTTCTGGACGATCAAATTGTCGTTCTCGCCGGCCTGGATGTAAGCGCCGTCTTCGCGGACCCCGGTGCAGATCGCCTTGAACTTATTTTCGTCGGCCTTCTTGAGCGCCGCCATCGAGGCGTTCGCTTCGCATGGCGGGGTGAGAATCAGCTCGCCAAGCGCGTCACGGGTCCCCGAGGTCGGCGGCGGGCCGTAGACCCGGATCGGAATCGCAGGAAGGCTGCCGTTGACGTCCTTCCAGGTCCTGGCGCGGTTGGGTTTGCCGAACGGAGTCTTTGCGAGCGCTAGGTAAAGGTCGCGCTGGGTGACGTTCGTCAGCGGGCTCGACTTTGCGGTTGCGAAGCTGATCCCATCGATTCCGACCTGGATCTCGGTGACCGCCGAAACGCCATTCGCGGCGCAAAGCTTAGCCTCCGATGCCTTCATCCGGCGCGAGGCGTTCTCGACATCCGGGAAGCGCTCGCCGACGCCGGCGCAGAACAGCTTCATGCCGGCGCCGGTGCCGGTCGATTCGATGATCGGCGTGCCGAGGCGCGGATTGGCTCGAGCAATTCGCTCAGCGACGATCTTCGCGAACGGGTAGACGGTCGAGGAGCCGACCGCGCGCATTTGTGTACGAGCTTCGGCTGCGGTCGGAATGCACAGAGCGGTGGCTGCCGCTGCTAAGATGAATTTGCTCTTGGTCATGTGAGTCCCCTTGGACAGCGATGCCTGCCGCCCACGACTCACCAATTAGGTGGCCACTGCTACGAGCGAGTGACCACTACGTTACGGATCAGTGACAGCCCGGGTCGGTTGCAACGCCGGCGCCGCCGGCCTCATGCATGCCTCGAATTGGGACGGTGTATGGTCCACGGATTGTTCCGCAAGCCGCTCTAATCGATAGTAAATCCATCGCCTTTCGAGTTTCGATGGCGAAGGGAGAGGTCTGCCGGAAGGTCGGACTTCTCCCGCCCACCGCCGCTCGCTTACCGTGGCTTGAGGCTGGACTCCGGCGGAGGCGCGCGACGAGCGCACCTGCCCCGCGAAATGATGACCCGGTCGCCCACCGCAGCGACGTCGGTGATGCGATTGTCCGATCCAAGCTTGGCGAAGACGGTTCGGTCCGGCAGGCTGAATATGGTCACGTCCTGGTTACGGTGCACTGCGGCCCGATATCGTTGGCAGGACGTGATCTGAAGCGCGCATCGATAATAAGCGCTGCGCTCCGAAGCGCCGTCCGCGTAGCTCGACAGGAAAATGGAGATTGCGGGCTTTTCCGAAGCGCATCCTGCCGGGGTGCAAACATGAACAGTGTCGATCGTGCACGCTTGCCAGATCCCGCCGTCCGCGGCGGATATCGGCGACGTCATAAGAGACAAAGCGGCAGCGAACGACAGACGGCGGACGAACGAGAGCGATCTGCCAGCGCGTACGTACCCCGTTTGCGGTCCAGTCACCGGACTAATCCCTCCGCTCGCTGTAATTGGTCGCAATCCACGCCCGATACGATCCGTCGATAATGCTCTTCCACCAGCTTTCATGCTCAAGATACCAGTCGACGGTTTGCTGTATCCCCTGGTCGAACGAGCGCGCGGCAGCATAACCGAGCTTTGCACGTGCCTTCGTATCGTCGATTGCGTACCGCCGATCGTGTCCGGGCCGATCCGGGACGTTGGTCTTGAGGCTTGCCGTCGACCCGCCTCGGGCCGCCGGACAATCCGGAAAACGACGCGCCAAAGCCTCATCGGATTTGAACGATGCGTCGACCGCTCGGCACAGCAAGTCGATAACTGCCAAATTGGCCAACTCGGCTCCGCCGCCGATGTTATAGGTCTCGCCGGGGGTACCGCGCCGAAGAACGGCCTCCACGCCCCGGCAATGATCGTCCACGTGAAGCCAATCGCGCACCTGCAGGCCATCGCCGTAGATGGGAAGGCTCTTCCCCGTGAGGGCGTTGATCAGGAACAACGGAATCAGCTTTTCAGGGAATTGATACGGCCCGTAATTGTTGGAACAGTTGGACGTGGTGGTCTCAAGCCCAAAGCTCCGGCCGTAGGCCCGGACCAGATGATCGGAAGCCGCCTTCGACGCCGAATAGGGCGAGTTCGGCGCATAAGGCGTGTCTTCATGGAACGGGGGGTCGTCCGGCCCTAGAGCTCCGTAGACTTCGTCCGTCGAAACATGGTGGAACCGGTGGGGGGCGCCCGAGCCGCTGTCGAGCCAGACGCCTTTCGCCGCCTTCAGGAGGTTGTGCGTCCCGACCACGTTGGTTTCGATGAAGGCATCCGGTCCGTGAAGCGATCGGTCGACGTGGGTTTCGGCAGCGAAGTGGACGATCGTGTCTATTCCGCTGGAAAGGAGGTCGACCACGAGCGAATGGTCGCGAATGTCGCCGTGGACGAATTCGATTCCGTCCGTTCCATCGAGATTGGCTTTGTTCCCGGCGTAGGTCAGCGCGTCGAGCACGACCAAGCGATCGGCGGGATGCGCGCGCCGCCAGTAGCGGACGAAATTGGCGCCGATGAAGCCGGCCCCGCCGGTGACGAGCAACTCAGCCATGGCAGCTTTGCAGGGCGTCGCGCAGCTCCGCTCGCCAGTGCCGAGGTCGCCACCCGAGCTCGGCCCAGGTGCGGTCCTTATCGAGAACGCTGTACGGCGGCCGCTTTGCCGCAGTCGGATATTCGCTTGAGCTTATAGGAACGATCGCCGGGTCGGCGGCGAGCAGTCCGGCCTGCCGGGCTTCGTCCTTGATCCCTTCCGCGAAGTCGTACCAGGATGCCACTCCAGCATCGGTCAGGTGATAGATTCCGCTCGCGCCTCGGCCGGCAAGTTGCCAAAGGCCCCGCGCCAGCGTTGGGCCGTGCGTCGGTGTTCCCACCTGGTCGGCGACCACTCGAATCTCGCTGCGTTCGTTCATGAGCCTGAGCATTGTCCCGACGAAGTTCCGGTAGCCCATCGCATAGAGCCACGCCGTACGCACGATGAGCGCCTCGCTTCCCTCGTCGAGGATCTTGCGTTCGCCGGCGAGCTTCGAAGCACCATACACATTGAGCGGTGCGGTTGGCGCCTCAGGGACGTAGGGGGTGGAGGTAGATCCATCGAAGACGAAGTCGGTCGAAACATGCACGAGCCTAGCGCCGAGACGCGTCGCGGCTTGCGCGACGTTTGCCGAACCATCGGCGTTCACCGCGAACGCTGCGTCAGGTTCGGCCTCTGCCCGATCGACGTCCGTGTAAGCCGCACAATTGAAGATGAGGTTCGGCGCCAGCGATTCCATCATTGCCCCGACAGCCGCCGCATCGGTGATATCCAGGTCCGCCCGGGTCAAAGCCACGACCTCAACGTCCTCGGGTGCTGTCTTCACCACGCAGGAGGCCAGCTGCCCGCCGGCCCCGGTGATCACCGCCTTCACGAATAAACCTCCGCGTCGGCGAGCAAGGGCGCGGAGGAGTCTCGCGCGGAGACGATCGGAGCGATTCCTTCGAGCGGCCAATCGATCCCGATCGTCGGATCATTCCAGAGGATGCTCCGCTCGTCGCTCGGCAAATAAAAGTCGGTGCACTTGTACAAAAAGTCCGTGCCGTCCTCGAGCGCGAGGAAGCCGTGGCCAAAGCCTGGAGGCACCCACAGCATCCGGTTGTTTGAAGCCGTGAGTTCGACCCCGATCCACTTCCCGAATTGCGGGCTCGAACGCCTGAGATCCACGGCCACGTCGAATACCGCGCCGCTCGTTACGCGCACGAGTTTCCCCTGCGGCCGCGACCGCTGATAGTGGATTCCGCGAAGCACGCCGCGAGCGGACCGGCTGTGATTGTCCTGCACGAAAGCCGCGTCGATGCCTGCTTCGGCAAATCGTTGCCGGTGCCAGCTTTCGAGAAAGAACCCACGGTCATCGCCATGGACCTCGGGCTCTATGATGACCGGGCCTTCGAGTTCTGTCGGAAGCGTTCGCATCAGCCGATTGCATGGAGCGCCGGAGCGGCATCGCGCCCGGCCTTGAGCTGGTTCATCAGATAAATGCCATAACCGCTTTTGAGCAGGGGCTCGGCCAGGCGCTCGAACTCGGAATCGTTGATGAATCCCTGGCGCCAGGCGATCTCTTCCGGGCAGCAGATCTTCAGGCCCTGGCGTTCCTCGATGATCCGGACATAGGTCGCGGCATCGAGCAGCGACCGGTGCGTTCCCGTATCGAGCCAGGCAAAGCCGCGGCCCATGAGCTCGACGTGCAAGGCGCCCCGTTCCAGGTAGGCTCGATTGAGGTCGGTGATCTCATATTCTCCGCGCGCAGAGGGTTGGAGCGACGCGGCGATGTCCACGGCCTGGCCGTCGTAGAAATAAAGACCGGTTACGGCATAATTGGACTTCGGCTCCGGCGGCTTTTCTTCGATTGCGACGGCGCTTCCCTTTTCGTCGAAGGTGACCACGCCATAGCTTTCGGGGTTCGCGACATAATAGCCGAAGACCGTAGCGCCGGATTGCCGCCGGTTCGCGGCATCGAGCAGCTCGGGAAGTCCATGTCCGTGGAACAGATTGTCGCCGAGAATCAGCGCGGAGGGCTGTCCGCGAACGAAGTCCGCGCCGATGTGATAAGCTTGGGCGAGGCCTTCGGGGCGCGGCTGGATCGCATAGCGGATCTCGGTCCCCCATTGGCTGCCGTCGCCGAGCAGCCGCTGGAAAGCCTGCTGGTCTTCCGCGGTGGTGATCACCAGTATCTCTCGAATCCCGGCGAGCATCAGCACGGACAGCGGATAATAAATCATCGGCTTGTCATAGACGGCCATCAGCTGCTTGCTGGTCGGCAGAGTCAGCGGGTGAAGCCGAGTGCCGGCGCCCCCGGCCAGGATGATGCCTCGCCTGCGGAACGGTTGATCAGGGGAAATCTCGTTCATTGTGCGCCCACTTGTTCCGATATCCACTAGAGCCCCTGAGAATTCCTAGCGGGAACGCAGCGCCTTCTCAAACGGCCGCCGGCCTAGGCTCACGCGCTGGCCGCGATCACGACTGCCGCTCCACCCGTCTCAACTGCATCTTCGGGACCGAGCAGAAGGCATTCGCCAGGACCGGCGCTCTCGCCCCCGGCGCGGACCTCGCCATCGAGCGGTAGCAGCCAGCGCCTGCGACCCGCGAGCGCATCCGTATTGGCGCGGAGGACCACGAAATGCAGGCCCTCGACGAGCAGCTCATTCTCGGTCCCGAACGTGTGCTTCGAAAGCGAAGCCGGATAGGCGGCTCGCCGAGCCACTGCGACTGCCTCGTCGAGGTGCAGTTCGCGCGGCCGGCCGTAATCGTAAAGCCGGTAGGTCACGTCCGAATTCTGCTGGATCTCAAGCAAAGAGATACCACCCCCGATGGCGTGGATCGTGCCGGGAGGAACGTAGAAGAAATCACCCCTCGCGACCGGCCGCCAGTCGACCAGCTCCTCGATCGATCCGTCGAGCGCGGCCGCACGCAGTTCGTCGCTGCCAATCTCGTGGGTGAGGCCCAGCCCCAGGGTTGCGCCGGGCTCGGCATCGATAATCAGCCAGCACTCGCTCTTGCCGCTCGGCAAGTGCCTCCGGCGTGCCTGGGCATCGTCCGGATGGACCTGGATCGAAAGCCGTTCGCTCGTAAAAATATATTTCACGAGCAGGGGAAGCTCGGGTCCGCTCTCGAACCACACCTCGCCGATGCGCTTGCCGGCCGGAGGCTTAAACATCGGCGGCAAGGCTTTACGGCCCCACGGTTTTTCGACGTAGCGTGGATCGAGCTTCATGTGCGAGCCTTCGCTAGCCGATGGATCCGAGCGAGTCACATAAGTGAGTTCGTGGCGCGAACCGCCCGCCTATCAAGGCGGGGTCAGCCTATGCACGCGATTTCTTGGTTTCGGGATAGCCGCGCGTTGGGAAGAGGGCTAGTGAAAGCCCCAGTCTCCTCCGGGCGCGCATGGTTTCGGATGCGCAAAATCAACTTGAGAGAGAACTATTTGTTAACCATGTGCGGGCAGCTTCGCAGCTTAGGCGGAGACAATCGGAATGGTGCTTTCAGCGCAGCTCGAGACCAACGGACCTGAGATCGATCGTCGGACTTCCGACCGACATGTGCTGAGACTTCGAGTACCGGGCTCGACCCCCTCCGGTGGGGTGCCGGTACTCATCCACGACATCTCCACCTCGGGCCTGCTTATCCAGACCGAAGCCGGCATTGACGTCGGAACCCTGCTTGACATCCACCTGCCGGAAGTCGGCGCGCAATCCGCGACAGTGGTATGGAACCGCGACCGGTTTTTCGGTTGCGAATTCCAGTCACCGCTGTCGAAAGCCGGCCTAAGTGCCGCATTGCTGAAAAGCTACGCCGGCCAGGAGGACAGGACCGCCGCAGAGGCCTTCGAGGCGTACTCGACAGAGGCGGACAAGCTGCCCCGCAATTCACGTCTCATGATCATCATCGCCCTGGCGCTCGCTTCCTGGGCCGCGGTCGCGGCCGCGTATCTGCTGATTCGGTCCTAATTGGCGCTTTGTTGGGGAATGCCGGGCGTGAAGGGAGACCTTCGGCTCACCCCGACGAGCGGAAGCACCTTCGTACCAAGCCAAGCTCGAACTGCGGGATCATAGGTCTTCGCCAATAGCCAGCTGACAGCGATCAGCGCCCCCAGCACAAGCACGCCGCCGACGCGTCCGATTGACTGGGGCGACTCGCCGGTGATTGCGAAGGCCCATCCTATGAGCCCCAGAACGGGAACGTGAATGATGTAGAGCGGATACGATACGTCCCCGAGGAAGCGGCATAAGCGCCCGGATGGCGGTCGAAAGCGCGCTCCCAAGAGCAACAGCAGCGGGAACGCCGCCATGATGCAAAAGAGCGCGTATCGAACCGCGTGATCCGTCTTTAGTGCGAAGATCGGGATGAGGATCAGAGGAAGCAGGTTGGCGAAGCGCGTCACCTTCGGCATTGCCGCATTGAATCGGTAGATGAGCACCCCAGCGAAGAAGGGGAAAGCCACCCTCGGGAATCCCGCCAGGAACGTCTCGCTGTTCCAGCCCAGTTCGTACGTATGATGATAGCGCATGGACGCTGCCAGGGCGATCGCGAAGAGAGCGACCGCGGTTATCAGCCGGCGATTGCTTCGAAAGAAGGTCCACAGCAGCGCCATCGAGAGATTGACGACGTCCTCATAGAACAGCGACCAGCGCGGATTGTTGATGATAAAGATCTCGTCGCCGGAGTTTGGAATCGGTGACGGCATCATGACCCAGACCGAAACGAAGGCGAGGACCGTTCCCGCCGCTCCGAATTCCCAGCGGCCGGTGGCGACTTGCAGGGCCGCAAGCGCCGTTCCGAGCACCGCGCCGAGGAAATAGAGCGGGGAAAGTCGGACGAAGCGGATCGCGAGGAGTCCGAGCACCGAGAGCCCCTCATCCAGACGCCGCCCGTAAGCGTGAGTCATGACGAAGCCGCTGAGCATGAAGAAGAGATCGACCGCGAGCGAACCGTTGGGCAGATATGGCCCCCCGATAAGCGGCTTCGCATGGAGGGTGACGACTGCGATGGCCGCGACGCCCCGCATGCCGTCCAGAGTGACGAAGTGACGCGTCATTCCGCCCTTCGCCGAGCCCCCTTCGACGGGCTCCGCGTTCCGCACTTGCGCAGCGTCGCCGCCGCTTTCGATCGGTTCGTTCAAACCTGTTTCCCCCGCGCCCGCGCTCATGATCACCGGCGCCGAGGCGAGTTTCAATCCCGGATTTTTGCGCTTATTCAAAACGGTACAGCGAATGTGTTCCGTATTGACGCAATCCGGCAGTTTGATCATCGACTGCAATTGGGGGTGTTCGGATGGGTTATTCGGGCCGCGCGAAGGAGTCGCTGACGAGCGCTGAGAGCCCGTTACCGTTAGAGCTGACGCTGATCGTTCCTACGCTCAACGAGCGCGGAAACATCGATGCCCTGCTCGATGCAATTCAAAAGGCGATGCGCGATTTTCGCTGGGAGCTGATCTTTGTCGACGACGCATCGACCGACGGCACGCCGGAGCGGATTCAGGAAATCGCGCAACTCGATCGCCGAGTCCGGCTGATCCGCCGCTTCGGACGCCGCGGTCTGGCTTCGGCGGTCGTGGAAGGTGCGTTCGCTTCGACAACGCCCGTCGTCGCGGTGATCGACGCCGACCTGCAGCACGACGAAACGATCCTGCCAAAGCTCGTCCGTCCCCTGTTGCGAGGCGAGGCGGACGTTGCGGTGGGATCACGCTACGGCAAAGGTGGCTCAACCGAAGGCTGGGACGAGACACGACGGCGCATCAGCCGCGTCGCGACGTGGGCCGCCACGCGGCTTGTCAGGACCGATTGCAGCGACCCAATGAGCGGGCTCTTCGCGGTCCGTCGCGAAACCCTGCTGGCTGCGCGGCCGCGTCTCTCCAGCCTCGGCTACAAGATCCTCCTCGATATTCTTGCGTCTGTGCCGACCCGGCCGCGAGTCACCGAGGTCCCCTATCGATTCGGAAAGCGGCTGACGGGGCAGAGCAAACTCGACCATGCCGTCGAGTTGGAATATCTCGAACTGCTTCTGGACAAAGCAATCGGGCGATGGATTCCTCCGAAGTTGCTGATGTTCGGAGCCGTCGGCGCTTTGGGCTTGTTGGTCCACCTGGGCCTGCTCGACTTTGCCCTGAAAGCCTTGACCCTGCCATTCGCGACGGCCCAGACGATCGCTGTCGTTGGAGCGATGACCTTCAATTTCGCCTTGAATAACGTCTTTACCTACCGCGATCGGCAGTTGGTCGGATGGCGCTGGTTTCGCGGTCTCCTCTCCTTCTACCTGGTTTGCGCGGTCGGAGCCGTGGGTAACGTTGGCGTCGGGGCGCTCGTGTACCAACAATCGTCGACCTGGTGGCTCGCCGGCATCTCGGGCGCGATCGTCGGCGCAGTGTGGAACTTCGTGGGCAGCAGCTGGCTCACGTGGACCAGGCGCTGACCGGCAGCGCGGAAATGCTCGCAGGACCGCTCGCTTTGGGCCTGGGCCTGTTGTTCGTCATCATCGGAGCGACTTTCTCGACGATATTGCTCCGCCCGACGACACGGCTGGATGCGCTGGTCGCCTTCGGTGTCGTCGCACCGGCAGGCGTGGCTGCCGCCATGCTGGCCTCGGGAATCCTGGGGTTGCTGCAGCCCGCTCCCCTGTTGATCCTGCTCGGCGCGTGGGCGCTGTTCGCATTAGCGGCGGTTCGTTACCGCCGCTCGAGCGGATCTGCCGTTCGTTGGAGCCATACTTTCCTCGGGTGGCGGCGGCATCCCTGGACCGCGGCGCTCGTGCTGCTCGCAGGCTCAGCGCTGGCCTGGCAAGTCGTGGTTGCGCTCATACTCCCGCCCTACGCTTATGACGCGCTGACTTATCATCTAACGACCGTTGCGGTGTGGGTGCAGACCGGCAGCTTGGCGCCCTCCCCCTTCAGCCGCTGCTGTGCCTTCTATCCTTTTGCGCCCGACTTGCTCGTCGGCTTCGTGGCCGTCCTGCTGCACGACGATGCACTGGTCGGTCTCGTCCAAGTCCCCTTCGTTTTGCTCGGAGCGGCGGCCACCGCGGGTATCGCGCGAATTGCCGGCCTGGCTCGATCCGGCGCTGTCGCTTCCGGGGCCTTGTTCGCGCTGACGCCGGTGGTTCTTGCACAGGCGCCGACGAATTATGTCGATGTCACGCTCGCGGCACTCGTACTGTCCTCACTTTATATGCTGACGCGCTACCTCCAGGCGGGTGCGCAAGGGCAGCTGATCGTCGCTGGACTGGCCGCGGGTCTGGCGCTTGGTACGAAGGGCATCGGCCCGCTCTGGGCGATTGTGCTGTTTGCAACGGCGATAGCAGTATCGGCGATGGCTGTTCGGAACGGCCGAGCAAAGTCAGCGTCGGCGATCAAGGGGCTCGCCGGCGCATCGTTCGCCGGCATTTGCCTTGGCGGTTGGTGGTACATCCGCAATCTCGCGACCACGGGAAATCCGCTTTATCCATTCACGATCCGGCTCTTCGGCGCGACGCTGTTCAAGGGCCCTCTCGATGTCGGCGAGACGCTGACGGTACCGCCGCTCGGCGCTGATGCGCCATGGCCGGTCACGGTCGCCTTGAATTGGGCGACTGACTTCAAGTTCTGGAATCAGGGCTCGATCGATTATCAGCAACGGTTCGGCGGGCTTGGCCCTCTTTGGGTTTGGTTGGGTCTGCCGCTGCTTGCAGTGATGGTTGCGGCTCTCATACGGCGGCGCAATCTCGCGCTCATTCCCATCGTCGCCATCGTGATCGTCTTTCTTCTCCAACCCTACAAATGGTGGGCGAGATTCACGCTGCCTTTCGCCAGCCTCGGTTCGATCGCGGTCGCCTGGGCCATAATCAGCGCGCCCTGGCCGTGGCTTCGGTTGGCACTTCGGACGTCAGCGTTGATCCTTGCGACCGCCGGCGCGGTGCTGGCGACTTATGCCGTCGACCCGCAGGGCAAGGCCGCCGATATCCCCGCCTCCGAAGTTCTCGCGCTGATCGGGAAGCCAGCACAAGATCGCTCGCTCGGACGCCTCGTCCATCCTGAATATGCTTTTCTCGACCAGGTGCCGGACGATGCCACCATCGTCGTCGATCTCGACGCTCCGACGGTGCGTTTCGTTTCTCCGCTCTTCGGCACGGCGTTTACGCGGCGAGTGGTTCCCGCTGGTTCCGTCGATGTCCCCGGAAGTGCCTGGCTTGTCACCTCGCTCGGTCGGCCGCTCGACTCGGCTGCGCCACGTGCGCACGTTCTCGTCTCCGACGTGAGGGGCCTTCGCGTGTGGCGTCCGCAGACTACGACGGACACTCGACCACATGGCTCGCCCGCTACGCAACACCAATGATCGTGAGGCCGCGCACATGGACGTCGGCGTAAAGGTCGAGCGCCACCGCGTCCGAGGGACATGGTCCCGCAAGCACCACTGTCCCCAGATCCTCGACGCGCTGCAAAGCTGAAACGATCGCGGCCGGTTCGCCCGTGGTCTCGATAATTGCCGTTGGCCTTGAATTCGGATGCGCTTGGGCCCGGTCTCCGAGCCGCTGTCGAAGCTCATCGGCCAAAGGGCCTTCACCCACGATTTCGACGCGGCCCGCAATGTCGGGAATCGCCACGAGAATGTTCGATAGGTTCATCCGGGCGAACTCACTCGAGCCACGGTCTCCGGTTGGCCGCTCGCGACGGAGCGATAGACGGCGTCAACGAACGCTTGCACCGCCAGCCCGTCCGCGGCGGTAACGTCCGGCTCGCGTTCTTCCAGAACTGCCGCGGCGAAGCGCTCCACGAAGATCGTCCGAACGTCATTCTCTTCGTTCGGCAATTCATTCCATCGACCGGTGATCAATCCAGGCAGTGCCCGGTCGGTGTAGATTTGCGGTTTGGGGCCGAGCTCGACGGTTCCGTGCTCTCCCCACATTTCGAGCCGCGAACCAGGCGTGCCGCGGCTGCTTGCCGAGCCCACCAGCGTGCCGATCGCGCCACCTTCGAACCGCACGGTCACACCGATCTGGTCCTCGACTTCCTCACCGGGGAAAACGGTTCCAACGGCATGGACTTCCGCGATCTCAGTGCCCGACATATGCCTCAACAGATCGACGAAGTGGGTCATGTTCATGATCATCACGCCTCCGCCCGACCGGTCGGCGCTCATCCTCCAATCGGAGCTTGCACGGCCTGAAAAACCGCCGTGCCAATAGGATTGAGGCTTGTCGGCGTGAAAGGCGACAGAAGCTCCGCGGAGGGAGCCGAGCGCACCAGCTCGAACCAGTTCTATCGCGGCCGCCGGAGCAGTTTCGTACCGATAGGGAAAGCAGACGGATAGCGTAACTCCGGCTGCTTTCACGGCCTGGTTGGCGGCTTTGGCCGAGGGCATGTCGATCGCAAGCGGCTTTTCGACGAGGATATGGAGACCCTTGGCTGCCGCATCGGCGATCATGCCCGCGTGCAGGTCGTGGGGTACCGACAGGAAAACCGCGTCGACGAGCGTCTTGTCGAGCGCCTGTTCGAGCGTCCGCACGACCGTCCCGCCCTGACGCTTCGCTACCGCTTCGGCGAGCTCAGGAATCGAGTCATGGACGATCACAAGCTCGGCGTTCGCCGCTCGCGAGACCGCTCGCGCATTGCTGAGGCCGATGTCTCCGCATCCAACGACCGCGAAGCGCAACGGGCGCGGCGCGGCGGGAGCGGCATGGCGCGTTTGCGCCCGCACTGAAGATGTCATCGGCGGCAATCGTGGAGCGGCCAGGAAGCCACGACGCTGCGCACGTTCTTCGCGGGGAATCCGGCTCCAATCGAGATGCGCCGAAGCGACGGAACCGTCGGCGAGCGCGCGGTACATCAAGCCGATCTCACGCGGATCGACCGGCTCACCGGCAAGGTCCTCGGCACGAACGGTGCCGGTTTTCAGACCCTCGAGGAAAATCGTTCCGAGCTCGGCGAACGGATCGTCGCCGCTGCGCCTCGCTTCCGTCGCGAGCGCGCTGATATGGGCCCCTACGAGCCGCAGTGCACGCCGCTGAAGCTCGGCGAGCGGAACGGCTTTCGAAATACCTCGCGGTGAGCCGAGCAGCACGACGATCCCGCTGTCGCGAGCCGCAGCTATTGCGGCGCCGATCGCATTCGGATCCCCCGTTGCTTCAATGACGACATCCGCGGCGATGTCGTTCGGACTATCCTCCGCCAGCCGGAAATCCGCCCCGAGCAGCACCGCAGAGCTCTCGTGCCGGCGCGTTCTCGCCACGATGGTAATCGCGCCCGCGCCGGCGGCGCGTGCGAGGCGAGCGGCTAACGCACCAATCGGTCCCGCCCCCATGACGCAGACCGTCTCTCCGCCCGCGATAGAAGCCCTGCGCACGCCGTAACCGCTGATCATCGCCAAATAGACGAGTGCGGCCTGGGCGACAGGAACACCTTCGGGGATACGCACAGCCCATTTTGCGGGAATCGTCGCCACGGATGCATGAGCGACCCTTGGGATTGCGACCAGATCTCCTTCAGCAAGACTGGTTACCCCCTTGCCAACCGCCATCACTCGTCCGGCGCCGGAATAGCCTGGGTAAAAGGGCAGAGCCGGCTGGGCATTCGGCCGGCGCAGCCACTGGGCACGTTCGGTTCCGGGGCTAATCGCCGAGACGAGCATTTCGACCGAAATCTCTCCGGAGCCGGGCAGCGGCACCTCCACCGGTATCAGCTCAGCTCGGCCGACCCGGGGGATCACTACCGCGAGGCCTGCGATAGACCCGCCTGCGAACGGTCGGCGCAGACGCGCTCGCACCCAGTCTCGAACCGATCGACGCCCAAGCTCGAGGTCGGGTCCGGAATAGCCCCGGCGGGCCAAAAACGCGTCTACCCCGCGCACAGCGAGTGGCTTCACCCGACCGATCATTCGAAAAGGATGGCAGCCGCGGGGGCCTTTGCCAATCGGGCGCCGGATGGGCCTGAGCAACGGGCGGGATAGCTGCTTGTAGACGCAGCGGATTTTCTGACGGACAATGGCCGGTGATGGGGAGAACTTCCGCGCTGCCGCTAACGGGGATGAGAGGCCGAGCATGGTTGCGACCGGCGGCGTAGCCACCAGCTTGCCGAAACGCATTGCGCTGCGGCTGTACAAGCGTGGCCGGCGTGTCCTGCACCGCATCCTGCGTCTTCCTCCGGTGATATCATGCGCGCCAGGCCGTCCCTCGGCCGTTGCACTGACTTTCGACGACGGCCCCTCGGAATGGACTCTGGAAATCGCACGCGCCCTGGAAGCGCACGGGTGCCGGGGCACATTTTTCCTTCTCGGCTCGGCCGTGGAGCAGCGGCCCGAGATCGTCGCGGCGCTCGCCGCCTCCGGGCACGAGCTGGGGAACCATCTCTGGAGCCATGGCGACCCGGAGCGGCAGAGCCGCGCAGCGATCCGTGCTGAGATCGATCGAGCTGCGGAGGCCATCAGCGCGGCCGGCGGCCCGCGGCCGCGTCTCGTCCGCCCGCCCTATTGTGGAGCGCCGTACGCGGTGGCGCGCGCCGCCGCCCGATCCGCGAAAGATCCGCTGATCGTCCTTCGGTCCGTCGACCCGGCAGACTGGCGCGCGGAGTCCGCCGCCGAGATCGTCGACACAGTGCTTGCGAAGCTCGAGCCCGGCGGAATCGTTTGCCTTCACGACGGGATCGCCCCGAACAGCAAGGGTTCCGCGTCCAGGTCGACGACGGCCGCCGCAGTGGCGGAGCTTGTCCCGGCGCTTCTGGAGCGAGGGCTGCGTCCGGTCACCGTATCGGAACTTCTTGCTTGATGCTTGTCAGTGTTATCATGCCGGTCTGGCGTCCTCGCGCCGACTGGCTCCGCCTGGCCATCGAAAGCGTGCTCGCGGAGAAACACTGCGATCTCGAGCTGATCCTCGTTGACGACGGCAATGATCAGCCGATTGCCGAGTTGCTCACCGATGTTCAGGATCCGCGGCTCCGTATCATGCGCGTCGATCATTGCGGCCCATATGCGGCCCGCAACGCCGCACTCCGCGAGGCCCGCGGAGACTATATCCGATTCGTTGATTCTGACGACACCGTCGGACCCGACAGTACGGGGAACATGCTGCGGCTAGCCGGGACATGCAGCCCGGACACGCTGGTCTACGGAGCGACGGCGATGTGCGATGCGGACCTCAATCCGGGGCGGGTCGTGAGTGAGACATTCGAAGGCTGCGCGGCCGAGGAATGCCTGCTCGGCGGTTTCAACGTTTATGTCGTCTCAATCCTATATCCGCGCTCGGTGATCGAGCGCTCCGGCCCCTGGGCTGAAACAGGTTTTCGAGTCAGCGGCGACTGGGACTTTGTCTTGCGAGCGCTCGAACAGGGGCCCGTGCGGAGGCTGGACCAAATCGTCTCTTACTACCGGAAAAATCGGGATTCCGTATCGCGGTCGGCCCGTATTTCCGACGGAGTGAATGCGGCGAAGCTCGTGGTCGAGCGCTATTTCGAACGGCATCCCGCACGACGTGGGACGGCCCTCGAACGCCAGGCCTTCACAAATTTACACCTGAACGGCGCGAGATTGCACTGGAGCGGAGGCGAAATCCGAAGCTCCCTCCATCATCTCCTCCTTGCCGCCCGACGCAACCCAGTAGCCGCGATTGCCGCGGCCGTGAGAGTGGCTGCCAAGGCGTTGAGAAAGCAGGCGCTGGCTCCAATCGGCAAATAGGCCGCACCCACTGTATTAAAATGGGTCATGTGGATAAAATTGTTAATTTTCTCTTTACACTTGCGCTAAGAGGCTGAAGTCTTTGCTTTTGTGTGCGCCCCGAGTCGCGGGGTATTAGGAGGGTGGCGTGGCCAGCGTGTCGTATGCGGTCCTGCGTGATATCAAGACTGTCGGCCGCGACGGTACGCCGGACCGATTCCGCCTCAAGCGAACGATCGACATCGTCGGCAGCATTGCAGCGCTGATCTTCCTTGCGCCACTGCTGATCATCGTCGCGCTGCTGATCCGGTTCTCCGGGGACGGCCCGATCCTCTATTCCCAGGAGCGGATTGGCCGCGGCGGAGAACTCTTCCACTGCTTGAAGTTCCGGACCATGACCATGGGCGCCGACGAGTGCCTCGCGCACTTGCTCCAGAACGATTCGGCGGCGCGCGAAGAATGGCTGACGTTGTACAAGCTGAAGCGCGATCCCCGAGTCACGAAGCTCGGCAGATTCCTCCGCCGCACCAGCATTGACGAGCTTCCGCAGCTCTTCAATGTGCTGAAGGGCCAAATGAGCTTGGTCGGACCGCGGCCGATCGTCCTCTCCGAAATCGCCCGGTACAGGCATTATTTCGCCGATTATCTGTCGGTGAAGCCCGGGATTACCGGTCTTTGGCAAGTCAGCGGGCGGAACAATACCACTTACCGGCGCCGTGTCGCGCTGGATGTGGTATATAGCCGCCGTGTTTCTTTGGGGATGGATGCGTGGATTTTGCTCCTGACCGTACGAGCGATCATCAAGGCCGACGGATGCTACTGACGCGTAACCGAGCAGAATCCGGAGGCATTATGGGACATTTGATCGATATGCGCGAAGCCTTCCTTCACCGCGTGCGCCGCTCGGCGAGCCGACTCATGCTCATTTTCGGCTGTGGCTTACTGGCCGCCTGCGGCGGGGGCATGACTCTCGGCCATCTGGGCCAGGGCGTCCAGTCGGGCCAGGCAGCCTATACCACCATGGACGTCGCGAGGGCGCAGACACCCGGAAGCGATTACAAGATCGGCCCGCTCGATACGCTCGACGTCAGCGTGTACCAGGAGCCGGAACTGTCGGTGAAGGCAATCGAAGTCGATTCCACCGGCAATGTCTCGCTGCCCCTGATCGGCTCCGTCAAAGCCAACGGCAAAACGAGCTCGCAACTGTCGAGCGACATCGCGGGGGCCCTCGCGCAGCATTACCTCAAGAATCCGCTCGTCACGGTCACCGTCGCCAGTTCGGCCTCCCAAAAAGTCACGGTCGGAGGCGAGGTGAACGGCCCCGGCGTATTTGATATCAAGGGGCCGACGAGCCTCCTTCAGACGCTGGCCTTGGCCAAGGGGCCGACCAAGGCGGCGCAGCTTAACCAGGTCGTCGTCTTTCGAAACATCAACGGTCAGCGGATGGGCGCAGTGTTCGACATAAGGGCGATCGGGGCTGGCCGCGCCGCCGATCCGCAGATCCTGGGCAATGACATCGTCATCGTTGGCTTCTCGCCGGCGAGGAGCCTGTGGAGCGACATCCTCTCGACGGTCCCCGTCCTGAACGTCTTCCGGCCGATTATCCTTTAGCACCATGACCGCGCCACTCACTCCGCAATTGCCGCCGCCCTCTGGACGTCGCCTCGCTCCGGTCATGCCCCGCTCGCCGGCCATCCGGTCCGAAGCATCGCATGAGATCATCGGTTACGAGCCGCTGATCGACGGCCACGCGATCCTCCGGGCCATTTACCGCAACCGGTTCCTCATCATCGGGGTTCTCGTCGCGTCGATGCTGCTCGGCCTGCTTTCGGTCGTCGTCTCTCCGCGAATCTACCAATCCACCGCCAAGGTGCTTATCGGCGACGACGTCGAGAGCCCGCTCGAGGCCACCAAGAGCAACTCTGCTCCCCAAGAGACCGACCGGACGCTTCAGACGCAGCTCGACATGCTTGCAACTCGCGACATGGCGCAGGAAGTTCTCGGCCGGCTCACCGCGCGCGGGGGAGCGCCGGCCCGAGTCGCGGAGCAATCGACGCCGGAATCTCTGCAGAGCGGGCTGCAAGTCTATCTGCCGAGGAATTCGCGAATCGTGTCGATCAGTTACGATGACACGAACCCGAAGGTGGCCGCCCTGATGGCCAACAATTATGCCGACGCGCTGATTGAACGTAATCTACAAACGAAATTCAACGCGTCCAACTATGCGCGCCAATTCCTTCAGAAGCAGCTCGACCTCGCCAAGGGCCGCCTCGAGTTGTCGGAGCGAGCGCTGATCGCTTACGCCCGCGCCGCCGGGCTGCTCGACGCAAGCGCGGGCATGAATGACGACCAACATGCACCTAAGTCGCTGACGACATCCAACCTCGTCCAGCTCAATTCCGTCTACGCCCAGGCCAAGTCGAACCGCATACAGGCGCAGGAAAAGTGGCAGCAAGCGCAATCCACGCCGATCATGAGCCTGCCCGAGGTGCTGACGAATTCCGCAATTCAGCAGCTGAATCAGCAGAAAGCCGAAGCTCAGGCGAAACTGCAGGAGCTCTTGCAGCGGTATCAGGACGAACATCCGCTCGTGCAGCAGGCGAAGGCGAACATCGCCGAGCTCGACCGGCAGATCCAATCGATGGCCGTCAGCGTGAGGAACTCGATCCGCGACCAGTATCTCGTCGCGGCCCGCCAGGAGTCCGCGTTGGCCAGCGGCGTGGGCCAGCTCAAGGGAGCGACGCTCTCAGAGCAGGATCGGTCCGTGCGCTACAATATCCTTCAGCGCGAGGTGGACACGAACCGGGAGCTCTATGACGGACTGCTTCAACGCTACAAGCAGGTCAGCGCGGAAGCGGGCGCTACAAGCAACAACATCGCGGTGGTCGACCGCGCATTTCCGGCCAGCGCTCCTATTTCGCCGAATGCCGGCAAGAATCTCTCACTGGCCTTCGCTGGGGGCGCGATACTCGCATTCCTGCTAGTCTTCGTTCGGGAACGGCTAGATCAAACAGTGAGCGAGCCCGAGACAGTCGGCCAAGAGGTCGCGGTGCCGTTGCTTGCCGTCATTCCGAAGGTCAAGGATGCGGTCGACGTCGCCGAAGCTCTGCTCGATTCCAATTCGCCGCTCTCGGAGGCCTGCCATTCTCTTCGGACGGCGGTCGAACTCGGCACCGAACGAGCGCCGCCGGGCTCCATCTTATTCACCAGCAGCAAGGCGCAGGAGGGCAAGTCCACCACCGCATTGGGTCTGGCGCACGCCTTTTCGCAGGCCGGAAAACG
Organism: Pseudomonadota bacterium; assembly: GCA_046733175.1. Taxonomy (GTDB): domain Bacteria; phylum Pseudomonadota; class Alphaproteobacteria; order Sphingomonadales; family Sphingomonadaceae; genus Sphingomicrobium. The sequence goes on from JBKPOO010000004.1 coordinate 40,278, forward strand.
AGTCCTTCTGGTGGATGGGGACTTGCGTAAGCCGACACTGCACCAGCATGAGAACGTCAAGAACGACGTCGGATTGGCGGACGTTCTTTCGGGCAGGATGGACCTGTCGCATGCCAAGACCCGCTCAAACATGTTCGAGATTGACCTGCTGACAGCCGGATCGCGGCCCTCGAGCCCCGCGGCGCTGCTCGATCCGATACGGGTAAGGGCGCTGATCGATGAGGCGCTTAAGACTTATGATTACGTGATTATCGACGGACCGCCGACCATGGGTCTTGCCGACGCTTCGCGCCTTGCGGCCGCGGCCGACGCAACGATTTTCGTCGTGAGGAGCGAAGGAGTCACTAAGGAAGAAGCCCGCTTCGCCTTGAGTCGGCTGCAGTCGCAGCAAAGCCATGTCATTGGCGCGGTGCTCACCATGTTCGAAGCTCAGCGGTCACTCAGGTCAAGCTATTATACCTACAATTATCCGGAACCCGCCGCTTAAAGCCCGCCGGACTTGGGGAGTCCGACACAGTCCAGCAACCCGTCCCGAACATTGGACCAGCTGCTCTGCTTCACCATTGGAACGTCGGCAGGGTCGAATGCCAGCGCCGCGTCGAGCGCGGCGTCGATCGTGGGCGGATCCTTCACGTCGTAGAAAAAGATACCGGGGCGATCCAGACCGAAGCGCAGGAACTCGGGTGCGACAATGCGCTTCCGCAGCGACATGAACAGGGCAAGCTTGTTCGAGGTCTCCGCCAGATAAGCGCTATGAGGATGCTCCTCGTAAAGGGCTAGGCAGAGATCGGCCTGAGCAGCGAAATCAACGGCTTCCGAATACGGCAACTCGCCATGTGCGATGAGGTTGGGAGCCCGGACTGGAGCCGTCATCTGGCCGATCTGATGGAAGGCAATGCCCGGCCTTCGAAATGGCGCGAGGCGCAGAAATTCGTAATCGAGAAGCGTGCTCCCGACCGACGTCGCGACTGGCCCGTCGTTCGGATAGCGGCGTTCCCCGCGAACGGGCGGGAGATCCGGAACGCCGTGAGGCTGGTAGATCGCATTCTTCAATCTCGAAAAACGCGATTGAAGAAGCGTGCGGCTGGGAACGCTGACGCAATCGAACTGGTCGATCACGGCATCCTCAGCCGCACGAACGAGAGGAGAGTTGCGGATCACGCGAACATCGTCCGAGACTCGGTAGACCAGCTTTGCATCCGTAGCGCGCCTCACGGCGTCGAACATCATGAGCGACGCGTTGCTCTCGAACACCACGAGGTCGGCGGCCTTCACGAAGGCTGTCAAAGTATCGGACAATCGCCGCCCATAACGAGCCATGCCGAGACCGGTGACGCTTCGCAGCCAGGGCATGCGGATGTGGGCCGGATGGATAAGGGCCGGCTCGATGTACATGGTGAGCCGAGGGGCCAGTTCGGTCGGCACACCCATCGGCTGTCCCGACGCAAGGCGAGGATCGCGCCGGAGCTTGGATGCACGGCTGATGGCCGTCGTCACGAAGATAACATCCCATCTTGCAGCCCAAAAGGCGTCCGCAAGCCAATGGAACCCCGCGCGCCTGGGGCTATCGAGCAGATGATAGCTGAGGAAGACGACGCGGCCCTCTCGAAGCCGTGTCATGACCACGTACCGCTCACGTTGACGCGCCGATCGGCAACCATTCTGTCATTTCTCTGGACACGCCGGGAGTAATTGCAGCACTTGCATAGGAATGATCAACCGTCTCTGGTGGATTCATCCCGGTAACCTGCTGATTCTGCTCGTTCTGCCGGTTTTCGTAGTGGGCGCGGCGCTCGGCGCGCCCCACATGCCTGAATTCGGCACATACAATTTTCTAACGCCCGAAATGATCGCACTGGGCGTGGTTTGTATCGCGGTTATGGCGAGCGGCGGGATGGTCGGAACGGCCCTCGGCTCGAGACCGGGCCCGCAGCATCTGAGCTTCGACGTCCGCTGGTTCGATCTGACGCTGGTCGCGTTTCTTCTCATAGCGCTTATCGCCTACGTCTTGCTTTTGGGCCCGTTGATAACCGACTCCGCGGTGGTGTTCAGCGGATTGAGTGGCGAACGGGGCGCCCTGTACGCGGCGAGAGACAAGATGGGCAGGGTCTTCGGCATTACTTCGCTGACCAACATTACGCCCATTGTTCTGTGCATGTCTTCGGTGCGCTTCATACTCTGGGGGAAATTTTTCCCGTCACGCGCAATCCTTCCGGCCGTGGTCCTACCCTTCTTCATCCTGATGCATGCCTTCGTCGGCACCGAAAGGATCGTCCTTGTCGAGGACGGAGTGGCGTTCATGCTGCCGCTGCTCAGCTTCTGGGAACGGCTGAGGGGCATCGGCCGCTACGTACCGATCGTCGGCATTATCGGCGGGCTTCTCGTCTTCGCTGCAGGCGAATACACTCGGACCTGGGCTTATTATTCCGACCGGTACGACACCTTCGCGCAATTCGCGGGAACACGGCTGCTCGCTTATATCTCTGTCGCCTCGAACACCGGAGCGGGAATCATCGAGACAATGCCGCCGGTGGGGTATCCGCTCCTTACCGCGCGCTGGTTGACCAAATTGCCGTTCGTTTTCGACCAGTCAATGATCACGTACCAGCAAGACTATTTCCGGTCCTTCGGCAACGTCGAGTTCAACAATCCGGGCGGGATCATGGCGCCGATCGTTGATTTTGGCATTCCCCTGGGCCTCGGTTACCTATTCTTGTTCGGCATCCTGATTGGATTCCTTTACGGCTTGTATCGGACCAAGCACCCGGTGGGACTCCTCGTCTACCCGATCGCCTTCGTTGGTCTGCTGGATCTCACCCAAATCTGGCTCTGGGGAGAGCCCAGGTTTATTCCTCGACTGATCTTTCTTGCGATTGCGATTTTGGTTTGTGTCCGGCGCCGGGTCGTCCGGAATGCATAGAAGTCCCACGGACGCCGATCCCCAATTCGAGACTGCTGACCCCCTTCTATCCGCTCCAAGCGATCTCGGCGCCGGCATCACTCGGCCCGAATTCGGGCCCGCACGCGGTCCGCTGGGGACCATTCTAAAGGGCATCGGGGGCCGCGCGTCCCTCATGCTCGTCAACATGCTCGTTCTATTGGTCACGAGCAGGGTAATGCTCCCCGCCGAGTTCGGTAAATTTGCGATCGCCCAGCTATCTGTCGACCTGTCGGCGGCCGCTTCATTTGCGTTTGTCGGCATCCCGCTCCTACAGCGGCATCGCCTGCGGTCCGTCGATTACCGCAATGCCTTTTCGCTCCTTCTCGTCGTTGGCGTTGCCGCGGGGGCGATCCTGTTCGCCACTGCCGGTATGATCGAAAGAGGGCTCGGCATGACCGGCCTGGCACCTCTCCTTCGAGGCGCTGCGCTGATCATACCGCTGCGATGCCTGGCGAGTTTCTTCATCGCGGTCCTGCAACGGCAGTCGAAGGTCGAGCGGATCATCGTGTCGCAAATGAAATCGCAGATCGTGGCTGGCCTGGCGATCACGCTTGTCTTCGCGCTGCTCGGCTTCGGCGCATGGTCGCTGCTTCTCGGACTCGCAACTGCAACGGCGCTTGAATTCGCCTGGTGCATGAGAGCGACTAAAATCCGGCCGTATTTCACGCTTACCAAGGCGAGCCTTCAGCTCCTGGCCGACGGCAGGGCGCCGCTCACCAACCGAATGCTCATCTTCACGTCGGATTCGATCGATCGGCTGGCCATCGGCGCGAGTTTCGGGGCGTCTTCGCTGGGCGTCTACACAAGGGCATCAAATCTCGTCCTCATTCCGACAAATCTGATCGGCCTGCCGGCCCAGGCCGCGCTCCTTTCATGGTTTTCGCGCATCAAGGGCAACAGAGCCAGGATCGCCATTGCTCTCGGAGATGCCATTGCATTTCAGGGCCTCCTCCTGATTCCGATCACCGTCGCTCTTTGGCTTGCGTCGCCGCTGCTGGTCCACGTGCTGTTAGGAAGGGAATGGTCACGAGCGGTCCCGATCGCTCAAATCCTGTTCGTCGGCGCCTTCGCTCGGGTTGGCACGACGCCCTTCGAATGCGCGGCGCTGGCCGCCGGTTACGCCTGGGGTGCAGCGCGGCGGCAACTGGTTTCCACCGCAATTCTCTTTGTCGGGCTCGTCATCGCCGTCGGCCATTCCGTGATCTGGGTGGCGATTGCCGTCGCTTTGTCGCGCGTGGCCTATTACGTCCTCGGCCTTCGCTTCGTTGTCGTCACATTCGAGGAATCCTGGCCCGCCGTACTGGCCGCCCACGGAAAAAGCCTGATCATCGCACTCGTCGGCATCGGCGCAGCGCTGGCGCTGAATTCCGTGATGCGATTCCCGTCCGCATCGGCCAATCAGCTCGTCATGGTCGCTGGCTATTTGCTGGCCTCGGGGACGTTGCTGCTGGCCGGGCCAAGGTGGTTGGTGGCACCCGCTGGACCTTGGGCAGCCGAATTGCTCGTTCGCGTTGGCCGGAAAGTGTTTGCACGGCTTACGTGAGCGAATTGAAACACGCCTCACGCTCCCAGCCAGCGATCAGCCGCTCTCGTACACTTTGAAGAGTTGATCCGCCATCCGGGCGGACGTGAACAGCCTGCCAAATCGATCTCGGGCGGCCGCTCCCATTTGCCGCCATCCATCGCGCGTTTCCGATAGCAAGGCCTGCTCGAAGGCTGCGGGATCGTCCGCGGGAACAAGGCGGCCGGTGATCCCGGATTCAATCGCTTCGGGCAAGCCTCCGACCGAGAATGCAATCGTAGGTTTCGCAACTCTCGCAGCCTCAAGCGCGGTAAGGCCTAGGGCTTCCCATCGGGAAGGCATCGCCAGCACATCGCAGGCCTTCATCTGCGCAGTGACCGCCGATCGATCCAGCCAACCGAGATGCTGCACGTTCGGCGCGCGCAGATCCTCAGTCGTGTTCGACACGACCGACTCTCCAATTACCCGAACGACGATGCGGTCCGGGTGTCGCGCAACTATGCCCATCAGTGTGTCGATGCCCTTCTGTCGATCGAGACGCCCAACGAACAGCACCTTCAGCCGTTCGTCATGCCATTCGGCTGCGGCCGTAGAAGGCGGTTCAGCGGAGATCCCGCTGAGCACGACGATCACCTTGTCCGCTGCGATTCCAACCGCCAGTCCCTGCTGCCGTTCGGCCGCCGAAACCGCGACGATCCTGTCGCACCTCGCCGCCAGCATGCGCTCGGCAAGTGCCGTTGCTCGTCTCGCGATTCCACTCGGCCACATTTCGAACGGCCATCCATGGGGTGTGTAGACGATCTTTGGCCGCCGCCTGAAAGGAACCGCCAACCGTCCCAAACCGCCGGCGAAGGTCGAATGAAGGTGCAAAACGTCCGGCTGAAAATCGCGCAGGGCCTTGCTCATTTGACGACGCAAGTCAACGAGAGCGGCAAGGGATCGCGCAGGTCGACGAAATAGCACGAGGCGATCATCGTTCACGGAAGGCAATTGTGCCCGATGTTCGAGCGGAATGAGCGCCTTGACGTTGCTCTCGCCGAGCTTCTCGATCTGCAAGGGCATCAGCTCTTCAAGATAGGTGCCGACCCCGCCCTTGGCCGTTTCTGCAACGTGGAGGATTTTCACGCGCTCGATCCGGCGTGGAGAAGCTCCGAGCGGCAAAACGCGAGCAGCGCTTTCGCCGAGCGCTCCCAGGTGAAATTCGCCGCCCTCGCCTCGCCGCGGCTGATCCGCTGCGCCCGATCCGCGGCACTCTCGCCAAGGATCGTCTGCATTTGGTTGGCGAGCGCGATCGGATCGAATGGATCGAAGTAGCGCACGGCGTCGCCGCATGCCTCGCGCACCGCGGGGATGTCCGAGGCGATGACTGGACAGCCGACCACCATGGCTTCCAGCGGCGGAATGCCGAATCCTTCATACAGGCTTGGGAAAAGTAACGCGGAAGCCTGCTTGAGCAGGCCGGCAACGTTTCGATCATCCAATCGACCGGCGAACAGCAGCTGTTCATTGAGCTCGCCCATGCCGGGCGATCCGAAAATCGGCTGATTGGAACCGCCGACGATGACCAAAAGACAGTTGGGGAAATGCGCAGATGCTTCGATCGCCGCCGCGACATTCTTGTTCTTCGTGAGGTTGCCAAGGATGACGAAATAGTGCCGGCCTTCCAACCGAAGCCGCTCCACCGTCTCGGGTGACGGGACGACGCGCCTCATATGATCGGCTCCGTTGTACAAAACCGGTATCGATTCGGGCTCCAATTTGAGGACTTCGGCAAGCTCCCCTTGCGAAAAGCGGGACACGGTGCCGATCCGAGCGCGCCGCGCCAAAATCCGCCCCATGAAGCGATGCCAGCTGCGATATTTCCACGAGAAGAGGCCGGGGCGACGAAACACGGCCGCGTCGTGGATGACAACGAGCTGGCGAGGATGGAAGAGGGGTCCGCTGCCGCCGAATCCCACCAGGACGCCGTCACTCGCGGCGCGCGAAAGGGCCAGCTGTTCCCATGCGTGGCCTGCCAAGCGGCTTGAAATCGGCGTCACCTCGATATGGTCGAGATGTAGGTCATTCCGGCCCCGCCCCGTAGTCAGCAGGCACCACCGCTCGCTCATATTTTCCTCGGCGCCCACGAGCCGGTCGAGCGCAAGGACCATCTCGCGCGCATAGCGCTGGACGCCGCTCATCGGCTGCTCGAGGAACCGGCCGTTGATATACATTGTTCGTGCCCGCGCTCCGCGAGCGACCGCCGTTTGTGTCAAGCGAAGCGGCTCAAGCACCGTCCGACGATGCCCTCCAGGCGCCCAAGCGCCGTCGCCGCGTGGAACAGCGCCAGCCGGCGCCGGCCGGTAATCGCAGCAACCATCGCCCCGCCGATCGCGCGACTGAACAGATAAGTGGACACACCGGCACCAAGCCTTTGCTTACGCAGCACGTAGCCCATGCCCCGGCCGTAGGCGCGAGCCTTCGCGATCGTCGCCGCATCCGCTCGCCGGCGATCAACGCCCGCATCATGTGCATTGATCGTCGGGTCATACCAGCAGCGAGCGCCCTTCTTTAATGCGCGAAGCATCAGGTCCTGGCCTTCGGCCGACTGCCACGGCGATGGAGCGCCGACACCGATCACCTCATCGTAGCCCGCAAGCTCGATCAAAAGATCCCGGCGCCAAAAGGCGTCCCATTCAATCTGGGTCGTCCACACGTTCGTCGGGGTGATCCACTGCGCCTCCGTCTCGAAGCGCCCCTGGATCGGCTCTCCCTTCTCATTCGTCGGCCGCCCGGTGAGCGCATCGAGCTTCCGTTCGAACATGATCCTCAAACCATCCTCGATGAAGCGCTTCGGATACCAGCAATCGTCGTCCGGGAAGAGCAGGACTTCACCGCGAGCTTCTGCAATGCCGCGGTTCCGGCCGCGGCTCAGGCCTTGCTCCGATGGAGTATGAATGTGGCGGATTGCGAACTTGCGCTGCTTCTTGAGGAGCGGTGCAACGAGCCCCTTCTCGTTTTGCTCGACGATGATCAGCTCGAAGTCCTTGAAGGTCTGCCGATCGAGTGAGTCCAGGAGTTGCACAAGCTGATGCTGCCGTCCCTTGGTGGAGACCACGAGAGACACGACTGGAGAACGATCCGCCACGTCGGGAGCGAAGCCTTTCCTTTAACCTTGGCGGCTTTGCGCCCCGCGAAGCCCCTTGGCGACGCATACACAAAATATGAAGCAAGATCACGGGTTTGCCTTTATCTTGCGCGGTGTCAATATTCGGCGCGGGCGCGGGGCGCGTCGACGATACGTATTGACGAACTTTTGCTAGAAGCGAACATCTGACTGGGGCGCGTCATGAGAACTGTCGAAGAAACATTGATCGAGCCCGGCAGGCGCTCGCTTCGTGAACAGGCGGCGGAAGTCATTCGCTTCCGCGAGCTCCTCTATTTCCTGGTCTGGAAGAATTTGAAGGTTCGTTATGCCCAGGCATTGCTTGGCGCCCTGTGGGCGATCCTCCAGCCATTGCTGACGGCCGTGATACTGGGGCTGCTGCTCGGCCGCTTTGCGCGAATTCCCACCGATGGAGTGCCGCCATTCGTTTTCTATCTGACGGCCCTGGTCCCGTGGACCTTCTTCGCCAATGCCTTGACCACCGCGGCGGGCAGCCTCGTCACCAACCAGCCGTTGATCATGAAAGTCTATTTCCCCCGCATTTGCCTGCCGATTTCGGGCGTGCTGAGCGCCGTCGTCGATCTGATGGTGCCGCTGATCCTGCTGCTCATCGTGATGGCTTATTCTTCGAGCGGCGCACTTACCTTGCAAGCAGCGCTCGCTATCCCGCTGCTGCTGTCGATTGCGGCGATCGCAGCGACTGGCCTTGGCGTTGGACTCGCCGCGCTGAACCTGCGGTATCGGGACGTCACGCACACCCTGCCGTTTCTCGTCCAAATTCTGTTCTTCGCCTCGCCGATCGTCTATTCGGTGTCGAGGCTGCCGGCGGAATGGCGGACACTCTATTTTCTCAATCCAATGGCGTCCGTGATCGACGGGTTCCGAGCGATTTTGCTGGGCACTCACCCCTTCTCCTGGACCGAAAGCCTGATTGGTTTGGCGTCGGCCCTGCTCCTCCTCGCTGTCGGCGTGGTTTACTTTGAGCGGGACGAGCACCGCTTCGCGGACGTCGCCTAGGATGGATCAAGACATCGCGATCCAGGCGAGCGACCTGGGCAAACTTTATCGGATCGAGAGCTCCCGCCGCTCGACCACATTGAGGGAGGCGCTGACCAGCGGCACGATGGCAACGCTCCGCTCGGCGAGACAGAAACTTCTTCACGGTTCGGAGGACCTCACGGAACTGTGGGCGGTTCGGGACGTGTCTTTCGACGTTTCGCGGGGTGAGGCGGTTGCGCTCATCGGCCCGAATGGCTCGGGCAAGAGCACGCTGCTGAAGATCATTGCTCGCATCGTTTCCCCCACGACCGGCCATGCCCGAATCCGGGGGAGGGTCGGAGCATTGCTTGAAGTCGGAACCGGCTTTCATCCCGAGCTCACCGGAAAAGAGAATATCTATCTCAACGGCGCAATCCTGGGGATGACGGCGCAGGACATTCGCAAGCGCTTCGACGAGATCGTCGAATTTTCGGGAGTGGAGGAATTTCTAGCGGTTCCGATCAAGCGCTATTCGAGCGGAATGGTCATGCGCCTTGCCTTCGCCGTGGCCGCCCATCTTGAGCCGGAAGTGTTGATCATCGACGAGGTGCTCGCCGTCGGCGACGCTGCTTTTCAGCAGAAATGCCTCGGGCGAATGGACGAAGTCGCGAAGAGCGGTTGCACGGTTTTCTTCGTGAGTCACAACCTCGCGGCGGTCCAGCGGCTATGCTCGCGCGCAATTCTGCTGGAGAAAGGGCGCCTCATGGCCGACGGCGCTACCGGCGACGTCATTGGCCAATATCTTGAAAGCGCCTGTCCTCAGACTGATCCGGATGAATGGTTCGAACTCCCGCCGCGCGAGCAGATCACACGCGGCCCTGTCGTGACCGCCGTCCGTTATGGCGATCCGACCCGCCGGTCTTCGGTTCCGCGCTCGCTCGGTCCGGTTCGAATCGAGGTGCGGATCGAGGCCCCGCACCGGATTCAAGCCATGCTCGCGGCGGACATTCGCGACGAACTTGGCAACAAGCTCATCAACGCCGATTCGTGGACCAAAGCCAATCGCCATATCGATGTGCCAGCCGGAAGCAGCGTCTGGCGATTCGACATTGAGAATTTGCACTTGGAAGCCGGTCGTTACGTGATCAACTTATGGCTCGCCAATATGCGGAGTTCGACGCTCGACTATCGACCGATGGCCGTTCAGATGAACGTGTTGAAGGCGGATGGCTTGCCGGCTGATCCGGGGGACCCGCCGCAGCTTCATGGATTGGTGCCGTGTCGGTTCGATCTTCACCGCGTAGACGACATCGATGAGCCGCGCCGGGCAGTCTAAAGCCCCGTTCATTCAGTTGGGAAGCGGAGACGCGCAGTATTTCATCGCGCTGACCGGCAGGAGCTTGGCATTCGCGCTCGGGACCTGGCCGCTGTCGCACCGCTGGCGCTGGGTTGAGCGCTTGCTCAGATATGCACCTGTAAGCTCGACGGTGCTGCGCGCGATTCTCCCGAGTTTCGGCTTTGCGATTCACAAGGCAAAGTCAAAGCCACTCGTCGTCGAGTCCGACTGGAATGATCGGGAGATGGTGGTCGCAACGAGTTGGCGAGGTCAGCAAGGAGCAACGACAATATTCCTGTTCGAGGCGGATGAGCGAAGTCCGAGCGTCGTCGCCAAACTCGCGCCCTCGTCGCGGAGAGCCGCACTCCGGAACGAGGCTGACAAGCTCGATGAACTCGGGCCAGGCGCCAGAATGTCGGGAGCCCAAGTGCCCGCTGTCATCCGATATTCCGAGAGCGAAGCTCGCTGTTCGTTGCTCTTGTCATGCGTTCCGGGCCGGCCTGCGTCGATGGTCCTCCGCGAAAGGCCCGGGGCGATCGCCGGGGTCGTTGGCGATATTTCAGGCTGGCTCAATCGATGGAATGCGGCCACCGCGCACCAGCTCGAACTCACCGCCGAGCATTATGAGCGATTTGTCCTCGAGCCCGCGCGAGCGGTTGCACCGGATCTGGAAAGCGGCGCGGCCTATCTCGATTGGTTGGCGGATGCGTGCCGGCGCCTCAGTGGCCGTGCGGTCCCGTTCGTATGTGCTCACAATGATCTGACAATGAGCAACATTCTCATCGCGCCCGAGGCGCCGATTGGAGTTGTCGATTGGGAGGAAGCTCGCCTGGACGGTCTCCCGCTCGCGGATTTTTGGTATTCAGCCTGCGATGCCCTTTTGGCAGCCGGTCATCGTGACCGCCTCCACGCATTCGCCGAATGTTTTCCGACCAACAGCGACCGCGGCGCATTGATTACGTCGTACGAAAGCGAATTGCGCTCGGTCGTCGGGGGGCCGCCGGAATGGCTCGACCTGTGCTTCCATGCATGCTGGATGCAGCACGCAGCGAATGAGCAGGCGCGGCCCGCCGGTGACGATCGGCCATTTCTGGCTATCGCCAACCGCATCTCGAAACTCGCGCTGGAATGCAGCGGTTAGGACCCGGCCAGTGCCGACCGCACGCCGCGCGCGATCCGAGCTGCAAGTCGGTACGTCCTCGGATAGCCGTTTTTGAGCAAAGCCTTTCTAAGTTTCCGGCGAACTTCAGGGTCGCGGTAGCCGAGTTCGTCCAGATAATGTTTCAACCACCGCAAGAAGCGAACGCGCAATGCCCGCGACTGGCCAGAGGCGCGCGCGAGCTTCGACGTCGACTGATCGTGCTGCCGGTACCGATCGAAGCATTTGGCCGAAACATAGACGGGCCCTGCAAGATACATCTTCGCCCGGAAAACCTGGTCTTCGAAGAGACCGCGGAATGCTTCGACATAACCCCCCACTGCCAGCGCCTTGTCCCGCCTGACGATGATTCCGGAGGATGAGGGCGTCATGCCTTCGCCCAGCGGGTACAAAAGCCTCAGCAATTCTCCGGCCTGGTACGAATGATCCTGCTCCAACGAGCGGACCCAGCCTCCATCGCCTCGGACGTCGCCGGTGAAAATGATCTCGTCAGCCGCCGGGTCCGCCTGCCAGCTGCGCCAATATAGTGTGGCGCCGCAGACCATGACCGCCTCCGGATGGACTTCGAACAAGGCGATCTGTTGCTCCAGCTTGTCAGGCGCCCAGCTGTCGTCGGCATCGAGGAATGCCGCGAACTCTCCGCGAGCGTCGTGAAGTCCCAGATTTCGGCTGGCGCTCATGCCGCGGTTCGCGCCTCCCTCGTGGGTCAAGTAGCGAATGCGCCCATGATCGCGCGCGCAATATGCCTTTGCGATGGATGCGCTCGCGTCCGACGAGCCATCGTCGACCAACAGCAATTCCCAGTTGGCGTAAGTCTGCGCAAGGACGCTCTCGACCGCGTCCGCGAGGAATTTTTCCTCGTCCAGGAAGATGATGATGCAGCTTACGAGCGGTGTGACTGAGGCGGGGAGCGGGTTGGGGACGCTTCGGCCTTTCGTTTCCGCCTCACGCTGCAATATTGGCCTCGACGAACGACCTGAACTTCGCCCCCTCCCAATTGCCGATGGATAGGCGCGGAAGCTGATAGAGGTCCGCCTGCGGGGACACCGCGCCCGCCACGGAACCGCATGCAAAGGCATAGCCCGCCGACCGGACTTGATGAGCCGTTTCCGGCGAGCTCCTTCCCTGTGGATAGGAGAAGCCCACCACTGGCTCGCCCAGAAGCTCCTCGAGGCGGGACTTGCTTTCTCCAAGCTCGAGAGCCTGGATTCGCGGCGGCAGCGACGGCAACGCCGGATGAGTCATGCTATGGGCGCCGATCTGAACGAGACCATCGCCGCGAAGCTGCCTGAGCTCCTGTTCGGACATAGGCCTGCGCGCTTCGCGCGCGCCGCCGAGGCCCGCCCAATCCAGAAGCATGGCAATTAGGCGATCCCGCTCCTCGGGTCGCTTGTCGACGAGTATTTTCCACAGGTCGTCATGGATCTGGTGTCGGATCGTTGGCGGCTCGCGGAAGGGTTTCCATTCAGGCCACCGAAACGCGTCCGCTGCGCTCAAATCGGCTCTGTCTCCCAGTTCGCGGCGATAGCGCGACCCGTCCAGATCAAACTCGAGGACGGGAGGGAGCGACCCCGGCTGAAGGAAAATCCTTTCGAGCGCATCCCACCAAAATTCGTCGTGGCTTCCGATGTACCCGGCCGTGGCAAACAGTGTCGCTGGAACGTCATACTTTTCCAACAGCGGACGACCGCATAGCTGATTGTCGCTGTAACCATCGTCGAAGGTGACGGCAATTGTCCGCGGACGCAGTTTTCCGGCGGCCAATTCTCCGGCGAGATGGGAGACATGAACGATTTCGTGGCGGAGCGCTCTCAAAGCTTGCAGGTGAGACTCGAAATTCGCGGGGCTGACGCACAGGCGCCAGGGGTCGAGCCGCTCTTCGGCAACGCGATGGTAGACCAGGATCAGCGAACCTCGAGCGAAGCGTCGTTTTAAAGCGCGCTTGGCGCGTGCAAGTACGGGTCGAATCGCTGCCATCACCCCGCCTTTACGACGCGGGCCGCGACGATCAGAGGATATTCCGGATCGTGAATTGCCAGTTCGTTGGCATGCAACTCTTCGGCGCAAAGCCCGAAAAGAAAAGCAGTGGCCGTCACGAGATTCCCATAGGTTCGCACCTCGCCGGCGCCTTCGCCGAAGCATTGCGCGATCAGTCGCTCAACCGAGAAATGTGTGAAAGTCCACTGCCGCGTCTCATTGAGCGGCGCGGGCGCGATCCCGGGAACCGTCATCAGCAATACGCCGCCCCGCTTAAGGCTTCGATGAAGCTCCGCCATCGCCGCTTCCGCCCGATAGATATATTGGAGCGTTTGAGTGAAAATGATGCAATCGTAGGTATCGCTCACCAGCGGCGTGGCTTCGTTCAAGTCAGCTATGATCGTGGCTTTCGGATTTGCCGCATCGATGTCGAGAATGTCCGTCTGCGTGACTCGGCGGAAGCCCTGGGCGTATTCCGGCTCCTTGATTTCCAGCACTCGTCCCTGAATGTCGGAGGAAGCGCCGGCGATGAACTCTTCAATGTAATAGCGGTCGATCGGCTTGCCGCGGTCATATCCATAGCGCCGGCTGATCGGGCTTGTGCGACGCAACGAGCCCCAGCGGACGCCGCCGACGGGGACGGTCCGGCTCTTAAGAAGAGATGTGATCGTAGCGCGGATGATCTGAACGATCGGTCGAAACGGCCCCTGCCCGGTTTCCTCTGCGGTCATTTCCGACATCAGCCAGAACTACCAACGCGCCATTCGAATGTCGATCTGTCCGCTTCTGCATCAATGACTTACTGCACGGCTCCAACCGTTCTGGCATTGCATCGGGATACGGGCGCACGGTATTGACGTGGCGATCGCGGATGCGAGGCGGGGGCGTTGACGACCAGTTTGCGACACGATCGACCCCATCGGAATTCAGCGGCGGGGCGTGGACGGTCCAAACGGCCCTCGCACGGCGACCTTCCGCCAACGCTGCTTCAGCTTTTCGACGCGCTCGATCGCGGCGGCATTGCCTGGGCGCTGATTCGGCCTTGGGAGGGCCTGCTTTCGACTGAAGGTGACGTCGACATTCTCGTCAGCGAGCGCGACGCGAACGAGGTGCGAAAAATTGTCTTGAGCGCCGGATTCCTTGAGATGCGAAGCGGCGGAAGCGGCTTTCACGCCGTGAGTTTCGATGCGCCGTCGGGGCGCTTCCTGTGGGTTCATGTCCAGTACGCTCTCAAGATGGGCGGAGTGGCGATCCCTGCGGATAGGTTGCTCGGCGACGTTCGCCGCGAGCCCTTGCCCGAGATCGCGCCTGATTGGCTCATGTGGGCCCTCCTCCTTCGAGCGATCGAAAAGGGTCATGTGCCGCAGCGCTATCATGTGCGCCTGAGACGATTGGCAGCCGACTGGAGCGGTGGCCCGGCTGATATCGAGCAGCTGTTGAAGGATCGGGGAATTGATCCCGCCAGCCTCGTCGGGTCCGCCGCCGCGGGTGATTGGGACGACATCGTCTCACGATCATGGCCCGCTGCGCGAAACCAGCGGCCGGCAGTCATCTCGAGATCGCTCGGCGCGGGCCGCAGGATCGGCTCGTTGTTCAGTTTCAAATCCCGGGGGCTTTGCGTGGCTGTGATCGGGCCGGACGGGGCGGGGAAATCGACCCTTGTCGAAGGATTGCAGAAGACGCTGCCGTTCCGCACGCGAAGAATTTATATGGGCCTGACCGGTGGCAGGATGCGGCGGGCCCAGCTGCTTCGCGTCCCAGGCCTGGTTTTCGCCGCCCAGAGCGCAGTGTTGTGGGCACGCTATTTGCAGGCCTTGTTGCGTAGCGCGGACGGCCAAATCGTGCTCTTCGAGCGATACGTGCTCGACGGAGCGGTATCGGCCGGCACTCCTCTTTCGGCGCTGCAGCGCTTTTCGAGGCGCGTACAGCGCTGGATCGTGCCCCCGGCGGATCTCGTCCTCCTCCTCGATGCATCCGGTCGCACCATGTTTGGTCGAAAGGGGGAATATTCGTCCGGAACGCTCGAGAGCTGGCGCGCCCAATATCGTAAGCTCGAAAGCTCTGTCCCAAACCTGGTCGTAATCGACGCTGAGCAAACCGCCGACGACGTCCTGAAGACTGCCCAAGCCGCGATCTGGAGCAGGCTTCGCAGGCGCGCAGCGGCTTAGGTGGAGGAAGCCGACCTCGCAGCGCTGGCGTCAAGTCTCGGCCTTGCAAGCCCCGCCCGGTGGACGAAGCTGCGCGGTCACCGCGGCAAGAGCATTTGGCGCGTGGACTGCCCTGACGGCCGCTTCGTTGTGCGCATCCTGCGTCCCGACGATGACGCCAGCGCCGAGCACGAGACTCGAATGATGACCTTGGCACGCGGCGCCGGCCTTCCCGTGGCGCGTCCCCTTGCCACCGTCCGGATGGGAGCGCGCCCGGTGCTGCTGCTCGAGTGGACGTCCGGGCGGGAGCTTAGGCGCGAGATCCACAACAGGCCCTGGTCGGCTTTGCGGCTCGGTGAGCTGTTCGGAGAGCAGCAGGCGCGGATCCACGAGAGCGCGCTGGAACAGGCCCTCTCAGCGGACTGGATCGATTGTTTCGGGCCCGTGGACGCGCCGATGCGCGAAAGGCTCGAGAAGGTGCAGCGGCAGCCGGCGCTGCTGCATCTCGATTATTATCCTGGGAACCTGATTTTCGCCTCGGATCGATTGGCTGGCATCCTGGATTGGACGAATGCGCGTTTTGGGGATCCGCGCGCGGATCTCGCGCGCACCTGGGCGCTCATCAGCTTCGTGTTCCGCGCCGGCCGCCGGCATCCCGTTCGGCGATTTGGCGACGACCTTTTCGCTCGCGGATGGTGGCGCGCTTATGAACGCGCCGCCGGACCGCAAGATGAGATGGCCCTGTTTCGCGCATGGGCATTGTTCGGCCTTGTTCGGGAAAAGATTCAGCAGGGATCGGTTGATGCGACGACCCTCAATCATGTCCAGAAGGAGTTGCGCGAGCAGGCCGGGCTTCCGCCGAACGACTAGCCCGAAAGCCATAGGCCAGGCCGGGCACCGCCGCGGCGATGGCCGTCAAACGTTGCCAGGCCTCGTTCCCGTTCAGACGAACGACCTCCCGAAGCAACATCCGAAGGTGCCGGCGCAGATAAGCAGCGATCATCGTCAGCCCAAACCGGTCGCGCGCGGCGAGGCGCAATCCGCACAGCGCGCCGATCCCAAAACCATAGGACCATCTCGTCGCATGCCGTCGTACCAGGGGCTGCCACTCGTGATGGACCACAGCTCCGGACTCGTATCGGATCGTTCCGCCCCCCACGAGCAACCGGTCGATGATGTCACAATCCTCGGCGCCCTTGCCTTCAGTGCCGACGCCGAGACGCTCATCCCATCCGCTTACGCGCTGAAGCCAGTCCACCTTCGCGGCGAAATTCGCTCCGCTACCGACGTGCCAGGGAATGACTCGCCCGCTGAACAGGCGGCTTCCGGGCGACAGCCGAAGCGAGAATGCGCACATCCCCTTCGGCGGGTCGCCGGGCGGCGGAGTGATCGGGCCCGTCACGGCGGCCAGCTCCGGATCGGCCTCGAATGCGGCGGCGACCGCACTCAGCCAATTGACGTCCGGGAAACAATCGTCGTCAGTGACCGCGAGGATGGATCCCGTGGCGCGCGCAAGCCCGAGGTTGCGCGATGCGGAGAGGCCGAGCCTGGACTGCTCCAGATAATCCACGATGAGGGCGCTTCGGCGAACCGTGTCGCGCGCCGCGGACGAGGGATTTTGGTCGATCACGATCAGCTCGTCCGGAAGGCGCGTCTGGGCGGCAATGGCCTCCAGGCAACGAGACAAGGCAAGGGGCCGGCCGCAGGTCGCCACCGCGAGAGTGATGCTTACGCTCACTTCGCCGCCAGCTGACGATAAAGCGCGTCATATTGCGCCGCCCATTGTTCCGGGTCCTGAGTTCGCGAAGCCCAGTCGAGAGCTGCCTGCTCGAGCTGTTCGCGCCGCTCGGGGCTGGAGAGAAGATCGATGGCGCGGTCCGCGAATTCGTCGTCGCTGGCCGCCAAGGTGAATTCGATGCCTGGGCGAAGACCGAGACCTTCGACGGCTTGTGACGTTGCGATGAGAGCCTTGCCGAACGCGCAGGCTTCCAGGACCTTGACCCGCATCCCGCTCCCTATTCTCAACGGGCAAATGACGATCGAGGCACCGGCGAGGTAGGGCGCGACATCGTGGACTTGGCCCGTCACCTCAATGCCGGGCCCCGCTGCGTCAAGCAGCTGTTGCGGCGGGTCCGGGCCCACGATGATCATTCGAGCGTCGGGTCTTGCCTCGCGGATCTTCGGAAAGATCGCCGTCGCCAGCCGCATCGCCGCATCGGCATTGGGGGGATGGCGGAAGGCGCCGATAAACAACAGGTCGGATTCTATCCGCGGGCCGGACCCTATCCGATCGGGCGAAATCCGAAGCGGTATGCATGTTACGTGCGCGGACGAGCCGCGAACCAGTTCGCGAGCGACTTCCTCATCTTTCCTGGTGAACGTGATGATTGCGTCGGCGAGCGACAGCGCGCGCCGTTCGTAGCGCCTCCAGGCGAGCCGCCGGACCCATCGGCCCAGCCGCCCACGTGTTCCGGGGCCTTCCCCGAGGCGAGCGCTGACTCCCGGCTCATGCTCCGTCACGATGCAACGAGCCTCAGGGGCCGCCTTCCTGACGAACGGAATATATTGAGCCATGACGTGGAATTCGAAATGGACCACGTCCGGCTGAATTTCGTCGGCCAGTTGCGCGCAGGCTGTTGCCATCTCGGTAGACCAGGACTCCCTTACCCAATCGGGACGGCTGCCTAGAAGCAATCGGCCGGACTCGATCGCCCGTGACCAAAACGGCCTGGCCGTACGGCGCCGCATCGGCACATCGATGCCGATCATTCGGCTGCATTGCGATGGCCTCTGGAACGCCGGCCCGTTCATTTCGCGCAGGTAGAGGACTGAAACCTCATGCCTGCGTGCCAGCGTATCGATAATCCATGCAATTGCGCGCACGCCGCCGTGACTCCCCGAAAGGTCCGGCGGGAATGGCGCGACGAACAACAATCGAAGTCGGCGCGCGGCAGTCACACGGTCACCGCGCGTCACTTGACCTTCTCCGCATCCGTGCGCCCGGCGGTCGGCTTGCCGGATTTGAAATGAAGTCCCGTCACTCCGGTTAGGCCGTCCATCGCGAGCCCGAATGCGCCAAACTGCCAGGGGTCTGAGCCGTAAGCGCGGGTGGTCAGCAGATTGAGCAGAGCCTTCGCGCGTTTGGCCAGACTGTCTCCTTCGTAGATTTGTGCTCGAATCGAGCAGCGTTCCGCGAGTTTTCGAAACCTGCCGGCAGCGAGAAGGGCGCGCCCCCTCGAAGGCTCCGTGAGCCGTTCTGCAATCCGATCCAGGATGATCGCGCGGTTTTCGGAGGCGTGGCCGCGGCGCGCAATCGTGCCACCGGCATCATTCAGCCGATCCGAAACGAGCGCCCGGGGGGACGGGGCAAATCGGCGCCAGCCATAGGCATTGTGACCGTGCTGGCGATAATCGGCCAGGCAGTCCGCGAGATATTGGACCGACCCCAGAACCGACGACAGGAAGAAATACCAGCGATCATGGGCCAGCCGCTCGCCGTCAGCGTTTTCATCGACGGAGAGCTCCCAAAGGTCGTCGAATTCGAGAAGGTCTCGCCGAAAAACCTGCGTGAATCCGGGGGAGAAGCCCCAGGGAGGGCCATCGAGCGGCTTCCATCGACTGGTTGGTTTCGAAGGTGGATAGAGGGTCGCGATCGGACGGCCGTCGTCGGCCACGACGCGGGCGTTATGGAACAGGAGCAGCACGCTGGGGTCGTGGAAACAATCGGCCGCGGCTCGCAATTTGTGGCTCGGCCAGCGATCGTCCTGGTCGCAAAAGGCAATCAGTTCGGAACTGCATTTTGCCGCGCACCGCATGAAATTCTCTCGGTAGCCGAGGCGCACGGGATTGCGATGGATGCGCACTGGGAAAGGCGCCGAGGCCGCGAATTCCTCAACGGTCGCGACGGTGTCGTCGGAGGAGTCGTCGTCACACACGACCACTTCGGAGGGCATGAGGGTCTGGGCTGAAAGATCGGCGAGCTGATGAGGAAGATGACGGCCGCCGTTATAGGTAGCGAGGGCGACGGATACAGACAAATCCCGCACTTCGAGGGTTCTCGCCGGGGTGATACTCAAAATGTGCTGGTCGCCCGCTGCCAAGTCAATCGGCGAGCCAAACATTTTGTCCCTACGCTCAACTGATTGGGGCCCGAGCCTTTCCTCTGGACGGTTCTTCCAATCAGTCGCAATCTAGCGGCAGGAAGGAGCCACTATGCTTTCGGCGGTTCGGACGTTGATTGGCGCGACTCCTCTTCAGTTCGGCATTGGAGGTCGGGCGGAAGCGTCCATCCTTCCCGCTCTTGATCCTTTATTCTCTCATTTGCGGAACGCTCGAGTCAGGACGTCGCTCGGGTTCATCGATGTGGACATGAGCCATGAGGGTCAGCGGTTGCTGGCTTATTCGTTTCATAATTTGAGACGTCATTATGCGCGCAGTGCGCTCGGCAAACATATCCGCCGGCAGGCTCGCGGCCGCACATTCGTCGATGTCGGAGCCAACCTTGGGTTCTATTCGCTCCTGGCGCGGGAGGCTGGCCTCAATGTGTTTGCGTTCGAGCCGGAACCGTCATTCGCCCAATTCCTGCAACGAAATACGGGCATCTTTGGGCAGGTCTTCCCGGTTGCGCTCGCCGAGAAGACCGACAGCCTTCCGCTCTACACCCGGCCGGGAAACTTCGGCGCCTCCTCGCTCGTGCCGCACTCCGACTATGAGCGGTCAGACGCCACGGTGCCCGTCCGCACCTTCTCTGAGTTCGCCCTCGACGGCCGTCTCGGCGACCCGTCGCATATTGATTTAATCAAGATCGACGTCGAGGGCGCTGAAGAGGCGACGGTTCGCGGAATGTCGGCTTTCCTCGCAGCGGGACGCAGGCCCGATATCTGGTGCGAAGTCCGGGGAGATGCCGCGCATCGCGCCAGTGGCAGCGCAGCGGCCGTTCGAAATATGCTCGCTTCGTTCGGTTACACGATGTTCGACGCGCCCGAGCACGGTGAGCCGAGGCCATTCCCACACGGCGAAGATTTGTCGTCGAGGAGTGTGTTCGATGCGCTATTTCGGGCGCCGCATTAGGGAGGGCACCCTTGGGGGCGGCTGATGCGAGCCATGGCGGCTGTGCGGTTTCCGCGATCATGCCGGCATTCAACTCAAGGGCATTTATAGGCCGCGCGATCGACAGCATATTGTCGCAGCAAGGGCCGCATCGCGTCGAGCTGATCGTGGTTGACGATTGCTCAGTCGATGGAACTGCCGATTTTATTCGCAGGCGCTACGGCGCCGATGAACGACTGAGGTTGCTTTCGACGGACCGTAACCGGGGGCCTGGAGCGGCGCGCAATCTCGCGATCGACGCCGCCGCGGGCGAATGGATCGCCTTGATCGACGCCGATGATTGCTGGACGTCAGACAGACTTCAGCGCCTCTTTCCGATATGCCGCGAAGGCGTCGATCTGGTTTTCGATAATCTGCTTGCATACGATCACGCTCACGCGTCCGTCGGCGCCGCGATCTTTCCCTCGATGCCGGCGGAGCTCACCGTGCCATTAATGGCCGCGGAGCGCGCGCCCGGCACGATTTTCAATTACGGCTATCTGAAGCCGCTCATCAGGAAGTCTTTTCTGGAGGCTACTGGAGTTCGTTACTCCGAGATTCGGATCAGCGAAGATCTTCTCTTCTATTTAGAGCTGCTCATCCACCATCCGAAGACCAGGATCCTGGACCAGGCCTGCTACGTCTACACAACCTCAATCGGCCCCGTATCGGGCGTTCGTTCGACCCTTTCGACCAGCGCTCCTGACGATTTGCTCGTTGCGAGCATGATTGACGAACTTATGGTGAGACGGGCGGACTTGCTTGCCCCGGAAGACGTCGAAGCGCTTCGTCGAAGATCCGACGCCTTGCGCCAGTCCGCGCCGTTGAGCCGGCTCTACGATAGCTGGACCCGGCGGGACTATCTGACTTTCGCCTCGCAATTCCTCTCGGATTCCAAGGCCAGGCGCGAGCTGTTCCGCAAAGTGGTCAAACGGCTTCGACTATCGACACGATAACATGCGCATGCGATTATGATTCCTCGCGATTTGCTGTTCTGCGGTGAGGAGTGATCGTTGCTTCAGAACATCCAGGCACTTCGCGCGATCGCGGCATTGCTGGTGGTCCTCATCCACGCGACGCAGATTCTCCATGGCATCGGCCCGTCTACCTTCGCCTTCGGGCATGCCGGTGTCGATATCTTCTTCGTGATCTCCGGCTTCATCATGGTTCATGTAAGCCGTGGCCGGGGCCTTTCGCCGCTCGAGTTCGCCACCAATCGAATCATCAGGATCGTTCCACTATATTGGATCCTGACCGTCGCTGTATTCGCAGTCGCTTTATTCGTTCCGGCTGCCGTCCAGGCAACCAGGGCCGATCCGATCCAGCTTTTGAAGTCCCTCCTGTTCATTCCCTTCGTCAAGTCGAACGGCCTCGTTCATCCGGTTCTGTTTGTCGGATGGACGTTGAACTACGAAATGTTCTTCTACGCCCTTTTTGCAATCGGGCTGATGGGAGGGACTCGCGGCACCCTGTCCGTGATTGCGGCGATCGTCGGCCTGGTTGCGCTCGATCCGTTCACCTCCACGCCAATCGCTGATTTCTACACCGACCCGATCCTCCTGGAGTTCGCCGCGGGCATGATCCTCGGGCTGGCGTTTCCCATTCTAAAGCCGTGGCATCCCTTCACCTTCATTGTCCTGGGCTTTGCTCTCATCATCCTCGCGCCCTTCTGCTGGCCAAGCATTCATCGCGCGCTCGCTTATGGCTTGCCCGGGGTGCTCATCGTGTCCGGGGCCCTGATGCTGGAGAAAGAGGGCATCAGGGTGAAAGGCCTGAGGCTTCTCGGCGATGCATCTTATTCGGTCTATTTGACCCACGTCTTCGTCACCGGTGTCGCCATCAAGTTGGCGACAGCAGTATCGAATGAAGCAGCTTTGGTCCTATTGGCGATCGGCGCGCTCGCTGCGTCCGCAGCATTCGGAATCGTGGTTCACCTGGTTGTCGAGAAGCCCGCAACGCACGCATTCAAGTCGTTTCTGAAACAGGGCTTCCGAAGAGCAGCGCCGCTCGCCAGCAAAAACGCCCGCAGCTAGTGCGGCTCGCGCCTTAAGGCGCGAGCCACCTAGCAGGGGTTGCCGTTACAACTGGTGCTGGTCCGATCGATGGACGCGTAGCTGCCGATCGTGAACGGCGTCGTGACCCCGCTCATCTGGGTCTGCGAGAAGCTCGCCTGAATATCCTGCGTCGAGCTGATGCCATAAGCGCGGATGCCGGGGCCGCTCGTCGGGTTGACGATCTGGTTCCTCGCCCCGGTCACGCCGTGGACGTTGAAATAATTGGCGTACATCATGATCGAGCCGTGCCCGGTGTTGGTCCGGGTCACGCAACCCTCGAGGTAATTGTCCTGGAGGTCGATCTGGTCGCTCGCGGCGGTGTAATAGCCGCCGTTGGTCTGGCTATCGATTCGGATGCCCGCGATCCCCGAGCGATAGATCTTGTTGCGATAGACCTTCGCTCCGACCGTGCCCTCGATGCCGAT
>JBKPOO010000005.1:0-58570 GCA_046733175.1 Pseudomonadota bacterium
GCCGTTATTCGCGCGCGTTGGGAGCGCAACTTTGGCAACTTTCGATTACGCCGGAGAACGATGACCAAAGGCCTGCGGCAATTCCTCGACGACGAGCAGCAGCGCGCGTGGATCGACGGTGAGGCTGACCTCGCGGACGCCGAGCGCCCCGCCTTTCACGAATCACTCGAACAGCGTTTCAAATATGCCGCGCGGTTCGAGAAACTGCTCCAGCTCCCGCAAGCCGAGGACGTGCTCGACATCCTCCGCCTCTACGCCGCGACCTGCTTGCCCATCCCGCGCACGACCGAACGCTTCTACTGGTCGGTCTCCTGCCTGCCCTCCAGCCCCGACAAGCCGCTCGCGCGGGTCAATGCGAGCTGGATGGAGCTGTTCGCTCTCCACGCCTGTCCTGAGCAAAGTCGAAGGGCGGACGGCGACGATCTCCGCGCCCGAATGATCCTTCACCTGTCGGACTTCACGACGGATGGATCGCCCGAGCCCGATCATCTCGACCACGCCTTCGTCGAGAGCTGCGTCGAGCGACCCCAAGACGTCAGCCATTTTCTGTGGAAAGCCGACACGTTCGGCCTCAAGGTCCGCGGCGCCGCCTCGATACGCAGATTCCTCGCCGAGCCCCGCGCGCTTCGCGCCATCCGGCGGTTCAACCTCACTCACATGAACCGCGGCCGGAACGCCTATCAGGCGAGCCACTGCTACAGCCTTGCCGACTCCATGTTCGGAGATTGATTTCGCAATCGCGTTTAGCTTCGGTCCTCAGAGTTTCGCGTTAGCCGCCACCCGATCAAAACCGCGACGATCGGCACCAGAAGCCACCAGATGAGGACGAGGTCGAACGCCAGGCTCATGGCGACCGCTGCGAAGCACGAGCAAGCAGAAAACCAGAGAGAGATTGCAAGCAA
This sequence comes from Pseudomonadota bacterium, assembly GCA_046733175.1. Lineage (GTDB taxonomy): Bacteria > Pseudomonadota > Alphaproteobacteria > Sphingomonadales > Sphingomonadaceae > Sphingomicrobium. The sequence goes on from JBKPOO010000005.1 coordinate 903, forward strand.
TGCATCTCAGCTTCTCCCAAGCACGCTATCGCTGATTACCCGCATGTAAGCAACGGCTAATGGGTCTCGCAAAGGGACAAATCGTGCCGAATTTCACTGAACTGGGATCAACGTCCTAGGCTTGGGACGGATAAGGCGCGGGCACGTCGTTGATCGCCTTGATCAGGGTGATTGGCCCCTTGGCGATCATCTCCAGGTGATTGGAATCGAGATCGTCGAGCATCCACGCGCCGATGGCGCCGCTGAGCAGCCACAAGAAGACGGCAAGTCCGACGAACAATTTCATTCGCGCCCCATCGCGAAAGATGGCGCAGGGAATCATGTTTCGGCTGCGAAGTCAAAGCGAGGCGAGGCATTCACGCTTTTGCCGTGGGCAGTGGAAGCCGACGTGCTAGGCTTTCGGAGATGGTTCCCACCGGTCACCGCGTCAGCCGCGCGTCGCTCGCGATTGCTGCTTTCTCGACCATCGTCGAATGGTACGATTTCACGCTCTATCTCTATTTCGCGACGGTCCTCGCGCGAGTCTTCTACGGCGGCGGCGGAGGCGGGCTTCTGATCACGCTCGGCGGCTTTGCGATCGCGTATCTGATGCGGCCGCTGGGAGCGATCGTGTTCGGCCATGTCGGCGACCGCCACGGCCGCCGCTACATGCTGCTGATGTCGGTCGCGCTGATGACCGCTGCGATGCTCGCAACCGCGCTTCTTCCGACGCGGAGCGCGATCGGGCCCGCCGCCGGATGGCTGCTGTTCCTGCTGCGTTGCATAATGGGGTTCGCGGTCGGCGGCGAATATACCGGTGTCGTCGCTTATTTACTCGAGGGCGCCCGGCCGGACCGGCGCGGCCTGATCACTTCCTGCGCCGCCGCCGCGAGCGAGGTCGGGGCGCTTCTTGCGGTGGGCATTTCCGCGCTCACCGCGAGCGCGCTTAGCGATGCCGCGCTCGATTCCTGGGGCTGGCGGATCCCTTTCCTGTTCGGCGCCGCGCTTGCAGCGACTGTGTGGATCGCGCGCTCCAGCATGCACGAATCGCCCGAATTCCACCGCCAGCGCGATGAAGGTACCGTTCCCGCGGAGCCGCTAGGCTATGCGCTGAAGCATCATCGTGCAGGCATGGCGCGCGCCTTCTGCATCTCCGCGCTCGGCTCGATCACTTATTATGTCGGGATCACCTACGTACCCGCGTTCCTCACGTCCGCAGGCTCGTTGGGCGAGCGCGTGGCCCTATGGCTTTCGACCATTGCGGCGGTGGTGGTCATCCTCGTCACGCCCTTCTTCGGCCTGTGGTCCGACCGTTTCGGACGACGGCCCGTGCTCATGACGCTGGCACTCGTGAATGTCGTCCTTCCGACCGCGATGTTCGCGCTGATGGCGAGCGGGTCGCATGCCTACGCACTGTTCGGGGCCGTCACGCTCGCGGCATTGGCCGGCGGCGTCAGCGCAGTCGGCGCCGTCACGACCGCCGAGCAATTTCCCGGTGAGGGCCGAGTCACGGGCCTCGCGCTGGGAGCGACCATTGCGACCGCGATCTTCGGCGGCCTGACGCCTTACGTCGCCCAACTGCTGGTCGAGCGCACCGGCTGGGCGATGGCCCCTGGGGCGATGATTGCCGTCGTCGCGCTGTGCGTCCTGCCGGTCTATTATTTGATGCGAGAAACGGCTCCAGCGAGACCGTGAGGCCTCAGTCCGCGACCGGAACGGGTCGTTTTTTCGTCCCCGCCAGCTCCTGGTCCATGTAGCGGACCTCCGCGGCGATCGCGCGGTCGCTGATCGTCCAGTCGGGGTGGAGTGGCCTCAGCTTCGGCGCAACATACTGAACCAGGGCATCGTCCTTGAGCTTCTTGCGACCCTCGCCAACGAGGCGCCGGAGATCGATCAAATAGGTTCGGAAATCCGCGACGTCCTTCAGGTTCGCGACATCCCCGTGCCCGGGTACGAACCGGGTCTCAGCAGCATTCGGCATGCGCTCGAAATCCGCGTCGGTCGCCAGCCATTCCTTGACTGAGCCGTCGATCAGATTGGGCGGCACCTTGCGCCACAACATGTCGCCGGCGAACAGCACCTTGGCGTCCGGCACGGAAATGGTGAGGTCGCCGCCGGTATGGCCGAGCACGGTCCTGACGACGACCTTCCTCGACCCCAGCCAGACGGTCAGGACCTTGTCCGTGACGAGGTCGGGCAGCGGCAGGGCTTCGATGCGGGCCTTGAGCTCGGGCGTGATCCGGTCGCCGAACAGATTGACGTTTTTGGTCCTCACCCACCCGCGGACGTTGCGGTGTGCGATGATGACCGCTCCCGCATCCCGGAGCACCTGGTCGCCGCCGGTATGATCCGCGTGATAGTGGGTGTTGACGACGTAGCGGATCGGCTTCGGGGTCACCCGTCGGATCTCGCCGACCAGCGCCTTGGCAGCATCCTGCGTGAAGAAGGCGTCGACGACGAGGACTCCGTCGTCGCCGATGACGAACCCGGCATTGGAGCCCGCCTTATGCTCCGGCCCGTCGATCGCGGCGTAAACTCCTGGCCCGATCTGCTTCAGCACGAACGGAAGTGCTGGCGGCTGCGCCGACGCGGTGGCCCCAAGCGCCGTGAAGAGTGCGGCCGCGACGACAACCCCCCGCATCGCTTATCGCGCGCCCCACCCGGTCAGCATCGTCTTGATCGTCCGAAACAGGATGAGCAGGTCCAGCCAGGGCGAGAAATATTTGATGTAATAGAAATCATACTGCAGCTTCCGATGCACCTCGTGGACCTCGGCCACATGACCCTGGTTGACCTGCGCCCAGCCCGAGATTCCCGGCTTCACCACATGGCGATAACGGTAGAAAGGCAGTTCATCGGTATACCAGACCGACAGAACCTCGGCCTCCGGGCGCGGGCCGATCCAGCTCATCTGCCATTGCAGGATGTTGAAGATCTGCGGAAGCTCATCCAGGCGCAGGTTCCTGAGCACCCGGCCGACCCGGGTGACGCGGTCGTCGTCGTCGCTGGTCATCGCCGCCTTCCGTTCATCCTCGACAACGACGTCCCGCATGGTGCGAAATTTGTAGACCGTGATCAGCCTGCCGGCATGGCCGACGCGCCTCTGCCGGAAGAGCGCCGGTCCCTTGCTGTCGAGCCTGATGGCAAGCGCGCATACCCCCATGACCGGGAGCGCGATCGGGAGCATCAGCACGGCGAACGTAAAATCGATCAGTCCTTTCAAATGAAAATAGCCCACCGCCGGAAGCAGCGAGCCGAAGCTGTTTTCAGAAAGGTGCTCGAGCTCGACCCGCCCGGTCAGCGATTCCGCGAGCTGCTTGACCTGGTAGACGATCTTCCCCGCGAGCGCCGCGTCGGCCAGGAACGCCTCCCATTCGTCGGGCAAATCCTCATTGAAATCGGCGACGATGGCGTGGCACCCGCGCGTGTCGTGCAAGCGAGGCCGGGTCATCAGTTTCCAGTCGACGCCCTCGACGCGAGTCAGCCCGTTGATCTCTCCGAACGGAACGACCGCGATGCGCCTGCGCACGTTCTTCTCGGCATAAACATAGAGCATGTAGAGCCAGGCAACGTGGAGCAGGAAGCCCGCGAGAAGTGAGACGCGGTCGTAAGGAAAGCGAGTCAGGAGAAAATAAACGACGATCATCCCATGCCCCGTCAGGGCCGAGGGGAAAATCACATAGCTGCGCCGGATTCCGGGATAGGTCTCGATCGACAGCCGCATCCAGAATGCGATGACGATCGCGATTGAGTTGCCGATCAGCGTGTTGACGCTCGCGGCCTCGACTATCGTCCCGGGAAGCGGCGCGCGCGCCAGCCATGGCAGGAGCCCGCCGACGACCAAGGCGCCGGCAAACTGGAAGCGCCTGCGAACCAGGATCGAGCCATCGCGGACCTTCGGCAAGCGCTCGTATTTCATGCGATGCGCTTATACGCACTCAATTCGTTTCGGATGCAATTATAGTCCAATTGGGATTAAATTGCCTCAGGCCGCCGCGCGCCCGCGCCCGACACCGAAATAGGTGAGGCCCACCCGCTCGGCTTCCTGCGGATCCCACACGTTTCGCAAATCAACGAGGACCTTCCCTCGCATCCTCGCGGCCAGCGTTTCCAGGTCCAGCGCGCGGAACTCATCCCATTCGGTGACGACGACAAGGGCGTCAGCCTGCTCGGCGACGCTTTCGGCAGACGTCGCATATTCGATTTTCGGCAAAAGCCTCTGCGCATGTTCCTGGGCGACGGGGTCGAAAGCGATGACGTCCGCGCCGCGCTCGACGAGACCACGGATCAGCGGGATCGACGGTGCTTCGCGCATGTCGTCGGTATTGGACTTGAATGCGAGTCCGAGCACGGCGATGCGCTTGCCGGCCAGGCCGCCCAGCAGCCGTTCCACCCGCTCGGCCATCGATTCCTTTCGCTCGTCGTTCACTTTGACGACTGTCGAGACGATTTGCTGCTCGACGCCGGCCTCCTCGGCGGTTTGGAGCAGCGCCAGAGTGTCCTTGGGGAAGCAGCTTCCGCCATATCCGGGGCCGGCATGGAGAAATTTCGATCCGATGCGATTGTCCAGCCCGATTCCGCGAGCGACGTCCTGGACGTCCGCGTCGACGGCCTCACAGAGGTTGGCAATCTCGTTGATGAAGCTGATCTTGGTCGCGAGAAAGGCGTTCGCCGCATATTTCGTAAGCTCGGCGGTGCGGCGGCCGGTGAAAAGGATCGGCGCTTGGTTGAGGAACAAGGGCCGGTAGATTTCCTTCAAGACCTCGCGAGCCTGGTCATCCTCGGCGCCGACGACGATTCGATCGGGAATCTTGAAGTCGCGGATCGCCGCTCCTTCGCGCAGGAATTCGGGGTTGGACGCGACGGAGATTCCCTGGGCCCCCTCCTCGGCAAGGATTTCAACGATTCGATCCCCGGTCCCGACCGGTACCGTGGACTTGGTGACGAGGACAGTGCCGGGAGGAACGGCCTTCGCGAGCTCGCGGACGGCCTCGAACACATAGGTGAGATCGGCATGGCCGTCGCCGCGGCGCGCGGGTGTGCCGACCGCGATGAACACCGCCTCGGCGCCGCTCACACCGGCCTCGAGATCGGTCGTGAACGTCAATCGGCCGCGTTCGGCGTTCGATTTGACCAAGGCCTCCAGCCCAGGTTCCCAGATCGGCAGGACTCCGGCGTTAAGGCCGTCTATTTTCGCGGAATCCTTGTCGACGCAGCACACCTGGTGCCCGAAGTCGGCAAAGCAGGCGCCCGAGACGAGCCCGACATAGCCGGTGCCGATCATTGCGATGCGCATAGGTAGTCGCTGCTCCGTATCTGGGTTGCCCGGCCTTTAGCCGCGACACTGTGTCATGCTCAACCGGCGCGCTGCCGATTACCGGTCGCGTTGGCCGACAAGCCGGCGCGTTGCGGAAGCACTAGAATCAGCAACAATATGACGGTGGCGAGAACCGTCGAGGCAATCGGACGGCTGAGCTCGAGGCCACCCTGGGAGAGCGGCTTGTCGAGGTAATCGCCGACGGTCGCGCCCAAAGGTCTCGTCAGAACGAACGCCGCCCAGAATAGCAGCACATGGTTGACCCGGCTTGTGAAGTAGAGGGCCGCGAGCATTGCAAGAGCGGCTCCAAACACGAGCGCGCCCCCCGAATAGCCGAGGCCGGAATCTGCGATCCAATCGCCGAGGGCCGTGCCTAAAGTCTGTGAAAAAGTGATCGTCACCCAGTAGAAAGTTTCGGCCCGCGCCGAGGCAACGGTGTTGATGTTCACGCTGCCGAGCGAGCCTTGCCAGGCGAACAACGAGACCAGCACACAGGCGAGGAGGAGGAGCGATCCGCCGGCGTAGCCGATGCCGAGCGACCGGTCGGCAAAATCGGCAAGGGTGGTGCCGCAGGTCGTCGATGCGACGATCGTCGCCCAGTAGAGCCAGGAATTGAACCGGCTCGCCCGGATCTGCGCCCAGACCAGCGCAATCAAGGCCGCTCCGAACAAGGCGGTCCCGACAAGATAGCCGTTGATCCCCGACTGCCCCGCCTGTCCGGTGGTCTCGCCCAGCCAACTCATGCTGACGCTGTCGCCGGCGGTCTCACCCAGAGTGGTCGCAAGGATCTTTATGATCCAGAAGCCCAACGTAACCGCCGGAACCTTGGTCGCTCCGCTGGCCACGGCGGGCTTTTCATTCACAGTTTGCGGGATCGCTAGGAAAACTCATCCCGCGTCGCCTGACTGGCAGGCCGAGCCGCGTCAAATGACATAATGTTCACGACTTCGCGCGTCGCGCGGATCATTGCGCTTCTGTGGTTTCGCCGGAGTTTCCGGAATCCCCATTTTCGTCGACCGCGTTCGGGTCGACGGCATTCTCATCCGACGCATTCGAGCCCGTCCCCGAATCCGCCGAGTTCGAGTCGCCTGTATTCTCATCGATGGCGACGGCATTCTCTGTGCTATCCGCGTCCGGCGCCTTGTCATCCGGAAGCGCCATCATCAGGCCGACGAGGGCGATCACCACCCCAAACGCGGCCAGGAGCCACTGCCGCCACTTGGACTGCACACTTCCAACCTCGATCTGCTGGATCTTGATTCCGCCTCCGACGATCGCGGCAAAGATCGCCACGACCCCAATCACCAGGAGGATGGCGCCGGCTGTCCGATCATTCATTGTACTGCCCCCCAAAGCTGCCGGGCTTATAGGAGGTCTCGATTTCGCCGCAAAATCCCTATATTGGCCCGCGCCTTCCGATGAACGTCACCACGCTCCCCAAGCCCCCGCGCGTCGGGCTGGTCTCACTCGGCTGTCCCAAGGCCTTGGTCGACAGCGAGCGGATCATGACCAAGCTGCGCGCCGACGGTTACGAGATGTCGCCCGACTACGCCGGCGCCGACGTCGTGCTGGTCAATACCTGTGGCTTCCTCGATTCCGCGAAGGAAGAGAGCCTCGAGGCGATTGGCGAAGCGATCGCCGAGAACGGCAGGGTCGTTGTAACGGGATGCATGGGGAAAGAAGCGGACGTCATCCGTGAGCGCTTCCCCGACGTCCTGGCCGTCACCGGACCGCAGCAATATGAAGACGTGGTCGCAGCGGTTCACGACGCCGCGCCGCCCGCTTCCTCCCCCTTCATGGACTTGGTTCCGGAAGCCGGGCTGAAACTTACCCCGCGCCACTACAGCTACGTGAAGATCTCGGAAGGGTGCAATCACCGCTGCACCTTTTGCATTATCCCGCACCTCCGCGGCGATCTCGTCAGCCGTCGGCCCGACGCGATCCTTCGCGAAGCCGAGAAGCTTGTTGCCGCTGGCACGAAGGAGTTGCTGGTCATCAGCCAGGATACGTCGGCTTATGGCGTCGACATCCGCCACAAGGCCTGGCCGTGGAAGGACCAGCAGGTTCGCGCCCACATGACGGACCTCGCCCGGGAATTGGGCAAATTAGGCGCGTGGGTGAGGCTGCACTACGTCTACCCCTACCCCCACGTCGACAATATCATCCCGCTGATGGCCGAGGGGCTGGTCCTCCCCTATCTCGACATCCCCTTTCAGCACGCGAGCCCGAAGATCCTGCGCGCCATGCGCCGCCCTGCCAACGACGCGAAGGTGCTTCAGCGGATCAATTCATGGCGGCGGCAGGTCCCCGACCTCGCGATCCGCTCGAGCTTCGTCGTGGGCTTCCCAGGCGAGACCGACCAGGACTTCGCTTATCTCCTCGCTTGGCTGGAGGACGCTCGCCTCGACCGCGTCGGCGCTTTCAAGTTCGAAGCAGTCGAGGGCGCGCCGGCGACCACGATGGATGAACAGGTGCCCGAGGACGTCAAGCAGGAGCGCTATGAGGCGGTGATGGCGCTCTCGGCGCGCATCAGCGCCGAAAAGCTCGCGGCCAAGGTCGGCTCAACCATCCATGTCCTCATCGACGCGGTGGATGCCGACAGCGGCGGAGCGACGGGCCGTTCCAAGGCCGACGCACCCGAGATCGACGGGGAGGTTCACCTGCGTGACGCGGGCGGGCTCCAGCCCGGCGATATCGTATCTGCGAAGGTCGAAGATTCCGACGAACACGACCTCTTCGGAGTTCCGCTCTAGGCCATCGTGACCGACATGAGGCAACCGTGGCATTTTGATAGCCGCGGACACTCGCCCCCGTGACACTGCGCGCGGATTATGGGGGAACCATCATGAAAAACCCGATCGGGATCGGAGTCGCTCTTTTACTGCTTGTCTGCTTTGGCACGCTCGCCGGCTGCCCGCGGTACAACGTCTATTACCAGGAGATGCAGGGCCGGGCGAAATTGGCCGAAGCCCATTCGTCCCGGCAGGTCGCCATTCTCGAAGCCAGGGCGAAGATGGAAAGCGCCAAATCGCTTGCCGAGGCGGAAGTCCTGCGGGCGCAGGGCGCCGCCAGAGCCAATCACATCTTGCAAGACTCCATGGGTGGACCGAACAATTATCTGCGCTACCTGCAAATCCAGGCAATCGACCACAAGGAAGCGTCGGTCATCTATGTCCCAACCGAAGGCGGTCTTCCGATCACCGAGGCGCACCGGCTTCCGCAATAGCGCCGCTCTATGGACGGCGGACTGAAGTGGGGCGGCACCGCTCAGCCCGCGACAGGCTCGAAGAGGCGCTTGCGCGCATCTCGGATCCCGCGGGTGAAGGCGCCCGCGCCTGCCTCACGATCTACGCGGAATCCGCACGAACCTCGGCCGAGGCCGCCGACGAGCGCCGCGTCCGAGGCGTGCCGCTCGGCCCGCTCGACGGGACCATCGTCAGCATCAAAGACCTGTTCGATGTGGCGGGGGAGCCGACGCGAGCGGGGTCGCGGATTCTCGCCGACGCCCCTTCCGCGCTCGCCGATGCCCCGGTTGTAACCCGGCTCAAGCAAGCGGGAGCGGTAATCGTCGCCAAGACCGGAATGTCCGAATTTGCGTTCACCGGAGTCGGTGCGAACCCGCATTACGGCACCCCAGGCAATCCGGCGGACCGGAGCCGCGTGCCGGGCGGCTCAAGCTGCGGCGCCGCGGTCGCGGTTGCCGAAGGCATGTGCGAGATCTCGATCGGTACGGATACCGGAGGTTCGTGCCGTATCCCGGCGGCGCTGTGCGGAATCGTCGGATTCAAGCCGACCAAGTCGCGCGTGCCGACGGAGGGCGCTTATCCATTGTCGCCGACCCTGGATTCGGTTGGACCGCTCGCATTGACCGTTGGCGAGTGCGTTCTGGCCGATGCGATCCTCGCGGGCGCAGAGCCGCGGACGGCCGACCCCGCGCCGCTTCACGGCCTGCGGCTCGGCATTCCACAAGGCCTGCCCCTCGAAGACCTGGATCCGACCGTCCGGACTCGCTTCGCCGATGCGATCGAACGACTGCGCCGCTCCGGCGCACGGCTATCCGATGAACGGTTCGACCTCTTCGACGACATGGCGCGGGTCTATTCGGTCTCAACCATCCCGACCGCCGAAGCCTATCTGGCGCATCGGAATATGCTCGCGGAGCGCGGCGAGGACTATGATCCGTTCGTCCGGGTCCGCATCGAAATGGGGAACAAGGTCTCCCCCGCGGGCCTCGCAGAGATGCTTCGCGAGCGCGCGGAGCTCGTGCGCAAGATGGACGCGCGCATGGCCGGCCTCGACGCTTTGGTCCTGCCGACGACCCCCGTCGTTGCTCCGACCATGGCGGAAATCTCCACCGTCGAAGGCTTCGTGACGGCGAACCGGCTGCTGCTGCGCAACACCGCGATCGCCAATTTCTTCGATCTCTGCGCGATTTCGCTACCAATGCCGCGCCAAGGCGGCCTTCCGACCGGCCTGATGCTGTGCGGCCGCCGGTGCGATGACCGCCGCCTCTTTGAGATCGCGCGCGCCGTCGAGCTCCTCCTGAGTTCCTAGCAATCGCTTCGTCCCGTAATTCAAACGATTTACGGAATGAGCGGAACTAACTGATGTCGTTTGCGGCGCGGCGGGATAGGGATGGCGTTTCATCAACCTCCACCGGGTGCTGCTCGTGGCTTTTCCGCGCCTGTTCAATTTCTCGTCCCGCGGGATCGCGATCGATCTCGGCACGGCGAATACCGTCGTCTACGTTCACGGCTCCGGCATCGTGGCGAGCGAACCGTCGGTCGTCGCGATGGAATTTCACAATGGGGTGCGCAAGGTCCGCGCCGTCGGCGACGACGCGAAGCTGATGATGGGCAAGACGCCCGAAAACATTAAAACCATTCGCCCGCTTCGAAACGGCGTCATCGCCGATCTCGAGGTCGCGGAGGAGATGATCAAGCACTTCATCGAGAAGGCGCATGGCGGGCCGAGCCGCTTCTCGCGCGGGCCTGAGGTCGTCATCTGCATCCCGTCCGGCGCGACGTCGGTCGAGCGCAGGGCAATCCGCGACGCCGTCAACAACGCCGGCGCCGACCGGGTCTCGTTGATCGAGGAGCCGATGGCAGCGGCGATTGGTGCCGGCCTTCCGGTCACCGAGCCGATTGGCTCGATGGTCGTGGATATTGGCGGAGGTACGACCGAGGTTGGCGTCATCTCGCTCCAGGGCCTCGCTTTCTGCCGCTCGGCCCGGGTCGGCGGCGACCGGTTGGACGAAGCGATCAGCGCTTATGTGCGCAGGAACTTCAACCTCCTCATCGGCGAAGGAACGGCCGAGCGGGTGAAGCTGGAAATCGGGATCGCGAGGCCTCCGCGTGAAGGCGTCGGCTTGACCGCGCTGGTGCGCGGCCGCGACGTCAGCAAGGGCGTCCCCAGCGAGATTTCACTCAACCAGGCGCAGGTCGCCGAAGCGCTCGCGGAACCTGTGACCCGGATCGTCGAGGTCGTTCGGGCGGCGCTAGAGAATACTCAGCCGGAGATCGCCGCCGACGTCATCGACCAAGGCATCACTATGACCGGAGGCAGCTCGCTTTTGCGCGAGATCAGCAACGTTATCGCGGACGAGACCGGCCTTCCGGTGCAGGTGGCCGACAACCCGCTGGAATGCGTGGCGCTCGGCGCGGGTCGGACTCTCGAGGATACGGCCTTTCGCGGCGCCTTGATTCCCGCCTGAGCCGCCGCCAGCCGCAATTTTCCTCCAATGCGGTCTTCATCTTTACGCAACCTTGCTGAAAGGTATGGGTTGGTAACTTTGCGCGTATTTACAGGAGGTTAGATCACTATGCGTAAACTCCTTTCTACTGCCGCGGCGGCGCTGTTGATCAGCGCAAGTGCCGCTTTCGCGCAGCACGGCCCACCTTCCGGCGCCGGTCCGGGCGGCGGAATGGGGGCAGGGCCTCCGATCAGTCCGCCAGGGCTTGCCGGCGGCGGTCCTGGCACCGCGGATCTTGCCCACGACATTGCATCTCAGCAGGGACAGTTCGGCCGCGATTTCGCTTCGCAGCAGCATCTGACTGCATCGCAATATCAGGCGATGGCGGCGCAACATCGGGCCGATGCCATGGCCCTCGCCAAAGCCGCGCGAGCCGGCGCGCACATTCCTGCGAACATTGCCCCGCGCATCAAGCTTGCGCTTCAGCAGGACATTGATGCGTGGCGCACCCAGTTCCAGGTCGACCGGCAAAGCTGGCAGACGATGCGCAATGCCTGGCTTGCCGATCGTCCGAACATGACGGTTGCCGATTGGGCCCAGCGCCGTGCGGATTGGTTCGGAGCGCGCGACGCGTGGATCGCATCGCAGCGCAGTTGGGCGATGGCGCGCCGGCAATAGTCTCGAAATCGGGGGCGGAGGGAAAGCTGAACCCGCCCCCGACTACGCCACAACCGCTATCGGCGCATTACCGCATTGGTGATTGTCGCCCCCGCGAGGCCGGTTACGAGGCCCAGAAACGCTGGGGCGAACAACATCGGGACTGGAATCGGCGCGGGGTGATCGTTGACGAAATCGAGAAGCCACCATTCGATTGCCGAAAGAAAGCCCCATCCCCAGAGACAGATGTAGCACGGCCGGTAGATTGATCTTTGAACATCCGGTGTCCCGCCAGGCTGGTAGCCACCGCCGCCGCCATAGGTAATCAAACCTGCGCCGCCGATGCCGCCCAGCGCCGAAAACAAAACTCCGATGAGAAGCGAATTCATCTGACCCTCCTGCGATTCGTCGCGCAGGGGCCCGAGCATCACCCCGACAGCCATATAATCTATCTGCCGGTCGCCGCAAAATCGCAGACCCGGAAAGAGATTACAGAACGATAGCTCGTCCGGATGATTGCCGGCGCCTTCGCCTGAAACAAAAACGCCGCTAGAGCCCCGCGCATGACCGATCTCGCGCCTCTCCTCGTCGCCGACCGCGGACAAAAGGCCCGCCCGATCCACCTCGTCGACAAGGAAAGTTTCGATGCATGGCTGAAGAAGCGCTCCGGCGAAGACCGCGCGCTGATCGAGGCGCATCGCTTCGATGGCAAGAAAGGCTTCGCTTTCGTCCTCCTGCCGCGCGGCAACGCATTCGAAGTGGTCAGCGCGGTCAAGAACGCGGCGGAGCTTTCACCCTGGTGCCTGGCAAGGCTCGCCGAGAGCTTGCCTGAAGGCGCGTACAAGCTCGCTTCCGGCGAGCCGGGCAAGGCAGCGCTCGGCTGGCTGCTCGCCCAGCACAAGTTCGACGATTATCGCTCGAAAGGTGACGATTCCGAGCGCCGGGCCCGGGTGCTCGTCACCGGCGAGGCTGCCCGCATCGATGAGACCGTGCGGGTGGCCGAAGCGACCGTCCTCGTCCGCGAGCTGGTCAACACCCCGGCCGCCGACCTTGGTCCGGCCGAGATCGCGGCGGCTGTGAAGGCCGAAGCGAATCGTTCGGGCGGCAAGCTCAAGGTCATATCGGGCGACGAGCTCGCGAGCGGCTATCCCTTGATCGCGGCGGTCGGGGCAGCCGCGACTGCGGACCGCGCGCCGCGCCTGATCGAGCTCGAATGGGGCGACACGCGTCATCCGCGGATCGCGGTCGTAGGCAAGGGCGTGTGCTTCGACAGCGGCGGACTCGACCTCAAGACGGCTTCCGGAATGCGGATCATGAAGAAGGACATGGGCGGCGCAGCCCATGCGCTTGCCCTTGCGCGGCTGATCACGATGGAGAGGCTTCCGGTCCGCCTGCACCTGCTGATCCCGGCCGTTGAAAATGCGGTCTCCGGCGCGGCCTACCGCCCAGGCGACATCGTCAAATCGCGCAAAGGCCTATTCGTCGAGATCGACAATACCGACGCCGAAGGGCGACTGGTCCTTGCGGATGCGCTGGCTAAGGCGGTCGAGGCGAAGCCGGAGCTGATCGTCGATTTCGCGACCCTCACCGGTGCGGCGCGGATCGCGCTCGGCCCCGACCTCCCGGCGACCTTCGCCAATCGCGACGACCTTGCCGCCGAGCTCGAAAACGCCGCCCGCGACGTGGAGGACCCTTTGTGGCGGATGCCTTTGTGGGACCCCTACGACGACCTCCTGAGGAGCGACATCGCCGACTTCGCCAATGCCTCGAGCTCCCCGATGGCGGGCTGCATCACGGCCGCGATGTTCCTGAAGCGCTTCATCCCGGACGAGATCCCTTGGGCGCATCTCGATACCTGGGCATGGCGCGATCCGGCCAAGCCGGGCCGTCCCAAGGGGGGCGACGCGCTTGGGCTCCGCGCCGTCTTCGAAGCGCTCAAGCGCCGCTATCCGCGCGGCTGAAACGGCAATTCGCCGAAAATCCGGGCTTTTCATGTCCCTCGCCTGCAACATTTCGCGTCCTTACCGGTTTACTTGAGCATTACGCGACCAAGGGATGGAAGGTGGCAGCCATGGGCGAGGTTTCGCTGACCAGCTGGATGAAGGCGCTTATCGCCTATGTCCGCTCGGGCGAGCCGGACCTTACCAACCGGCAGATGGCTCTGCTTATGCTGGTCTATCTAACCCCGGGTCCGCATACCGTCCGCGGACTCGCTCGAGTTCTCGGCGTTTCCAAGCCTGTCGTGACGCGCGCCTTGAACACGCTTGGCGCGCTCGGCTATCTGCGCCGCGAGAGGGATCAGGACGACCGGCGCAATGTCTTTGTCGTCCGCACCAATAGCGGGGCGGAATTTCTTGAAGGTTTCAAACGCAACCTCCGCGAGGCCGACGGCGGCGCCTCGCAGCGGCCGATCATCGGGCAGGCCCCCGCCTACGCTCACCAGCGGTGATTCCTTCTCACTAAGCGGCCCATCGAACGCGCCCGACACCGATTTCAACGCCTACCGCAAGGATCTTGCCGACGTCGCGCTCGCCGGGTGCGTGATCGCCTCCCACTATGCCGAGCCACTGGAGTGCAGGATCGCCAACGCGACCGAATTGCGCTCGGCTGCAGCCGAGGACGCCGAAGTGATTCGCAAGCTCGAGCCGGGCGAAGCTTTCGCGATGCTCGACGACACGCTCGGCTGGGCGTGGGGCTATGCCGGCGGCGACCGCCGCGTCGGCTATGTGAGGTCGGCCGCGGTCGCTTAAGTCACATCTCGCCGCGGGAACGGCGCAGCGCGTACCATTTTGCGACATTTGCGTTCTGCTCGGCCAAGGTCTCCGCGAAAACGTGGCCGCCGGTGCCGTCGGCGACGAAATAAAGCGCCTTTGTCGCCGCGGGGTGGAGCACCGCTTCGATGCTCGCCTTGCCGGGGTTGGCGATCGGGCCGTCCGGAAGGCCGGAGCGGCGATAGGTGTTGTAGCCGTTCTCCGCGCGAAGCTCCGACTTCAGGACCCGGCGGCCGAGAGGCTTGCCCTTGGTCACTGCGTAAATCACGGTCGGGTCCGCCTGGAGCGGCATGCCGATCTTCAGGCGATTGCAATAGACGCCGGCGACGATCGGCCGTTCGGAAGCTTTTGCAGTCTCTTTCTCTACGATCGAGGCGAGGATCACCGCCTGGGCCTTGGTCGCGATCGGGCATTCGGTGCTGCGCCCGGTCCAGAGCTGGTCGAGTGCCTTCGTCATTGCGGATTGCATGCGCTTGACCAGCGCCGCCCGGGTCTCGCCGCGCTGGTAACCGTAGCTGTCGGGTAGGACCGAGCCCTCCTCAATCGCAGGCAACGTACCGGTGAGGTAAGGGTTCGCGGCGAGATTTTCGCTCACCATGATCGCCGGCATGCCCGGGGTAACGGTTACCAATCGCTGCGCGGGGCGGCCGTGCTGAATGAGGTCGAGGATCGCCGCTCCGCCCATTCCACGCGGGATCTCGAACTCGCCGGCCTGGATCGGATCGTGCGATCCGAAGATCCGGGCCATGACGTAATAGGTCTTGGCGGTTCCCGGGATTGCCCCCTCTTTCGCCAACATGCGCGAGACGGAGCCGAGGCTCGCGCCTTCCGGGATCATGACATCGTGCGGGTGGCGGTTCGGTCCTGGTGCCCACCAGAGGAAATAGATGACCAGCAGCGCGGCGAGAATCAGCCCGCCGGCAATGATCGCCGAGCTACGTCTCACACCGCCTTCATGATCAGCGAGGCATTGGTCCCGCCGAACCCGAAGCTGTTGTTCAACACCGCCTTGACCTTCCGGTCCTTCGCCTTGTGCGGGACGAGATCGACGCCTTCGGTCCCCTCGCTCGGATTGTCGAGGTTGAGCGTGGGCGGGACCATCTGGTCGCGCAAAGCGAGGATGCAGAAGATGCTCTCCACCGCTCCGGCGCCGCCGAGCAGATGGCCGATCGCCGATTTGGTCGAACTCATCGACAGCGTACCGATGGCGTTGCCGAACAGCCGCCGGACGGCGCCCAGCTCGAGCTCGTCGCCGAGGGGCGTGGAGGTGCCGTGAGCATTGATGTAATCGATGTCGCTCGGCTGGAGCCCGGACTTCTTGAGCGCCATTTCCATCGAGCGGTAGGCGCCCGAGCCTTCCGGATGCGGCGCGGTGACGTGATAGGCGTCGCCGGACAGGCCGTAGCCGATCAGTTCGGCGTAGATCTTGGCGCCGCGAGCCTTGGCATGCTCATATTCCTCGAGCACCACCACGCCGGCGCCTTCCCCCATCACGAAGCCGTCGCGGTCCTTGTCGTACGGTCTGCTCGCCCTCTGTGGCTCATCGTTGAAATTGGTCGAAAGCGCGCGCGCCTGGGCGAATCCGGCGATGCCGATCGGACAGATCGTCGCTTCGGCGCCGCCCGCCAGCATGATGTCCGCATCGCCGTCCTTGATCATTCGCGCCGCGTCGCCGATCGAATGCGCTCCGGTCGAGCAGGCCGTCACCACCGCATGGTTCGGGCCCATCAGGCCGTATTTGATCGAGACCTGCCCCGAAATGAGGTTGATGAGCCGGCCATGGACGAAATGCGGGCTGACCCGGCCAGGGCCGTTCTGGTGAAGGTTGACGCTCTCCTTCTCGATGCCCGGCAATCCGCCGATACCCGAGCCGATCGAGCAGCCGGCGCGGAAGCGCGTCGCCTCGTCCATGTCGAGCAGGCCGGCATCCTCGATCGCCTGGCCGGCGGCATCGATTCCGTAGACGATGAAGGGATCGACCTGCCGCTGGACCTTATGGTCGACCCGCTTGGCCGGATCGAACCCATATTCGTGATCCGCCGGCTTCACTTCGCAGGCGATGCGGCATTTCTGGTCGCTGGCGTCGAACTTGGTGATCGTCCCCGCCCCGCTCTTCGAGGCAAGGATGTTCTTCCAGCTGGTCTCGACGTCGCCGCCCAGAGGCGTCACCAGACCCAGACCTGTCACGACGACACGGCGCATCGCAGTCACTCCAAATACAACAGGCCCAACCCGCTAGGGCTGAGCCTGTATCCTTCGAGACGCGGCTTCGGCGGGCTCAGCCGCTCCTCAGGATGAGCGGGGTTTGTTCCCGCTCGTGCTGAGGAGGCACTGAGCATTAGCCGAAGTGCCGTCCCGAAGCATCAGCCCTTATTCTGGTCGATATAGTCGATCGCGTCTCGCACCGTCGTGATCTTCTCGGCCGCATCGTCCGGAATCTCCACTCCGAACTCTTCCTCGAAAGCCATGACGAGCTCGACGATGTCGAGGCTGTCCGCTCCGAGATCGTCGATGAAGCTCGCGTCCTCCGTGACCTTGTCGGCCTCGACGCCGAGATGTTCGACGACGATCTTCTTCACGCGATCGGCAGTCTCGCTCATTGGAAGCTTCCTCCATTTGTGCTTTTGCGTTGCCCTAGCGATGCGGTTGGCGTGCGGCAAGTATGACCAGAACTTCCCGATTGATGACCCCCGGTGAAGTCGAGCTGGCCCGCTCGGTTTTCGGCTCGGCGATCGATTATTCCAAAGTGCGGCTCGTCGAAGGCAAATGGTGGCCGTTCCACCCGCGCCGATCCGCCATGGCGCCGATGGGCAATGTCTATTTCCACCCGGACGGCGGCGGCTGGTCGGAAGATTTTTCGAAGGAGCCGCTCGGAAGGCAAGCCTTCTTCATTCATGAGCTGACGCACGTCTGGCAGGCCCAGAAAAGGGGGCGCTTTTACCTTCCGCTAATGCGCCATCCATTCTGCCGATATCGCTACGAAATCGAGCCGGGCAAGCCGTTCAACCGCTATGGCCTTGAACAGCAAGCCGAAATCGTCATGCACCGTTTCCTTGCGGATCGGGGCGCCCCGGTTCGGGTCGAGCCGCCACGGGCGCTTCTGCCGTTCGCCTGACTTGATTGCGGTTGTCACAATCCTGCAACAGGCGTGACGAGAAAGCGCTCATTTGCCGCGCGCGGCCTTCCGCACGAACAGCCGTTTCGGGCATAAGTCGCCCCAACGACGAAAAAGGGGGCTCTCATGCGCATTCCGGCAGCTTTGCTCATTGGTACGTCAGCGTTAGCCTTTGCGGTCCCGGCCGCGGCCCAAACCAGCCAGGAGGCTGTGGCTCAGCCGGCCAACCAGGCGGCTGCACCGGCGGACGAACAGGAAATCATCGTTACGGCGACCAAGCGCGCGTCGACGGTTCAGGACGTGCCCTTCTCGGTCAATGCTCAGACCCAGGCCGACATCCAGCGCGCCAATGCGCAAACGATCGAGGACATCAGCCGCAACGTTGCCGGCCTGACCGTCCAGAACCTCGGCCCGGGACAGAGCCAGGTGTCGATCCGCGGCGTCTCGGCTGGCCAGATCGTCCGTGACCAGCCGGGCGTGAAAGAGCAAGTCGGCGTCTATCTCGATGAAAGCATAACATCGGCGTCGCTGTTCACGCCCGATTTCGATCTTTACGACCTGAACCGTGTCGAGACCCTTCGCGGCCCGCAGGGAACGCTGTTCGGGTCCGGATCTGTCGGCGGTACGATCCGATACATTACCAACCAGCCCAAGATTGGAGTCGCTGAAGGTTCTGTGGAGGCGGGCATCAATGTCCTCAAGGGAGGCGACGTCGGTTGGGACTTCAAGGGCGCCGTCAACGTGCCGCTCGCAGATACCGCTGCGCTTCGCATCGTTGGATATCAGACCCACTTCGGCGGGTTCATCGACGCCGTCGGCCCTGCTGGCGGAAAGAATATCAACGATGGCAACCGGTTCGGAACGCGCGTGTCGATCCTGTGGGAACCAGTCCCTGGGGTGAAAGTCACGCCGCGCCTGGTTTTCCAGCGGTCGACCGCAAACGGCTTCAACCGCGAAGACCATTATATCCTCTACGACAATCAGTTCACGACCGGTGCTGCGGGAACCGATCTCGGACGGCGCACGCAATATCTGAAACTGCGTGAGAAGTTCCGCGACCAGACGACCCTCGCGGATTTGACCGCGAGTTACGATTTCGGCGGTGCCGAAATCACGTCCGTGACGAGTTACATGAACCGCAACATCCTCGTCAGCCGCGATGCGTCGGCGCTGACAGGTTCGGTCGGTATCTTCCCGCTTCTGCTTACGCGCGACATCAACACCGGCGCTCTAATCCTGGGGCCGTTCAACGCGACCCTCGATCCGCAGATTGCGAACCTCCCTTCCAACTTGCGCGATACGACCAAGCTCGATCAGCTGACTCAGGAAGTACGGCTCGCCTCGACCGGGTCCGGACCGTTGCAGTGGGTGGTTGGCGGGTTCCTCAGCGACGTTGACCGCAACTACAAGCAGCGGCTCCCGACGCCGGGCTATGATGCCTTCATCGACGCTGCAATTGCGCCCGGCGTATCCGCTGCGGTCGACAACGGCTTTGGCCTGGTCGACAATCCGTACCACGCGGACCTGCCCTACGACATCAAGCAGCGCGCCTTGTTTGGCGAAGCGAGCTACAAATTCGGGCAGATCAAGGCGACGGCCGGCGGGCGTTATTATTGGTTCAACGAATCTCGCCGGTTCCATTCGGGCGGTCTGTTCTCGAACCTTGATGACCGTCCGGACAAGACCAAGTCGAATGGCTTCTCGCCGCGCGGGATTCTGAGCTGGGAGCCCAATCGCAGCCTCAGCGTCAACGTACAGGTCGCCAAGGGCTTCCGCGTCGGCGGCGTCAACGACCCGCTCAACATTCCGATCTGCACGCTTCCGGACCAGGCGATTTACGGCCCATTCGCCGCGGCAACGTACAAGGATGAGACGCTCTGGAACTACGAGGCCGGAGTCAAATATTCTCGCCACGGAGTCACGTTCAACGCCGCAGCTTTCTACAACGACATCAAGAACCTGCAGGTCACTGTGGACGCGGGCAGCTGTTCGTCGCGCCTCGTGTTCAACGTTCCCAAGGCGCACAGCAAGGGCATTGAGGCCGAATTCTCCGTGCATCCGTTCGACGGTTTCGACCTGTCGTTCGCGGGCAGCCTGTTGAATTCGGAATTCGATTCGACGATCTCCAACCCGATCCTCGCCACCAGGACCGGCATCCGCGAGGGCAATCGCCTTCCGACCGTGCCCAAATATCAGTTCGCGGCCACGGCCGGATACGGAAGCCGCTTCAGCTCGTCGGCCGAATGGTATGTCAATGCCAGCGTCCAGCGGGTCGGCAGCCGCTTCACGCAGCCGGGTGACCAGGAAGCCGCCAACCAGTTCGTAGATTTGATTTTCTTCGATCCGGTGACGGGCAATTACGGTGTCGGAACCGCGTCGCCTACGGGCATCGATATCGGGTCCCTGAAATTGCCGCCCTACACGCTGGTGGATGCGTCGCTTTCGCTGAAGTGGGACAACGGCCTCGAGCTCGTGGGTTATGTGAAGAACATCTTCGACGCGAATCCGAAGCTCTCGCTCGACCGCGAGCGGGGCCTGCGAGCCCGGTACGGTTACAATATCGGCCAGCCGCGGACGATCGGCCTGACCGCGCGCTGGGCGTTTGGCGGTCCGCGCTACGTCGCGCCGGCTCCGGCTCCGGTCCTGCCGCCGCCAGCTCCGGCCGCAGTCGAGCCAACTCCGCCGGCGCCACCTCCGCCCCCGCCACCCCCTCCGCCGCCACCCGCGACCGGCGGCGAACGCGGGAACTGATCGGAGACTGGTGCCAGGATTGAAGGTAACGCGCCGCTCGCTCCTTATCGGGGCGGGCGGCGCTGCCGTTTCTCCGCTAATGGCAAGACCGATGAGCAAGAAAGGCGCTGAAAGCATAATCGTCGTCGGCGCTGGCGTGTTCGGTGCCTGGACCGCGCACCATCTTCAGCAGCAGGGCCATCGCGTCGTTCTGGTCGACGCGCAAAGCCCTGCGCACAGCCGCGCTTCGTCCGGGGGCGAATCCCGGCTGACCCGCGCAGCGTACGGCAAGGATGCGATCTATACGCGGATGGCGCGCGATTCCTTGGCGCAATGGAAGGCGCTGAGCTCGGTTTCCGGCCTTCCCATCCTCCATGAGTGCGGGATCCTGTTCTTCTTCCCAACCGAGGAGCCCTACGTCCAGGAGAGCATCGCCGCGCACAAGAAGTTCGGCCTCCCCACCGAAGTTCTGAACCAGCCGGAGATGGTGAAGCGCTTCCCGATGATCGATTTCGACGGAATTCGCGTTGGGCTTTACGAGCCCGGCTTCGGGGCGCTGATGGCCCGACGCTCGGTGCAGACGCTCGTCGACCGGTTCGTCCGGGCAGGCGGCACCTATACCAAGGGCGCCGCGCTTGCTCCCGGCGATCGGACGAGCGGTCAGCTGGACGGTGTCCGGCTCGCGAACGGTGAAATGCTGAAGGCGGACCGCTTCGTCTTCGCGCTCGGCCCATGGCTGCCCAAGCTTTTCCCCGACGTGATTGGCCCGAAAATCCTCCCGACCCGTCAGGAGGTCTTTTATTTCGCGATTCCGCCCGGCGACCGCCGCTTCCTTCCGAGCGCCATGCCGGGCTGGGCGGATTTCAACGGCGGCGACATCTTCTACGGCTTCCCGGACCTCGAGGGCCGCGGCGCCAAGATCGCGCACGACCAGCATGGCGTAGAAGTCGATCCCGACACGCAGGACCGCCGTCCGACGGCCGCCGCGCTCGCCGAGGTCGCCGAGTTCCGCGACCGCCGTTTCCCTGCGCTAAGGGGAGCGCAGCTGATCGGCGCGGAGGTCTGCCAATATGAGAACAGCTCGAACGGCGACTTCCTGATCGATTTCCATCCCGGATTGAAGAACGTGCTGCTGGTCGGCGGCGGTTCGGGCCACGGCTTCAAGCATGGGCCCGAAGTGGGCCGTTACGCCGCCCGGCGGCTCATGGGGTCAGGCAAAGTAGAGCCGCGTTTCAGCCTCTCGACCAAAGGTGAAACGCACCACCGCGAGGTGCATTAATCCCCGCCCGCGGGGAGGTGGGAGCGCGCAGCGCTGACGGAGGGGGATCAGACCTGCACCACGCCCCCTCCACCATTCACTCTTCGGTGAATAGTCCCCCTCCCCGTTTCGGGGAGGAACTTACTCCGGCTTCTTCGCTACTCCGACGAGCGCGGGCCGCAGCAGCCGGTCACGCAGCATGTAACCCGCCTGCATTTCCTCGACGATCGTCCCGGGCTCCGCCTGGTCCGTCGGAATTTCCATCATCGCCTGGTGTCGATGGGGGTCGAGCGGCTCGCCGACAGATTTGATGCGGCTGACACCGTGACGCGCGAACACCTGCTCCAGCTCACGCGCAGTTGCCTCAATTCCAGCGAGAAACTGGCTCGCAGTCGTGTCGTCGCGAAGCTCATCGGTGACCGCCACGAGAGCGCGCTCGAGATGGTCCTTGATGGCCAGCATGTCCTTGGCGAATCCGGCCTGGGCATAGGCCGAGGCCTGCTGCTTCTCCTGCTCGAGCCGGCGCCGGACGTTCTGGATCTCGGCGGTGGCGTAAAGCGCCTTGCTCTTCGCTTCCTCGAGCTGCTCTTCGAGCTCCGCGACTCGATCGTGCTCGGCAAGCTCGGGCGCGTCCTCCGCCGTCTCCTTGCGCAGCTCCTCCGCGTCTTCGTGCAACTGTTCTTCGTCTTTGCCGTCCATCATGCCATCAATCTCGTCAGGGCCTTCGCCGTGAAATCCACCATGGGGACCACGCGCGCATAGTTCAACCGAGTCGGACCGATCACTCCGACAACTCCGACCACCTGCCCCTGGCTGCCGCGATAGGGCGCCGCGATCACCGAAGACCCGGAAAGCGCAAACATGCGGTTCTCCGAGCCGATGAAGATCCGGCAGCCCGGCGCGTCGCGCGCGCCCTCGAGCAGACGGGCGATCTCCTGCGCCTCCTCGAGCTCATCGAGCAGGCGGCGAACGCGATCGAGGTCCTCCGCGGCGGTTGCATCGATGAGGTTGGCCTGGCCGCGAACGATCAGCACTGGACGCCGAGCATGGTCCTGCGTCCAGGCCGCGAGACCGGAGGCGACGAGTTCCGCGGCTGCGGAGTCGATCGCTTCCTTGCGGTCGCGGATTTCGGCGCGGAGCCGTGTCTCCGCTTCCGCGAGCGTGAGGCCCGCGAGGCGCGCGTTGATGAAGTTGCTGACTTCGGTGAGGGCGGAAGCCGTCGTTTCCGCTTCCAGCGAGACCACCCGGTTTTCGACGCTGCCGTCGATCCCCACGAGCACCGCCAGGGCTCGCGTTTCGCTCAAGGGCACGAAATTGAGCTGCTTGAGCCGCATCTCCTGCTTCGGTGCGAGCACCACACCGGCGGCGTGCGACAGGCCGGACAGCGCCGCCGAGGCTGCGGCAAGAGCATCTTCGATTGGCTGGTCGCGCACGATCTGCCGCTCGATCTCCGCGCGCTCGCGCGGGTCTGGGGCCGAAGCTTGCATGATGCCGTCTACGAACAGGCGGAGCCCGCTCTCAGTGGGAATCCGGCCCGCTGACGTGTGCGGATGAGTGAGGAGTCCCCGTTCTTCGAGGTCCTGCATCACGCCGCGGATCGAGGCGGGCGACAGGTTGACGCTGCCGACGAGGGTCTTCGATCCGACCGGAACACCCCGGTCCAGATAGGCTTCGACCACGAGGCCGAAGATATCGCGCATGCGGTCGGTGAGTTCGCCGATCGGCTGGGTCATGAGC
Organism: Pseudomonadota bacterium; assembly: GCA_046733175.1. GTDB lineage: Bacteria > Pseudomonadota > Alphaproteobacteria > Sphingomonadales > Sphingomonadaceae > Sphingomicrobium. Next base: position 24,159 of record JBKPOO010000005.1, read on the forward strand.
CGCATCTAGGATTGACGCGCGCGCCGGTCTAGGGACGCTCCCGCACCAGTATCAGGAGACCAGCCGCTATGCGCCCATCCGGACGCACCCCCGACCAGATGCGTGAATTGAATTTCGAAGCGGGCTTTACCCGCCACGCGGAGGGATCGTGTCTCGTCAGCTTCGGCGGCACACGGGTGCTCTGCACCGCGTCGGTCGAGGACAAGGTGCCGCCCTTCCTGCGCGGCAAGGGCCAGGGCTGGGTCACCGCGGAATATGGCATGCTGCCTCGGGCCACGCACACGCGCGGCAATCGCGAGGCGGCGAAGGGCAAGCAGTCGGGCCGGACGCAGGAGATCCAGCGGCTTATCGGCCGGTCGCTTCGCGCGGTCGTGGACCTCCCGGCGCTTGGTGAGCGGCAGGTGATCGTCGACTGCGACGTCATCCAGGCTGACGGCGGAACACGGACGGCGTCGATTTCCGGAGGCTGGGTAGCCCTCCGGATCGCCGTGGACAAGCTGTTGGAATCCAAAGCTATTTCCAAGGACCCTATCCGCACCCAAGTGGCCGCGGTGAGCTGCGGGATCTACCGCGGCAATGCCGTCCTCGATCTCGACTATGACGAGGACAGCAAGGCCGGCTGCGACGGGAACTTCGTCCTCACGGCGGAAGGCGCGATCGTCGAAGCGCAAGTGACGGCCGAGGGCGAATGCTATGACGAGGAAGGGCTTCTTCGGCTGCTTCGCCTCGCCCGGATCGGCTGCGACGAAATCTTCGCGGCGCAGCTCACGGCGACAGGCCGATGAGGGACATCGGGGGCAAGCTGGTCATCGCGACCCACAATCCGGGCAAGCTCCGCGAAATCGCCGACCTGGTTGCGCCGCTCGGAATTGCCTGCGTGGGCGCCGCCGAGTTGGATCTGCCGGAACCCGAAGAGATCGGAAATACCTTCGCCGACAATGCCGATCTGAAGGCGCGCGAAGCCGCCGACCTCAGCGGCCTCCCGGCGCTCGCCGACGATAGCGGGCTTTGCGTCGACGCACTTCATGGCCGCCCCGGAATTTTCTCGGCGCGCTGGGCGGAGGACGAAGACGGCAACCGCGACTGGATGCGCGCCATGGAGAAGGTCTGGCGCGAAGTCGAAGCGACCGAGCCGGACGCTGCCCCGGCGGCGCATTTCGCCTGCTCACTGGCGATCGCCTGGCCCAACGACGGCCAGGTCGAAACATTCGACGGCCGGGTTGACGGAACGCTCGTCTGGCCGCCACGCGGAGAACGCGGCTTCGGTTACGATCCGATGTTCGTTCCGGTCGGTCATGAGACGACCTTCGGCGAGATGGAACCGCTGGCGAAGCACAAGATGAGCCATCGCGCGGACGCCTTCCGCAAGTTCGTGGCGGCGCTCGGCGAATGACCGGCGAGCCGCTCGCGCTTTACGTCCATTGGCCGTTCTGCGTCAGCAAATGCCCATATTGCGACTTCAACAGTCACGTCAGGGCGCATATCGACCACGAAGCGTGGCGCGACGCGCTCCTCGCCGACCTGGCTCACGAGGCGAGCCTGCTGCCGGGCCGCACTCTGACCTCGGTCTTTTTCGGCGGAGGCACGCCGTCCCTCATGGAGCCCGCCATGGTCGACTCGGTGATCGACGCCGCGACGACCCACTGGAACGCGTCGACGGACATCGAGATCACGCTCGAGGCGAACCCGAACTCGGTCGAGGCCGCGCGCTTCGCCGATCTAGCGGCTGCCGGGGTCAATCGACTGTCGCTCGGATTGCAAAGTTTCGATGACCAGGCCCTCGAATTCCTCGGCCGGGCGCATTCGGCTCGCGAGGGGTTCAGGGCGCTCGAGATCGCACAGCGAAAATTCAGACGGGTCAGCTTCGACCTGATTTACGCATTGCCGGGCGACACGCCGGACAGCTGGTCCGCGACGCTTGCCCAGGCGCTCTCGCTCGGGACGCGTCATTTGTCGCTCTACCAGCTCACCATCGAGTCCGGCACGCGCTTCGCCAGCATGATCAGCCGGCACGACTTTGAGCCCCTCGACCCGGACCGCGCTGCGGCGCTTTACGAGCTGACCGACGCGATGACGTCGGAGGCGGGGATGCCGGCGTACGAGATCAGCAATCACGCCCGGCCGGGTCACGAGAGCCGCCACAACCTCTCCTATTGGCGTTACGGCGATTATGCAGGGGTCGGCCCCGGCGCTCATGGCCGACGCCTCGGAATGCGGACCGCGCGGCATAAAAAGCCCGAGAACTTCCTTTCCGCGCTCCGGCGAAACGGGAATGGAATTGCCGAAGAGGCGGAATTGTCAGCGACGGAGGCAGCTGACGAGGCGCTCGTCATGGGCCTTCGACTGGCCGAAGGAATCGATGCGCAATCGAGCGCCGACCGGTTCGGATTATCATCAATCGTCGATTGGAAGCGCGTCGACCGGCTCGTCGGCTCGGGTCACCTGATGCGCAGCAAAAACCGCATTGCCGCCACTTCGAAGGGCCGTTTGCTACTCGATTCGATCCTCGGCGAGATCGCCCTTCCCAAACCTATTTCGGCGGGTTCGGAGCCGCTGCCGGAGTTGGTTGCGCTGCAGGTGTAGCTGCCGCTGCCGCCTTCGCCTTGAAGTCGGCCTCCGCCTTTGCATTGTCAGCGGCTACCCCAGCGAGGAATTTATAGCTGTCGACCGAGCTCGCGAGATAATCATCGACGGTCAAATCGGCATCCGAGGCCGCGTCCTTGCGCTTCGTGCCGTTCTTGACCTCGAATGCGATAAGCGAATCCCTCAGGCGCGTAATCTGCGCGCCACACGCGTTGCGTGCATACGCCTCGTAGGCCTCGCCTCCGACCTTGTCCTTCTTCGCTTGGGTGCTAGCCTGCTTGAGGCAATCTTTATAGGCGTTGGTCGGCGCGGCAATGGCGGCCTGCGACTCGGCCAAGAACATCGCCGATGCGGCGATCAATACAATCATCGTACCTCTCCCCAGGCACTAACGGTTCCGAGAATGACTCCTTTTTTGTGTGATTGGAAGTGCTTATCGGTGCGCGTCAATGACTGATACGCTCGCTCCCGGCCTCTATATCGTCGCGACCCCGATCGGGAATCTGGGCGATCTCAGCTCTCGAGCGGCTGAGACTTTGCGCCGAGCCGATCGCATTCTTGCGGAAGACACTCGAGTAACGGGCAAATTGCTCGCGCACGTCGGCGCGAAGACTCCCATGAACCGTTATGATGACCACGCCGACGGCCGCGCTCGCGAGACGATCGTAGCTCGGCTGGGCACGGAAGCGATCGCGCTGGTCAGCGACGCCGGGACCCCGCTCATCTCCGATCCGGGCTACAAGCTGGTGCGCGCGGCTCGGGACGCGGGTCACCTGGTTGTCACGGTACCCGGCCCTTGTGCCGCGATCGCGGCTCTCGCCGTATCGGGAATGCCTACGAATCGCTTTCTCTTCGTCGGCTTCCTTCCGACCAAGTCGAAAGCGCGCGCAGATGCCATCGCCGAAGTTGCCGGCGTCCGTGCGACGCTGATTTTTTACGAATCGGGACCGCGCCTTGCGGAGAGCCTTGCCGCGCTCGCCTCAGGACTCGGTGATCGCGGAGCAGCGGTCGCCCGCGAAATCACGAAGCTGCACGAAGAATGTGTGAGCGCCACGCTCGGTGAGCTTGCTAGCAAGTACCGCGATGCGCCGCCCAAGGGTGAAATCGTGATCGTGGTCGCGCCGCCACCCGAAGCGCATATTGCGACCGACGCCGAGCTCGATGTCGCGCTGGGCGACGCGCTCAGCCGATTGACTCCGTCGCGCGCCGCGGCCGAGGTCGCCGAGCGGCTCGAAATCCCGCGCAAGCGCGCTTATGCGCGTGCCCTTGAGCTCTCGGGAAAATGAACCGCCATCAGGCCGAGAAGCGCGGGCGGGGCGCGGAAACCATAGCCTGCTGGTACCTTCGGCTTCACGGCTGGCGGATCCTCGCTCGCCGAGCGCGAGTGCCCGGCGGCGAGGTCGACATCGTCGCGAAGCGCGGCCGCACGCTCGCTTTCGTCGAGGTCAAGGCGCGCGCGGATGCCGATTCCGCCGGTTTTTCGCTCGACGAATGGCGCCTTCGCCGGGTGGCGGTTGCCGCCGAACAGCTCATGCCGCGCTACATGGACAGCGTCGACGACGTGCGTATCGATGCGATTTTCATTGTTCCGTTCCGATGGCCGATGCACCTGCCCAACGTCTGGCAAGGGTGACAGACGTGCTTCGATACGGCATTTCGACTTCGCTCAATGCCTACTCAGCATGAGCGGATTTGTCTGTTCCGCTCATCCTGAGTAGCGGCTGAGCCCGTCGAAGCCGCGTATCGAAGGACACAGCCAGAATGTCGCTCCGCGTCGCCGTCCAGATGGATCCGCTCGAGACGATCAATATCGCCGGCGATTCCACTTTCGCCTTGATGCTCGGCGCACAGGCGCGCGGCCACACGCTCTACCATTATCTGGCGCAGGACCTGACCTACCAGGACGGCCGCCTCTACGCCGGCGCGCACGAGGTCAGCGTCCAGGCCGTTGCCGGTAATCACTTCACCCTCGGCTCGTTCTTGATTCTCGACCTCGGAAGCGATGTCGATGTCGTCTTGATGCGCCAAGACCCGCCGTTCGACCTCGGCTACATCACCGCCACGCACCTGCTCGAGCGGATCCAGGGTGAAACCTTGGTGGTCAACGACCCTGCGGCCGTCCGGAATGCGCCGGAGAAGGTATGGGTCCTCGATTTCGCTCGCTTCATGCCTCCGACGATGGTGACGAGATCGCTCGGCGCCGCTCGGAAATTCCTTGCGGAACATGGCGACGTCGTCCTGAAGCCGCTCCACGGGAACGCCGGAAAGGCCGTGTTCAAGATATCTGGAGACGGCGCCAACCTGTCGGCCTTGATGGAGCTTTTCAACGCGACCTATCGAGAACCGCATGTCCTCCAGGCATTCGTCCCGGACGTTACGAAGGGCGACAAGCGGATCATTCTGATCGACGGTGAGTTCGCGGGAGCCGTGAATCGGGTCCCCGCAGCCGGGGATATTCGATCGAATCTCGCGCTGGGTGGAACCGCCGAAGCCGCCGAGCTGACCGACGCCGAGCGTGAAATCTGCGACTCCCTCGGACCCGACCTGAAGCGCCGCGGTCTGCTCTTCGTCGGTATCGACGTGATCGGCGGCCGCTGGCTTACGGAGATCAATGTCACTTCGCCCACCGGAATCGTGGCGGTCGACAAGTTTAACGGGACCGATTCCGCGGCGCTGATCTGGGATGCGATCGAGCGCCGACTCCCCACTGGCGGTTAGAATAATCCAATTTGGCTACGCCGTTCCAATCAAATCAAAGCGTCGCTCTTCAAATCATTCATCCAAAACGGTTATTTAGCGGCTCGTTTACCGAGACCCTCCTAGCCCGAACGGGTCGCGGCGAGCAGGCCTCCCCACTAGCCAGACTCGCCGCGGCAAAGTTATTGCGTTGAGTTCAAGCTCGGGGGTGGGCGTGGCGATAAACGTCGAGCAGGCGTGCCGCGTCCACCGCCGTATAGATTTGGGTCGAGGAGAGGCTCGCGTGGCCGAGCAATTCCTGCAGAGCGCGCAAATCTGCTCCCCTCGCCAGCAAATGAGTCGCGAAGCTGTGGCGAAGCGCGTGCGGCGTCAAAGTATCCGGGAGGCCCAGGCGGCGGCGAGCGCTTGCTACCGAGCGGCGAACGAGATCGGCATTCAAGGGACCGCCGCGCGCACCCAGAAATAATGGCGCCTCGCCGGCGATCCTGAACGGGCATTGGCGCAGATAATCCTCGATCGCTTCCCGGATGGCCGGAACGATCGGGACGATGCGCGTCTTCGAACGCTTTCCGGTGACTCGAAGCGTGGATCCTATGGGAAGTACGCTCGCGGTAAGAGACAGCGCTTCGGCAACACGCAGCCCGGCGCCGTAGAGCAACAGAAGTACGGCAAGATCCCGCGCGCCGATCCATGGCGCGCTCGCTGCGCCCGCTGCATCCTCCGCGAGGCCCATCGCCTCGTCGGGAGCGGCCGGGCGCGGAAGAGTCCGTGGCCGTTTCGGTGCCCTGGTCCGCGGCAGCTGCGCTGGCGCACCCGCCTGCTCCGCGGCATATTTGAGGAAAGCGCGCACGCCCGACAGCTCGCGCGCGGCTGACGAAGCGCCGAGACCCTCGGCGCGGCGTTGAGCGAGGAAGGCTCGAAGGTCAGGGGCGGTCAATCCGAGAAGCGCGCCGGGGCCGATCGTTTCTCCGCGATAGCGCCCGAGAAATTCGATGAAACGATGCGCGGTCGCCACATAGGCGCGGACTGTGTGCGGAGAGCGTCTGCGATCATGCTGCAAATGGCCGGCCCAGCGTGCTGCGAGGGCGGCCGCAGGGTGGACTAAGTCAGCTTCGGTTCGATCAGCCACCGGCGGATGATAGCCGCAAGACTCCGCCCTAGGAACAGCAGCAATTCCGATCCGTGGCGAGCGTCGAGATTGAGTTCGGCCCGCTGGCCGATGGCCAGGAGTCCTGACGGGAGGGGCGGTTCGCAATCGATCCGAACCAACGCCTCGGCGCGAATCAAGTCGCAGGCTGGGCCGAACAAGGGATGTCCGCGCGGGACCGTCCGCATTTGGACCCCGGCAACCTTGCGCACCTCGCGCTCCAGCAGTCGCGGCTCCACGATTTGGACGCCGTTGCCGTCGGCCCGAAAACCCTTGTCCCCGATGATGAGGGCCAAGGCGACCGCGTCGATCCCGAGGATTAGGGGCCATTCCTGCGTCACGACGTGGAGCAGGGCATCTACGCCGTCCGCCTCCATGGCTGCGAGCACCGCCGAATGAATCGAAGCGACCGCGCCGGAATGTCCGCGGGCGAAGGCGATCAGGTCCTGGTTGGCCTCCTCGGCGGCGCCCAGGCGCTCACGCAGATGCGCGACCGCTCGTTCCTCGAAGGGAATGACCGTAGCCATAGCGGCGCAGGATACGCCCGCAGCGGTTAATTTCCTACTCAACGGCTGTTGAGCCGAGGAACAGGCCAAAAAGAAAGCGGCGGCGCCTTTCGGCACCGCCGCCCCCATGCTCTTACGCGACGAATGCTTAGAGCTTGTTCGAAACGTTGTTGAACGTCGTTCCGAGCTTCGTGCCGATGCTCTGCATCGCGGTGATGGCAGCAACGGCGATCAGGGCCGCGATCAGACCGTATTCAATGGCGGTCGCGCCCTTGCTGTTTTTAATCAGCTTCAGAAACTTGCTCATGGTCTAGCTCCTTGGTTCCAAAGGGCTCAGAGCCCCAACCTGCTGTCCACTGCAGGATTGCAAAAATTTAAGGAGGTAGACTTAGGAAAGAGTTACGCGTGAAGGTTGACGCTTGTTAACCTCGAATATGGCGGAATCCGTAAATTCAGCTGATCTGTTGGCCGGTTTTCTGCCAGTCGGCGAGGAAGTTTTCGAGCCCAACGTCGGTCAGCGGGTGCTTGAACAATTGCCAGATGATCTTCGGCGGCGCGGTCATCACGTCGGCACCCATTTTCGCCGCCTCGACGACATGCATCGGATGCCGGATGCTGGCCGCCAGGATTTCGGTCGCGAAGTCGTAATTGTCATAAATCAGGCGAATATCGGCGATGAGGTTCATGCCATCGGTCCCGACGTCGTCGAGCCGGCCGATGAAGGGCGAAATGAAGCTCGCCCCGGCCTTTGCCGCCAGAAGCGCTTGCGCGGCCGAGAAGCAAAGCGTCACGTTGACCATCGACCCGTCGCCCGTCAGCGCCTTGCAGGCTTTGAGTCCGGCCGGAGTGAGGGGCACCTTGATGGCGATATTCTTGGCGATCTTCCGAAGGACTTCGGCCTCGCGCATCATGCCTTCATAGTCGAGCGCGACCACCTCGGCGGAAACGGGGCCGCTGACCACTCCGCAGATTTCGCGGACGACCTCGAGGAAATCGCGACCGGCCTTATGGACGAGCGATGGGTTAGTCGTGACTCCGTCGAGTAGCCCGGTCTCGGCAAGCTCGCGAATTTCAGCGATCTCGGCGGTGTCGGCGAAGAACTTCATTGATCATCCTCGTCTCTGTAAGGACTCCTCGATAGCGGCGAGCGCAGCAGCCGTCACTCGATTCGGGAGAGTTTCATGAGCGAGCATGTTCGCGTCGAGCGCGACGGACCGATCCTCGCGATCACGCTCAATCGGCCCGAGCGCCGCAATGCCATCACCGTCGCAATGTATGCCGCATTGGCCGATGCGATCGAGCGCGCCGCGGGTGACCCGTCGATCCGGGTCATCACGGCGCGCGGCGAAGGCCCGGACTTCGCCGCCGGCAACGACCTCGCGGATTTCCTGAAAGCCCTCCCGCGCGGCGATGAGGAGATCCCCGTTTGGCGGCTGCTGCGAGCCGTCGCGGAATGCGAAACCCCAATCGTCGCCGCGGTCCATGGCAATTGCGTCGGTATCGGGACGACCCTGCTGCTCCACTGCGACCTGGTCGTCGCGGACGAGACGGCGAAATTCTCAATGCCCTTCGTGGATCTCGGCCTGGTTCCGGAAGCGGCGAGCTCGATGCTGTTCCCGCGCCTCGCCGGACGCCGTCGGGCGGCCCGCTTCTTGCTGCTTGCCGAATCTTTCGGGGCGGAAGAGGCGCTAGAGATCGGGCTCGTCAGCCACGTCGTCCCTGCCGGTGGCCAGGACGAGGCCATGGCGCGGATCGTGGCCGCGCTGCTCGTCAAGCCCGCGGAGGCGTTGAGGCGGACGCAGCATTTGCTTCGTCATGGGTCGCGCGAGGAAACGCTGGAGCGGATGCGGCTGGAAAGCGCTGAATTCGCCGAACGCCTCGCCTCTCAAGAGGTCAAGGACGCGATCACGGCCTTTTTCGAGAAACGGAAACCTGCGCAGTCGCCTCAATAAGCGAGATAGACTCGTTTGGTTCGCGTCAGGCTGATCGCCGGGCCATTGAAGAACAGATAGTTCGGGGTCACCGTATAAGTGACCGAGAGGTCCTTGCAGTGTGTGCAAGAGGTGGTTGCCGGCGTGGTCACGGTAGGCGTGCCGAAGGTCCCGATGTTCATCCCGAACACCTTGCTGCTCATCCTGGTGACTACATCGCTGTCGCTAGGCGAGTTGCAGCCCGTGGACGTCGGGATGCACAGCGTGGCGTAGCGCGCGCCTTCGCCCAGCGCGTGCTGCATGCCGGCATTCGCCTGGAAAACCAGCCCGACCTGGAAGATCCCGTAAATCATGACGAGCAGCACCGGCAGCGCGATCGCCATTTCGATCGCGGCAGCGCCCTCCTCGTTGCGACGGAGGAGTTTCAGCGGGCTCATTGCGTCCTCAATCCGGCCTTGCCGTGCAAAGTGTAGGTCCCGTTGCTGTTCGATCCCGGCCACCTGTTCGAGCTGAACATCGGAGTGAAGGTGCCCGCAATGTCGATCGTCACCCAGCGCGCGTAAGTTTGTCCCGACGTGCACGAGGCGGTGTAATCGGCCTGGCGGGCGCCATTGCATTCGAGCCAGTAATCGATCGTCACGTCGCTATCGGTGACGGACGTGAAGCCGGCGGCTTGGGCAGCGGTGACCGCCTCCGTCTTGAGGGTCGTGTAGGTGCTGTCGACCGAATTGTATTGCTGGATTTTCTCAATCGCGCGGTACGCGGACTGCTCGAGCTGGAGCTTGGCCGAGTAAGCGCGGCTGATATCGACGAACCCGATCAGCAGCGATGCAAGCACAGGCAGCATCAGTCCCATCTCAATGATCGATGCGCCGCCCTCGTCACGAGCGAGCGATTGGAATTGCCGGATCATTCGACCAGCCTCACTTTCTTGCCGTCGAAGGCATGCGCGCCGGAGTTGGCCGGGCAAGTGTTGTTGATCGTCATGTTGCCCGAATAGACCACGGTGCGGGCGACGAGCTGGAGACAGTTCGTCTGCATTCCTGTCGTGCCGTTGAAGGTCATCTGTTGGTTCGGGAAGTAGAACCCTCCCTGGAAGACCGAGCTCGAATTACCGTTGAGCGTGTTCTGGTAATTGGCGCTGGTGTCGTTGTGCGCCCGGCGATCTTGATAGATGATCAAACCCGAATAGGTACCCGTGTTCGAAGCGGTCAGATTGATCGTGGCGCCGCCATTCATATTGACGTTTCCGATGGAGTTCGGATTGGTGGCGGCCGTCCGGCTGGACAGGACGAACGTGCAGTTGGAACAGCTGACGTTCGCCTGCGCTCCGATCGACAAGGATCCCGCGTCGAGGACGATCACGCTGTTCGACGGCAGGGTGACGTTGCCGTTGAGCGTCATATTGCCGAAGCACAGATAGCCGTCCGGCGTCGTCTTATAGTCCGACGCATTCCACGTCGTCTTGGTCGCATTGGCGTTGACGTTGAGGTTAGGACATTGCGCCGTCGGGAAGGTCGGCGCGGGCACGCTCGCGAACGGATCGATCTCAGCCAGCGTGAACGGCTGAAGCACTGTCCCCGTGCCCCAATTGTTGCTTGCGGAAATTCCGCCGACCGCTGCGATCGGGCTTGCCGTAACGGAGGTCGATCCGGTCGCCACGGCCGCCGTCAGCGATGTCGAATTGGTGATCATCCCGCAGCCGAGATTGACGCTGGCATTACCGGTCGCCGTGATCCCTGTAACCGCCGTCTCTTCGAGGCTGATGACGCAATATTTGCCCGACGGCGCGACGGTCGCGGTGCCGCTCGCGGTGATCGTCGGAACGAAGCTCATGAACATGCCGGAGAAGCTCAGCTTCTTCTGAACGGAGAGCTGCACCTTCACCGCATATGGATCCGACGCATAAGAGCCGGTCGTCGGTTGCCCGACGGTCTTCGTCGTCGTGTAAGCGATATGGCTGTTGTAGCTGAGGTCGCGGTCGACGGCGCTTGAAACGTTGGTCCGCGCGCCTTCATCTTCAACAATTGCATAGACGCCGGCAATCGCCCCCGAGTCCGCCGCGCGCTGGAGCTGCCGCTTCCACAGGGCCCACTCGATCGTGTCGCTGGCGAGACCGGCGGACCCGAGCACCAAGGGCAAGGCTGCTGCCGCGACGACCAGCGCGTTGCCGCGCTTGTCGCGCCATAGCTTCCGGAAGAATGAAATCATCGGGCGGCCCCCAGCCAAAAGTCGCGCATATGTGGCGCTCTAGCGGGTTCACGGTGAGGGAAGCGTTGAGGGCTGTGGTTAACCGCTGTTCACGATTGGCCGTCCGTCTCCGCCTTGCACTCTTGTGTCTTACACCTATAATACAGCCAAAAGGCCTCTTGCGCCTGGCTGCCCAGCCGTTCACGGGTTGATCAGCCGCTCACGGAGGCGATGAAAGGACACGCTCATGGCGACCGAACCGGCCACCGAGACCAAAACTGCGACCAAGCTCAAACTGGATCCGCCGGACGCGCTTCAGCCCGTTCCGGTAGCGGAAGCGTCGGGCCTGGTGCCGCTGAAGACCGAAGAGACCACAGAGCTCGACAAGAGAGTCGCGCAGTTCGTGGACGAGCTTGCCGCCCTCGATTCCAACAGCCCGGAATTCGGCAAGAAGGTCGACCAGCTGACCGCGATGGGCCGCAAGGAGATCGCGGAGGCCGCCGGCGCTTCGAACCGGTTCCTCGACCGGCCGGTGAAGGCGATCGACAAGGACACGGGAATCGGCGCCGACTTGACCGAGCTCCGCCGCACGGTCGAAGCCCTGGATCCCAAAGAAGCGACCAAAACCCGCAAGATCCTCGGCATCATCCCCTTTGGGAACCGGATCGACCGCTATTTCGACAAGTACCGCAGCTCGCAGACGCATATTTCCAAGATTCTCGGCAGCCTCGCCAACGGCAAGGACGAGCTGCTGATGGACAATGCGGCGATCGACACCGAGCGCGCGAACCTCTGGAAGACGATGCACAAGCTCGAACAGATGGTCCACATCTCCAAGACGCTGGACCAGAAGCTCGAGGACAGGGCCAATGAGCTCGACGCGACCGATCCGGCCAAGGCCAAGGCGATCCGCGAGACGGCGCTGTTCTACACTCGCCAGCGGACGACCGACCTGCTCACGCAGATGGCGGTGACGGTCCAGGGCTATCTGGCGCTCGACCTCGTCAAGAAGAACAATGTCGAGCTGGTCAAAGGTGTCGACCGCGCCTCGACGACGACTGTGTCAGCACTCCGCACCGCGGTCACCGTCGCGCAGGCGATGAGCAGCCAGAAGCTGGTGCTCGAGCAGATCACCGCGCTCAACACGACCACCTCCAACATGATCGATTCGACGGGCGAGATGCTGCGCACGCAAACCGGCGCGATTCACGAGCAGGCGGCGAGTTCGACGATCCCGCTCGAAACTTTGCAGCGGGCGTTCCAGAACATCTATGACACGATGGACCAGATCGACCAGTTCAAGCTCCAGGCGCTCGGCAACATGAAGCAGACGGTCGAAACGCTGGGCAAGGAAGTAGAGAAGTCGAAGGGCTATATCGCTCGCGCCGAAGGCGTGAACCAGGCGAAGCTCGAGGCTGCCTCGCCCTTGATCCCGATCGAAACAAGACCTTGAACCCATGAACGCAAACGAGCTCGGCCGGATCTTCGAACGAGCGAACGAAAGCTTCGCCCAGGCCGAGCGGACAAGCCAGAAGGTGGATCGTTCGATCGATCGCGCCGACCAGGTCATGCGGCGCGCGGATGAGCGGAGCGGAGCCGTTCGCGCCGCGGCTCAGCGCGAGCGCCAGCGGCTGAACGCGGACCTGAAACGCCGGGCCGCCCAGATCGCGATTGCCGTCGGCCTGATCAGCATCGCGACTATCGTCATCGGTCTCATCCTTCCGACGGGGATCGGAATGTTCGGATTCCTGGCCGCCGTGGGTCTCGCAGTCGGGATCGTCGGAGCGCTCGCCATCATGCCCTCCGCGGAGCGCCGCGCCGAGGCACCGACCACGGACCTCCCTAACGGCGAGATGGTCCAGCGTTTCGATTCGTACCTCTATCGCGCGCGTGTGATGTTGCCGGCGCCCGCACAGGCCGAGGTGGATGCGCTCAGCTCGGTCCTGCCGTCGCTCAAACAGACTCTCGAGCGCGTCGATACGTACGATCCCAATGCGCAGGATGCGCGTCGGCTGATGTCGATCCATCTTCCCGGCCTGATCGACCGCTACGCGCACGTTCCTGTTGCCTTCCGCGGCGAGCCCGACGGCGAAGGCAAGAACGCAGACGAGCGGCTCGTGGAGGCCCTGGCGGCGAGCCGAGCGGCCCTCGGGGATATTTCGGAGAACCTTGCCCGCGCCGACCTCGCGGCATTCGAAACGCAGGGCCGCTTTATCGAATCGCGCTACGGCAAGGAGCCGATAGACTCCTCAGCCGATCACTCCTGAGGCTCTCAAGCGGCCCAGTTCTTCAGCGTCGGCAAGGCCCGCGAGAACGTCAGTCGTATGCTCGCCCAGCGCCGGTGGCTGAAGCTCGGAATCGGCCCGTTGGCCATCGAGGCGCACCGGCGATCCGACCAACGGCGTTCCGGCGATCGTGCGCACCATCTGCCGGTGCTGCGCCTGGACGTCGGCCAAGGCCTGCGTGATCGTATTGATGGGGCCAGCGGGAATCCCCGCGGCTTCGAGGTGTTCGAGCCATTCGGCGGCCGGCTTTTGGCGGATCACGTTCCCCACCAGACCAACCATCTCCGACCGGTTGGCGACGCGGGACCCGTTGGAGGCGAAACGCTCATCCTTCACCCACTCCGGGTGGCCGCAGATCTCAGCAAGTCTCCCGAACTGACGCTCGTTGCCGACCGCGATGATGATCGGCTGATCCGCCGCTTCGAACGGCTGGTACGGAACGATATTGGGGTGGGTATTGCCTTGCCGCGGCGGGTCCTGGCCGGAAATGAGCGCGTTCGACGCCTGGTTGGCCATTACGGCAAGCTGCGTGTCGAAGAGGGCCATATCGGTGGTGGCCCCCTCCCCCGTCCGCTCGCGCGCATAGAGCGACGCGAGGATTGCACAACAGCTGTACATGCCGGTGAATAGGTCGGCGATTGCGACGCCGGCGCGCATCGGACCGCCGCCCGGTTCTCCATCGGGCAGGCCAGTGACGCTCATCATTCCGCCCATCCCCTGGATGATGAAGTCATATCCGGCGCGATCGGCGTACGGCCCGTCCTGTCCGAAGCCGGTGATGGAGGCGTAGATCAGGCGGGGACTGGCGGCCCGCAGCGTCTTGGCGTCGAGCCCGAACTTGGCGAGACCACCGACCTTGAAATTCTCGACGACGACATCCGCTTGTTCGGCAAGCCTGCGGACCAATTCCGCACCCTCCGGCCGTGCAAAATCGATCGCGGCGGACTTCTTCCCGCGGTTGCAACTCAGGAAGTAAGCGGCGACCTTGCGGTCTCCCTCGCCATGCCAAGGCGGTCCCCAGTGGCGCGTATCGTCGCCGGTTCCCGGCCGCTCGATCTTGATCACCTCGGCGCCGAGATCGGCGAGCAATTGCGTGCACCAAGGTCCAGCGAGGACCCGGGATAGGTCGAGAACCTTGATCCCGTCGAGCGGCTTCAACCTCGCCTGCTCCAGAAGTGCCGGTCGGCAAGGACGGCCTGGGCGGCGTTGTGCCCGGGTGCCCCGGTGACTCCTCCGCCCGGATGAGCGCCCGAACCGCAAAGATAAAGCCCACGCAGCGGCATCCGATAATCCGCTGCTCCGATCATTGGACGTGCGCTGAACAATTGATCGAGGCTCATCTTCCCGTGGAAGATGTCACCGCCGATTAGGCCGAAGCGGCGCTCGAGATCGAGCGGGGAATGGATTTGGCGGCCGATCACGGACTTGGCGAAGCCGGGTGCGTGAGCATCGACCGTCGCGATGATCGCGTCGCCGGCCTTTTCGCGCTCGTCATCCCAGCTGCGTCCCGGCCCGAGATCATAACGGAAATGCTGGCAGAACAGTGACGCGACGTGCTTGCCCTTGGGCGCGAGCGTGGAATCGAGCGTCGATGGGATGAGCATCTCGATGACCGGTTTGGTCGACCAGCCATTTAGCTGCGCGTCGAGCCAGGCGCGGTGCATGTAATCGAGGCTGGGAGCCATGATGATCCCCGCCGTTAAGTGATCGCCCTTCTTCGGAAGCACGGTGAATTTGGGAAGCTCCGAGAGAGCGACGTTCATCCGGAAGGTTGCGCTTTCGCATTTCCAGCCATGCATCCGGTTCGCGACGTCCGAATCGACGCTGGCCTTCGGAAGCAGCCGGTCGAACAGCAATTTCGGATTCACTCCGGCGATGACCTGGCGGGCAGCCCACGACTTGCCGCCCGCCACGACGCCGCCGGCGCGGTCGTTCGCGCAAATCACTTCTTCGACCGGCATGTTGAGCAGGATGTCGACCCCCGCCTCGCGACAAGCCCGCGCCATGGCCTGGGTGATCGAGCCCATCCCGCCAATCGCATGGCCCCAGGCGCCTGGCACTCCGGCAGCCTCGCCGAATAGATGGTGGAGAAGCACATAGGCCGTGCCGGCTGATTGCGGCGACGCGAAATTGCCGACCACCCCGTCGAAGCCGAAGAGCGCTTTCGCCAGGTCGCCTTCGAAATGGCGGTCGAGGATTTCGGCTGCGCTCCTGACCGCGAAATCGTGGACGATCCGCGTTTCAGCGAGCGAGAGTCCGGCCATATCCTTGCCGAGGCTCAGGATCTTCGGGATGGCGCTGACCGTAGCGCCGACGTTGGGAGGCGCTCGAAGCAGCCATTTTTTCAAGAGCCGGACGACCGTTTCGAGCTCGGCGACGTAACGGTCGTATGCCGGCCCATCCGCCTTCACATGCCGGGCAATCTCCTTGCGAGTCAGCCCATTGCGGCCGGCCAGCAAATAATCGCCGTCGCCGGGGAGGAAATTGTCGATCTTCCTCAGCACGACCTTCAGCCCGTGCCGCTCGAGCTGCATGTCGCGGATCACCTTGGGTTGGAGCAGGCTGACCGTGTAGCTGGCCGCGGAATTTCGGAAGCCTGGGAGGAATTCGTCGGTCACCGCCGCGCCGCCGACATTGCCGGCCGCTTCCAGGACAGCGACCTTGAGGCCCTTCCTGGCGAGATAATAAGCGCAGGTCAGGCCATTGTGGCCCGCGCCGATGATGATTGCGTCGTGCAAGTAACCCCCGTCCTTCGATACGCGGCTTCGACAGGCTCAGCCGCTACTCAGGATGAGCGGATAAAGAAACCCGCTCATGCTGAGTAGGCATCGAGCGAAGTCGAAATGCCGTGTCGAAGCACCTACCGCATCAACACCAGTTCTTCTGACATGGTCGGGTGAAGCGCCACGGTCGCGTCGAAGTCCGACTTTTTCAGCCTGGCTTTGACCGCGATGGCCGCCGCCTGGAGGATCTCCGGAGCATCCGGGCCGATCATATGGATTCCCACGATCTGTTCGGTCGCACCATCGACGACCAGCTTATAGAGCGAGCGCTCGTTGCGGCCCGCCAGCACATTCTTCATCGCCCGGAAGTCGGAGGTGAAGACCTTGACCGACCCGAGTTTGTTGCGCGCCTGGCCCTCGGTCATGCCGACCCCCGCGAGCGGCGGATGACTGAACACCGCCGACGGAATGCAGCCATAGTCAACCTGATGCGGCTGGTTGCCGAAGAAAGTGTCGGCGAACGCCTGCCCCTCGCGGATGGCGACGGGAGTAAGCTGCACCCGGTCCGTGACGTCGCCAACTGCGAAGATTGAAGGGACGTTCGAGCGATTATCAGCATCGACCTTGATCTGGCCCTTCTCGCCGATTTCCACGCCGGCCTCATCGAGGCCGAGACCTTCCGTATTCGGCTGGCGCCCCGTGGCGAACAAAAGCTGGTCGGCCTCGATATCGTCGCAACCGGTCATCGCGATGCGCAGCGTTCCGTCGTCGCCCCGCTCGATCCGATCAATGGTGGCGTTGAATTTGAAATCGATTCCCTTGCGAAGCGAAATCTGCAGAAGGCGGTCGACGAGCTGCTGGTCGTACTGGCGAAGAATGACGTCGGTTCGGTTGACCAATGTCACGTGCGTTCCGAACTCGTGGAAAATGCCTGCGAATTCGTTGGCGATGTAGCCGCCGCCCGCGATCATGATCCGCTTCGGCAGTTCGGGGAGGTGGAACACCTCGTTCGAGCTGATCGCATGCTCGATGCCGTCGAGCTTCGGCATTGCGGGGCGCGCGCCGGTCGCGATCAGGATCTTATCGGCCGTGACCTCCCGACCGCTCGCCAGCTTGATCGAATTGGCGCCCGTCAGGATAGCGCGCTCGTGGAAGATCTCGACATTATGGTTGGTGAGCGTGTCGGTATACGCGCCTTCCAGACGTCCGACTTCCGCGAGCACGTTGTCGCGCAGGGTCGGCCAGTCGAACCTCTTTTGGGGAATGTCCCAACCGAACATCGCCGCATCGTCGATATCCTCGGCGAAATGCGCGCCGTAAACGAGCAGCTTCTTCGGCACGCAGCCGCGAATGACGCAGGTGCCGCCAACCTTGTGCTCTTCAGCGATTGCAACGCGCGCTCCATAAGCGGCGGCAACGCGCGCCGCGCGCACGCCTCCGGATCCGGCGCCGATCACGAACAGGTCAAAGTCGGCCATCGTTCAATCCTCCGGATGCCGCAGTGCCCAAATCGTCGGCGGCGCTCCAATCACTTCTATTCATGGTTCCAATGCTCGCTTCAGATCCCCGCGCGCGCGATCAGAGCGCGAGTTGACGGATCGAGGCTTTGTTCGTCGGCACCGTCCGACAGCTGGCGCGCGATCTGCTTGCCGAGCTCAACCCCGAACTGATCGAACGGATTGATCCCGAGCAAAACCGCGTTTGCGAACGTGCGGTGTTCGTAGAAGGCGATAAGCGCACCGAGCGTCCGCGCGTCGAGACGGTCGAGCAGGATCGTAGCGCTTGGGCGATTTCCGGCATAAGCGCGCTGCGGATCGTCGCTCGCGCGTCCCTGCATCAAGGCAGCCCCCTGCGCGAAGGCGTTGAGCAGCAACTGGCGATGATGGTCCGGGTCCTGCGCGTCGTCGGCCTCGCGGACCGCGACGAACTCGACCGGTACGGCGACTGTGCCCTGGTGCAAGAGCTGAAAAACCGCGTGTTGGGCGTCGGTGCCAGTGCCGCCCCATGTCACCGGCGCAGTCGGATGCTCGGCCGGCTCGCCGCCGATCGTCACCGACTTGCCGTTCGATTCCATCTCGAGTTGCTGGAGGTAAAAAGGCAAAAGCCGAAGCCGCTCGTCGTAAGCGAAGACTCCGCGCGTCTGGCAGCCCGCCTCTTCGACGTAAAAGCGGTCGGCGAACGCCGCGAGCAGCGGCAGGTTCGCTGCGCCTTCGGTGAAGCGGAAATGCCGATCCATCTCGGCCGCGCCCTCCAGCAGCTCCTCGAACGCGTCCCAGCCGAGCGCCAGGGCGGCGGAAATGCCGACCGAACTCCAGAGCGAATAGCGGCCGCCAACCCCCTCGCCGAACTGGAGAATCCGCGTTTCGTCGATCCCGGCCTCGAGCGCAGCCTCAGGCGACGCGGTGACCGCAATGAGCCGGCTGGCCGGATCGGCGACGCCCTGTCCCCGAAGCCAGTCAAGCGCCGCGTCCATGTTCGCCAGGGATTCGCGCGTCGTGAACGTCTTGGAGACGACCACGACCAGCGTCGTCGCGGCATCGAGTGGCTTTACTGCATAGTCAAAGGCCTCGCCGTCGATGTTCGACAGAAAGCGAACCTCCAGCTTCGAGCGCCGGCGGCCGAGCGCATCGACGAGCAGCGCGGGTCCGAGGAGGGATCCGCCGATCCCGATGTGCAGAATGCCGGTGACATCGCCGAACGCTCCCGCCTCGATCGCGTCCACCAGGGCGCGCATGCGCTGCCGGCGCGCGGTCGCGAGGTCGACGTCTCCGGGCGCCCCACTTCCTCGCTCGGCAACGTGCGTCGCGGCCCGCCCTTCGCTCGGATTTACGATGTCTCCGGCAAACAGGGCATCACGCGCGGCAGCGAAGCCCATTTGCTCGGAACGTTGAAGGGAGTGCTCGATCACCGGTTGATCGAGATGTGTCTTCGACCAGTCGAAGTAGAGCCCCGCAACCTCGAGGCTCAGCCGGCTGAGGCGGTCGGGCTCCGCGGCGAACAGCTCGTCGAGACGTCGCATTCCGGACTGCGGCTTCCTGGCGGCCATGGGGAAGCACATAGAGGAGCCCTTGCCAATTGCTACCCCGGCTTGACCTCACCGCATGGGACGGAAACAAGCGGCCGCCATGCCATCTTCCCCAACGAATCTTGCCGAAGCCGAAGCGGATCGATCGAAGAAGCGCGCGGAGCGCTGGAGCCTCGCTCGCTTCATCCTCGGCTTGGTCGTGCTGGCGTGGGCGCTAAGAAGTTTCATCTTCGCGCCGTTCAACATCCCGTCGGGTTCGATGCTGCCAACGCTCTACGTCGGCGATTATCTCGCTGTGGCGAAATGGCCTTACGGCTATTCCCGCTACAGCTTTCCGCTACAAATCCCGTCGTTCGAAGGGCGAATTTTCAGCGGCCTGCCGAAGCGCGGCGACGTAGTCGTGTTCCGGCATCCCGCCGAAGATTCGGACCTCATCAAGCGCGTAATCGGGCTTCCGGGCGATACGATCGAGGTCCGCGGCGGCTATTTGATCCTCAACGGTCAGTTGGTGAAGCGCGATACCCTTCCACCACTTAAAATCGCCATCAGCGAAAACAGCCCGTGCAAGGTCGCACCCGGCGCCGCTCCGACCATTGCTGCCTCCGGGGACCGGCAGCTTTGTCTCTATTCGGCGTTTCGAGAAACTTTGCCGGGCGGTCCCAGCTACACGATCCTGAACCAGGTCGACGGCGGACCTGCCGACGATTTCCCCGCGGTGAGGGTCCCCCGGGATCACGTCTTCCTGATGGGCGATAATCGCGACGACAGCCTCGACAGCCGCTTTTCGGCAGCGGAAGGGGGGATCGGCATGGTCCCTGTGGAGAATATCGTTGGCCGAGCGATGGTGACGTTCTGGTCGACCGATGGAAGCGCTTCATGGGTCAAACCATGGACCTGGTTCGCTGCGTTGCGCGGCGACCGGATCGGCAACGGTTATTCGGAAAGCCGCAATGGCAAATGAAGCCGCGGACTTTGTCAGAAAGCGACTCGGGCATTCGGCGAATGATCTGACCCTGTTCGAGCGCGCGTTGACCCACGCAAGCACCGGGCCCAAAAGCTACGAGCGTCTGGAATTCCTTGGCGACCGGGTGCTCGGGATCGTCATCGCGCGCGCTCTTTACGATCGCTATCCGAACGAGCCAGAGGGCAAATTGTCGCGCCGTTTCAACGCCCTGGTGGCTCGCGAAACCTGCGCCGAAGTCGGCCGTGAGCTTGGGATTCCGGCGCTGATCCGGGTGGGCAGGCAGGCGCGCTCGGATGGCGCGAACATGAGCGACAATGTGGTCGGCGATGTCGTCGAGGCGCTCATCGGAGCTTTACTGCTCGATGGTGGGATGGAAGAGGCCGAGCGCTTCATCCTGTCTCGCTGGGAGCCCTATCTCGCGGGACAGGAGAGCGCTCCTCACCATCCGAAATCGGCGCTCCAGGAGCTCGCTGCGGCGCGCGGGTGCAAGGCGCCCATCTATGAAGTCCTCTCGCGCACCGGTGCGCACCATATGCCGAAGTTCGAAGTGCGAGTGTCGGTCCCGAAGCTGGGTGAAGCCGCTGCGGAAGGCTCGTCGAAGCAGGAAGCCGAAACCGCCGCCGCGACGGCGCTATTGGCGAAGCTAAGATGACCGCAGGAACCCGCGCGGGCTTTGTCGCCGTGATCGGCGCACCGAACGCCGGCAAATCGACCTTGGTCAACGCGCTCGTCGGCCAGAAAGTCGCCATCGTCAGCCCCAAGGCGCAGACGACGCGGACGCGCCTGATGGGCATCGCAATTCATGAGGAGGCGCAAATCCTGCTCGTCGACACGCCTGGCATTTTCGAGCCTCGGCGAAGGCTCGACCGGGCGATGGTCGCGGCAGCGTGGACCGGAGCCCAGGACGCGGATTTGATTCTTCTCATGGTCGATGCGGCCGCGTCGGTCAGGGATGACATCATCGAGGGGCTGGAGAAGCGTCAGCCTCCGATGTTCCTCGCCCTCAATAAGGTCGACCTGGTCAAAAAGGAAAAGCTACTGGCGCTGTCGGCCGACCTGACGGGCAAATTCAACCCCGACAAGGTTTTCATGATCAGCGCCACTGAGGGCGACGGAGTTTCCGATCTCAAGCAAGCGCTGGCTGACGTCATGCCGTCAGGCCCCTGGCTTTACCCCGAGGACGAAGTCTCGGACGCGACCGACCGCATGGTCGCGGCCGAGCTGACCCGCGAACAGGTGGTCAACCAGCTCCACCAGGAGCTGCCCTACGCCACCGCGATCGAGACCGAGACATGGGAGGACCGGCCTGACGGCTCGACGACGATCCGCCAGCAGATCCTGGTCGAGCGCGAAAGCCAGAAGGCGATCGTCATCGGCAAGGGCGGGCGCCGGCTGAAGGAGATCGGCGCGTCCGCGCGCGAGGAGATCGCTCAGCACCTCGGCCGCCCGGTGCATTTGTTCCTGCATGTGAAAGTGAGCCCCAAATGGGGCGAAGACCGCGGCTTCTACCGCGAAATCGGGTTGGAGTGGGCTGACTGAAGCAACTCGTCGACCCACGTCGGGACTAAGTCTCCAGCCTTTCCGATTCGGCTCTCGTCGAAATAGATGCTCCCGATGCTGGGCTCGAGGTTCATCTCGAGCGTCTTCGCGCCGCAATAACGCGCGGTCTGGACGAAGCCGGCTGCGGGGTAGACCGCGCCGGACGTTCCGATCGAAACGAACAAGTCGCATCGCTGCAGGGCCTCGTCGATCCGCTCCATTTGGTAGGGCATCTCGCCAAACCAGACGATGTCGGGGCGGACTCGCCCCTCGACCTCACACATCGGGCATTCGGCGCCCTCACCCATCGGCCCCGCCCAGGCGAAGCGTTCGTCGCACGCGAGGCACCACCCGCTGGTAAGCTCACCATGCATATGGAGCAGCCGCTTCGATCCCGCCCGCTCGTGCAAATCATCGACGTTTTGGGTGATCAGCAGCAGCTCGCCAGGCCATTCCTTGTCCAGCCGCGCCAACGCCTTGTGCGCACCATTGGGCTCGACCGTTGTGAGCTTCGCCCGCCGCGCGTCGTAGAATTGATGCACGAGCGCCGGATCGCGGCTGAAGGCCTCCGGAGTAGCCACATCTTCGACCCGGTGGCCCTCCCACAGGCCGTCGGGCCCGCGAAAGGTCGCAAGCCCGCTTTCCGCCGACACTCCGGCGCCGGTCAGGATGACGATGTTGCGGATTTCCATCGCGCCACCCTAGAGAGCGAATCGCGATGAGCGAAGGGACGATCAGGGTTGGCGTTGGCGGCTGGACCTACCCGCCGTGGCGCGGTGTCTTCTACCCCGACAAGCTGCCGCAGGCCAAAGAGCTCGAATATGCGTCGCGCGCGCTGACCGCACTCGAGATCAACGCCACCTTCTACGGCCGCCAAAAACCGAAGAGCTGGGAGAATTGGGAGAAGGTCGCGCCAGACGGCTTCCAGTTCGCCGTCAAAGGCTCGCGCTATTGCGTGATGAAGTCGAGGCTTGCCGAGGCGAAAGAAGGGTTGGCCGGCTTTTTCGATCAGGGATTTGCGGCGCTCGGGTCCAAGCTTGGCCCGATCCTGTGGCAGTTCACGCATTACCGACGCTTCGATCGCGACGACATCGCCGGCTTCATTGACCTGCTCCCGGAAGAGCTCGATGGGATCAGGCTCCGTCACGCGATCGAGCCGCGGCATCCAAGCTTCGACGATCAGCAATTCTTTGATCTTTGCCGGGCCCGCAACATCGCCATCGTTCTCGAAGATTCGGACGACTATCCGGCCATCGAAGCCGACACCGCCGATTTCGCTTATGCGCGCCTGCAGAAAATGAGCGAGGACGTGCCGACGGGCTACCATGATGCCGCGCTCGACGATTTCGCCGCGAAAGCGCGCAGTTGGGCGAGCAAGGGCGACGCCTACATCTTCATGATCAACGGCGCGAAAGTGCGCGCTCCGGCGGCCGCGCTGGCGCTGCAGGAACGGCTTCGCTAACCAGCGACTATGCGAACTGCCGATCAGCCGATCCGCATCAGCCTCATCGCCCCCGACGGACGCATGGGCAAAGCGATCGCCAAAGCGGTCGCGGAAAGCCCGGGCTTCGCGATCGACCAGGATCATGGCGACGTGCTGGTCGATTTCTCCGCCCCCGCAGCGCTTCAGGCGAGCCTCGACCGAGCGGTTTCGGCGGGAATTCCCATCCTGGTCGGGACGACGGGGCTCGATGACATGGCGGATCAGCGAATCGCGGCCGCGGCAAGCGAGGTCCCAGTGCTTCGCGCCCCGAACACATCGGTCGGGATCAACTTGCTTCGTGCGCTCGTCGAAAAGACGGCTGCCCGGCTCGGGCCCGAATGGGACATCGAGATTCTTGAGATGCACCACCGGCACAAAGTCGATGCACCGTCGGGAACGGCGCTTCTCCTGGGCCAGGCGGCGGCCGAGGCTCGCGGCGAAAATCTGCCGGAGCTCGGACGGTTCGACCGGTTCGGCGAACCGCACAAGCGCGAGCCTGGCACGATCGGCTTCGCGTCGCTTCGCGGCGGATCGGTCGCAGGCGAGCATGTGGTGATCTTCGCGGCGGACGGGGAGCGCATCGAGCTTACGCACCGCGCTGAGAACCGGATGATTTTCGCACGCGGAGCGCTGGCCGCGGCGCGCTTCCTCGTCGGGAAGCCGGCAGGACTCTATTCCATGCGGGACGTGATTGAGGCGATGGGGTGAGATCCCACATCCGTTCGCCCTGAGCTTGTCGAAGGGCCGACTTTTTCCTTGAAGACGGAAGGACAAGGCTTCGACAGCTCAGCCCGAACGGAGTTATGTGTGAAGAACCACGATGTTTTCGAATTCTTCCGGCGGCTGGCGGAGGAGAATCCTTCCCCGACAACCGAGCTGGAATCCACCAATCCTTATCAATTGCTCGTCGCAGTCGTGCTGTCGGCGCAGGCCACGGACGCAAGCGTCAATATCGCAACCAAGCCTCTCTTCGAGCGCATAAAATCGCCGCAGAACATGGTCGATTTCGGCGAGGAACAGCTGCGCGATGCGATCAAGACGATCGGCCTGTTCAATACCAAGGCGAAGAACGTCATCGCGCTCAGCCTGGCGCTGATCGACAAGCACGCGAGCGAAATTCCGCGCACGCGTGAGCAATTGCAGGAGCTGCCGGGTGTCGGCCGCAAGACTGCCAACGTCGTCCTCAACACCGCCTTCGGCGAGGAAACGTTCGCGGTCGACACGCACGTTTTCCGCGTCTGCAACCGGACCGGATTGGCGTCCGGAAAGAACGTCGATGAGGTCGAGGCCAAGCTCGAAAAGATCGTGCCCCAGCCCTTCCGTCGCGACGCGCATCATTGGCTGATCCTGCACGGCCGCTACACGTGCAAGGCGCGGCTGCCGGAGTGCTGGCGGTGTCCGGTGATCGATCTTTGCCGCTACCAGCCGAAGACGCCCGCCCCCAAACCCTCTCCCACGAGTGGGAGAGGGAGGAGCCGCGCAGCGGCGGAGGGTGAGGGTCTTCCTTCCTCACGCCGAAAGAACAAACCCTCACCCCAGCCCTCTCCCGCACGCGGAAGAGGGTGAATCAAATCCAGACTCGTTCGAACCGCGAGCCGAGCGTCGTCAAAAGCTCATACTGCGAAAGCCCGGACTGTTTCGAAGCCGAGGGAAGGTCGTAATCGATCTCGACCCACTCGCCTTCCCTGAGGTCCGGCGCCGAATCGCAGCCGACTGCGATCAAGTCCATCGAAACGCGGCCCAACACCGGCAAAGCGAACTCGCCCGCGAAAGCCGATCCGCGCGACGAAAACCCGCGCAAATATCCGTCCGCGTAGCCGATGTTGAGGATTGCCGCCTCGGTATCCTCCTTAGCGGTGAAGGTCGCGCCATAGCCGCAGGTTTCGCCGGCGGGGATGGTGCGGCGCTGCACGATCTGCGCCTCGATCCGCGCGACCTGGCGGATGTTGCCGGCGGCCTCCTCGCGCGGGACGCCCCCGTAGAGAGCCAGGCCAGGCCGGACGAGATCGAAACTATAGTCGCGGCCGAGACAGATTCCGGCGGAGTTGGCGAAGCTGTAGCGTTTCGCCGGGACGGCCGACGCGACCGCTCGGAATCGTTCGAGCTGCATCGCATTGAGCGGACTGTCTTCGTCGGCGCAGGCGAGATGGCTGTGCAGCGTATCGATGTTGAGACCGT
The DNA here is from genome assembly GCA_046733175.1 of Pseudomonadota bacterium. Taxonomy (GTDB): domain Bacteria; phylum Pseudomonadota; class Alphaproteobacteria; order Sphingomonadales; family Sphingomonadaceae; genus Sphingomicrobium. Next base: position 49,410 of record JBKPOO010000005.1, read on the forward strand.
CCAGAGCGCCAATCTCGGTCGGGCGAAGTCCCAGCCGGTTGATGCCGGTGTCGACCATCACATCGCAGGGCTTTCCCGCGCCGACTTCTTTCCAGCGGGCAATCTGCTCGATCGTGTTCAGGCACGGCCGTGCGCCGACCGACAGCGACGCCTTCATGTCCTCGTCGCGAATTCCATGAAGCACGACCACGCTTGCGTCGGGCGGCCGCCCCATCTCCTCCGCCTCGGCCCAGGTCGACACGTAAAAGTCGCGGCATCCTGCATCCAGCAGCGCTTGCGTGACCTGCCGCGCGCCGAGTCCGTAGCCGTCGGCCTTGACCGCTGCCCCAGCGGTCACTCCGGCGCGGTCCTGGAGCCAGCGCCAGTTGGACTGGATCGCGGAGCGGTCGATCGTCAGGCGCAACGGGCGATGCATCACAGCGCTATTCCCGTTCGTCCCGAGCTTGTCGAGGGACTGCCCTCTTCTTCAGCACAAGGAACGACAGCCCTTCAACAAGCTCAGGGCGAGCGGTTGAGTTTGTCGGCCGCTTCGTCCCAGTTCCTGCCATCGAACCGCTCGATCGCGAGCTCTGGCGACTCATCCAGGCAGTTCGCGTTGAGGCTCCATGCGTCGGGGTGCGATCGCGGTTGGTAGAAACTCTTCACCCCGCAATGGCGGCAGAACAAATGCTCGGCAGCCCCCGTGCCGAAACGGTAGCTCGACAGTGCTTCGCGGCCGGTGACGAGCTCGAACCTTTCGTGTGGAACCATGACGTGCAGGAAGCCCGTCATTCGGCAGACTGAGCAATTGCAATCGAGCGCGGGCACCGGCGGATCGGGCAATTCGGCCTCGAACCGTACCGCTCCGCAATGACAGCCGCCGGCCATTTTCATTCTTCGGAGCCTAGCGGCGATTATGGAGCAAACAAGAAGGGCGCCGCGGCGAGGCGGCGCCCTTCAGGGGCGTCCAGGGGAGTGGACTTCGGGGACTTATCGAGCGGCGAGCGTGATCGGGGTGCCGCGGCTCGCCAGCTGGTTGCCTTGCGCGCGGGCATCCGAGAGCACGTTGTGGCGGCAGGCACGAACCTTGTTCTGGCCGGCAAGGTCCACGTCAGCCGCGGTGCCACAGACTTCGCGGGCGGCGTTCACCAGCCGGTGGTCGAGAGTCCGGCGTCCAGTCTCGGTCGAAAGATCGAGATCGGCCGTGCGGACGATGCTGGTGTTGACATCCTGCCCGCGAACCGGCTCGGCAATGGCGGGAACCGCCTTGATCGCTGCCGTGGTGATAAGGGCCGATGCGATGATGATCCGAATGGCGCTCATGGTCGCCTCCTCCTGTTTGAGTGCGACCGTTTAATTAGTCCCATTTTGCAACTTACGTGAGCAACGATGTCGTGCTATGATTCTGCAAAATTGCAGAACGCGAGCACGATCCGCGGGAGCTAGACGTGGCCCGGATGCTGGACTGGAACGACCTGAGATTTTTCCTCGCGGTGGCGCGCGAGGGCAGTACCCTTGCCGCGGCGAGAACGCTCAGCACGAGCCAGACGACGGTCGCGCGCCGAATCGCGGCGCTCGAGGAAGCGCTCGGCATTCATTTGTTCGAGAAAAGACAGGCGGGATACGTGCTCACGCCCGCCGGCCAGGAGCTCGTCGACAAGGCCCGGCGAGTCGAGGTGTCGGCGGAAGCCTTCAACCAGGCCGCCTCCGCGCGAACCCGGGAGCTGACCGGCAGCGTCCGGATTACGTCCGAAGAGATCTACGCCCTGTCACTGATATTGCCGCTGCTGAGGGACCTTCACGACCTGCACCCGGAAATCATGGTCGAGCTGGACACGACGAGCAGCCTCCGCGACCTGGGAGCGGGCGAAGCCGACATTGCGCTTCGAAGCAGCTCCGAAGAGCAGCCCACGGGGTTGGTCGGCCGTCGGCTCGGCGTCGACGATTGGACGCTCTATTGCAGTCGCGACTATGCCGCACGCCATGGGCGACCGACGTCCGTAAGGGAGCTGAAGCGCCACGCGATCGTCGGCGGCGGCGGAGCCAAGCTATGGGAGCATTATCAGGCGTGGTTGCGCAGCATGGACCTCGAAGACCGCGTCGCAATGCATCATGCCAGCTCGAGTGGACTGCTGTCCGCGATCCGATCCGGCTTCGGAGTGGCCGTCCTGCCTTGCGTCGTCGGCGACGCGGATCCGGATCTCATCCGCTGCATTCCGCCGCGCGACGGCCACGGGCGAGTGCTCTGGCTGCTCACTCACGAGCGCGTCAGGCATGAGCCGCGAGTCCGGGCGGTGATCGATTTCCTCTACGATCGGCTCAGCCGGCACGTCCGCGAGATTGAGCTCAAGCAGGAGGTTGCGGCTTAATCGGACGTGTAGTGAGGGTCCGGGCGCTCGCGCAGTTCCTCATAATGAACCAGCGCCGGCTTCGGCCCGAACGGCACCGGACGACCCTTGCGGAAGGCCCATTCTCCGCGATCGCAATCGGCCGCACGGACATAGCCGTTGATGTAGAACCGCCGCTTGTGATCCGACCGGTTCGTCCCGGAGCAATGGACGAGATACGGACTCCACAGCGCCAGGTCGCCAGGCTCGAGCACCAGGTCGACGACCTCGTCGGCGGACAGCCCGACCTGCTCGAGCGCGGCGTCGCTCGGAGGCGTTCCCAGCGCCTTCTTCGAACAGTCCATGCCGAGGTCGCCGCGCAAATGGCTGCGTGGGATGAAGCGCATACCACCTGAGTCGGGCCCGTGCGGATCGACCGCCAGGCCCGTCTGGACATAGGCCGTGCCAAGGTTCCGGAAGGCGCGCGCGGGACGGCGCGAGCGACTGTCCTGGTGCCAGGCAAAATCCCCGAGCGAGCCGGGAGCCTTCCAGTGGACCTGGTTGATGATCTGTTTGAGATCATTTCCGATCAGCGGTTCGAGCAGCTCTCCGAAGCGCCGGTCGAGCCGAACTCGGTCGAGCAGCCGCTGATGGTACGACGGCCACTGGACCATCCGCACCAGCGGCTCGCCGCCCGCGTTTCGAGCAACATTGTAGAATAGATTGCCATGGCGGAAGCTTCGGCCGTGAGCCAGGCCCTCGGCGTATAACTGGTCGATCGCCGCGGCGATCTCGGCAACCTCGTCGGCACTGAAAAAATCGCGGACGACGGCATATCCGTCGCGCCAATATTGCGTCAGATCGGCATTTATGCCGCTGTCGTCGTCAACCCGCAGCCGCTGCGGCGAACTCATCAGTCATCTCCCCGCCCCCGGCAAGGATACAGCAACTCTTTGACATTTCCATAAAATTTAACCGACGTTTCCCCCGCGCCACGCCGGCAAGGGTCGCTCGCCCACCGCAATTTCGACAGCTGCGGAGGCGAGGAGGCGCGTGGAATCGAGGGTCGGGAGCGGCGATACCTCGGGGGTGATCAGCAATGGGATTTCCGTGCAAACCAGCGCCACGGCGTCACAGCCCTGATCCGCCAGTTTCTCGATGATGCGGACGTACGACTCGCGCGATTCGTCCCGAAAATTCCCGAGGCACAGTTCGTCGAAAATGACCCGATTGACGAGCTCGCGGTCGCCCTCCGAAGGCATTGCCCAATCGATCCCTCGCCGGCCGAGCGCGCCGGGATAGACCGGGCCGGTCATCGTATATTTGGTGCCGAGGATGCCGACCTTCTTGCGGCCGTCGCGGAGCGCCCGGTCGGCGACCACCTCGCCGATATGAAGGCCGGGCATCGGGAACGGATCACCGGGGCTTTCGAGCGCGATATGCGCGGTATTGTCGGGACAGACCCAAAAGTCCGCGCCCGCCGCCGCCAGCTTCTCCGCATCCTTCATGAAGAAGGCGCGAAGCTGCGCATTGTCGCCGCGCTCCCACGCGTCGAGCACCTGCGCCATCGGGCTGCAGGTCATGGTGATTTCGGGATGCATGTGTGCGCCCAGCCGCTTCACACCTTCGTCGCAGGCGGTGTGGAAACACAAGGTCGCCCCTTCAAAGCTGTGGGCGAGGATGCCGATATGCTTCATTCCACCGTCACGCTTTTCGCGAGGTTTCGCGGCTGGTCGACGTCCGTGCCTTTCAGCACCGCCACATGATAGGCGAGCAACTGCACCGGCACCGCGTAGACGAGCGGGGCGATCAGCGGGTGGACCTCGGGCATTTCGATCGTCGCCATACAGCCCTCGCCCGCCTCGGCGATCCCCTTGGCGTCGCTGATCAGGACGATCTTGCCGCCGCGCGCGCGAACCTCCTGCATGTTGCTCACCGTCTTTTCGAACAATGGCCCCGACGGCGCGAGGACGATCACCGGCACTTCATCGTCGATGAGTGCGATCGGCCCGTGCTTCATCTCGCCCGCAGCATAGCCTTCGGCGTGGATGTAGCTGATTTCCTTGAGCTTCAGGGCGCCTTCCAGGGCCATCGGGAAGTCCGGACCGCGCCCAAGATAGAGCACGTCCCGCGCCGGGGCGACGAGATGCGCCATCGCGGCGATGTCCTCATCGTGGTTCAGCGCCGCATTGAGTGCCGCCGGCGCTTCCTGCAGGTGCGCGACGATGTCCTGCTCGTCCTCGCGGGACAGACGGCCGTTCGAGCGTGCGAGATTGGCCGCCAGCGCCGCGAGAACCGCCAGCTGGCAGGTGAAAGCCTTGGTCGAGGCGACGCCAATCTCTGGCCCCGCGTGAGTCGGCAGAAGGAGATCGGCCTCCCGCGCCATGGAGCTCGTCGGAACGTTGACGACGACGGCGATCCGCTGCTGCTCGGCGCGGGCGTGGCGCAGGGCGGCCAGTGTGTCGGCGGTTTCGCCGGACTGGCTAATGAAGAGCGCCAGCCCACCGGGCTCGAGCACCGGTTCGCGATATCGAAACTCGCTTGCGACATCGATGTCGACCGGCACGCGGGCGAATTGCTCGACCCAATATTTTGCGACGAGGCCCGCGTAGTAACTGGTGCCGCAGGCGACGATCGTCAGCCGATTGACGCTTTCGAGGTCGGCCTCCGTCACCGGCAGCGCGACCGTGCCCTCGAATGGCCGGACGTAACTCTGGAGAGTCTGTGCAACCACCACCGGCTGCTCGAAAATCTCCTTCTGCATGTAATGGGCATAATTGCCCTTCTCGACCGGGGCGGAGGACGCTCCGGATTCGACGATCTCGCGCTCGACCGCGCCGTTGTTCCGGTCGAAGATCTCGATGTGGTCCCGATGGACGACGGCCCAGTCGCCCTCTTCAAGATAAGCGATCCGCTGCGTCCAGGGCGCGACCGCGATTGCGTCGGAACCGAGATAATTCTCGCCCTCGCCATAGCCGACCGTGAGTGGGGCACCCATGCGTGCGCCGATGATCAGGTCGGGATGCTCGCGGAACAGGAATGCGATGGCAAATGCGCCGACGAGCCGCGGTAGCACATTCGCGACCGCGTCTTGAGGACTCGCGCCGCGCTCGATTTCGCGCGCGACCAGATGGCCGACGACCTCGGTGTCCGTTTCGCTCTCGAAGGTTCGGCCCTCCGCGATCAGTTCGTCCCGCAGCGGTTTGAAATTCTCGATGATTCCGTTGTGGACGAGCGCGACGTCGCCGACGATGTGCGGGTGCGCATTGCCGACCGTCGGAGCGCCATGCGTCGCCCAGCGCGTGTGGGCTATGCCGGTGACGCCGTGCAAGGGATCGGCGGCAAGCTCCCTGGCAAGGTTCTCGAGCTTGCCCTCGGCGCGGCGGCGGACGAGCTGGCCATCCTCGATCGTGCAGATGCCAGCGGAGTCATAGCCACGATATTCGAGCCGCTTCAGGCCATCGAACAGCCGCTGCGCGACGTCCGTTTTCCCAACGATTCCGACAATTCCGCACATCTTACTCGGCCAGTCCTTTGAACAGCTCTCGACGGGCGCTATGCATCATTGCGCGCCACCGCAACAGGAGGTGCAACAGGGAGGGGCCGGCGAATGCATCGGTCTGTTATCGCGCTGGCCGCGGCCGGCTTGGTCCTCGTCACGGGCTGCAAGAACTCGGAAGCACCGAAGAGCGAAGGGGCGCCCGCATCTTATTACGATAACAGCGGCCACCCAGATGCCTGGAGCGGGGGCGCCCGGCTGGTGGAGATTTCTACCCCCAAGGGCAATTTCCACGTCTGGATCAAACGCGTCGGCAACAACCCCCGCCTCAAGCTGCTCCTGCTCCATGGCGGCCCAGGCGCAACGCATGAATATTTCGAGGCCTTCGACAGCTTCCTGCCCAAGGAAGGGGTCGAATATTATTATTACGACCAGCTCGGATCGGCCTTCAGCGACCAGCCCAACGACGACGATCTGTGGACCCTGCCGCGCTTCGTCTCGGAAGTTGACCAGGTTCGGCAAGCGATCGGCGGCAACAAGGACAACTTCTGCCTGCTCGGTCACAGCTGGGGCGGCATGCTCGTGATGGAATATGCTTTGGCCCACCAGGATCAGCTCAAATGCCTGATCATCTCAAACATGATGGCCTCGATTCCGGCATACAATGATTATGCGCACAAGGTCCTCGAGCCGCGGATGGACCAGGCGATTCTGAAGCAAATCCTCGAGCGGGAAGCGAGCGGCAGGACCGAGGATCCGGGATACATGGAGCTGCTGGTACCCAATTGGTACGAACAGCATATCCTGCGCAGGCCCGCGGCCCAGTGGCCCGACCCGGTCAATCGCGCCTTCGCCAGGCTAAACAGGCACCTTTACGTGCTGATGCAAGGTCCGAGCGAGATGGGCGCGAGCGGGCGGCTGCTGAATTGGGACCGCTTCGCCGACCTCAAGCGGATTCAGACGCCGACCCTCGTCATCTCGGGCAAGTACGATACGATGGACCCGGCCTATATGGCGCGGATGGCGAAGCAGCTGCCGCACGGCGAGCTTGCCGCGACGAACGGCGGGCACATGGCCATGTATGACGACCAGCAAACCTACTTCGGCAAGCTGAGGGCCTTCCTCAGGAAGTTCAAATAAGGGCTATTCCGCTGCCTTGCGGGTCATCCGCTCGCGGAAGCGGCGCGCCCAGCCGGCTATGCCTTTTTGCTCGGTGCGTTCAACGGCGAGGCTGTCGGGCTCCACGTCCTGCGTAATCACCGAGCCGGCGCCGACGACCGCGCCCTCGCCGATGGTCACGGGCGCGACGAGGGCGGTGTTCGAACCGATGAACGCGCCCGCTCCGATCACGGTCCGATATTTGCCGAAGCCGTCGTAATTGCAGGTGATCGTGCCCGCGCCGATGTTCGCGCCCTCGCCGACCGAAGCATCGCCGACGTACGAAAGATGATTGATTTTCGCGCCTTCGCCGACCTCGGCTTTCTTCAGCTCGACGAAATTCCCCACCTTGCTCTTGTTCGCAAGCCGGCTTCCCGGACGGATACGGGCGAACGGGCCGATGCTCGCCTTCGCGCCGATGATCGCCCCTTCGATGTGGCTGAAGGCGTGGATCGTCGCTCCGTCCGCGATCTCGACCCCCGGCCCGAAGACAACATGGGGTTCGACCGTCACGTCGCGGCCCAGCTTGGTATCGTAAGCGAACCAGACGCTTTCGGGATCGATCAGGGTCGCGCCCTCGTCGAGGGCCTGCTCGCGCCGGCGGCGCTGCCATTCCAGCTCGAGATGGGCGAGTTCCGCGCGGCTGTTGACCCCCGCGGCCTCGTAGGGATCGCCCTCGATGACGACGGCGTCGCGGCCCTCCGCGGCAGCAATGTTGACGATATCGGGAAGGTAATATTCGTGCGCGGCATTGTCGTTTCCGACCCTGCCCAACCAGCGGAAGAGATCGGCAGCGCGAACCGCCATCATTCCCGAATTGCATAGGCGGACCGCGCGTTCTTCCTCAGTGGCATCCTTATATTCGACCATTTTCGCGATATGATCGCCTTCGCCGAGGATAATGCGCCCGTATTTCAGCGGATCGGTCGGCCGGGAAGCCAGGACGACGACGCCCGGGCCGCCTTCGCCGTTCAATCGATCGATCATCCGGGCGAGGGTTTCCGCTTCAACGAACGGCGTATCGGCATAAAGGATGAGGACCGGGCCGTCATAATCCGCGAGCTCTTGGGCCGCCTGCTGGACCGCGTGTCCAGTGCCCTTCTGCTCAGCTTGGACGGCGATGCCGACGTCACGGCCGGCGATCGCTGCTTCGACCTGTTCCCGTCCCTTGCCGACCACAATGACGCGCTTGTCTGCCCCGACCGAGTCGACCCGATCCAGCAGGTGCAACAGCAGAGGACGGCTCGCGATCGGATGGAGGACCTTGTGCGTATCCGAGCGCATGCGCGTTCCCTGCCCGGCAGCAAGAATCACGACTGCAAAGCGGCGGGCCTCGGTCATCGCGAAGCGCAATGGCATGGCATCCTGAGAAGCGCCAGTGTGATCCTCCCCGGAACGGGGAGGGGGACCATCCGAAGGATGGTGGAGGGGGCGTGATGCAGGGCTCCGAACCCCCTCCATCAGCCGCTGCGCGGCTGCCACCTCCCAGTCCCGGGGAGGAGTTCAGAAGCGGTATGACTCGTTGCCGATGAACCCGAACTTCCTGATATCCGCGCGCTTGATGTCGGCAAGGACATGATCGACGATTTCGTAGCGCGCATCGGGAGCCGGCCGGAGATGAACCTCGGGGGACGGGCGCATGCGCCCGATCAGCGCGAGCTCGTAGCGAAGCCCGCCTTCGCCCACGTCCTTGCCGTTGAAGAGGATTGCCCCGCCCCCGGTGATCACGATCTCGTTCTTGATGGCATTGGGCTTCGGGCAGCTGCTGCAGGCCGGAATGTCGATCTTCACCGCATGGGTCTGGATCGGGATCGTGATGATGAACATGATGAGGAGGACCAGCATGACGTCGATGAGCGGCGTGGTGTTCATTTCGATGATCGGCTGAGTTTCCCACACCGAGATCACGCGGGCCATGAGCGGTCTCCAATTGATGTAACAATGTATCATCAACGAAGCATCGCCAAAAGGGCAAAAAGAAAGGGCGGCTCCCAAGGGAACCGCCCGTCCTTCGCAGCGGAAAATCCGCTTAGAATATGTTCATATAATATTCGTTGCCGACAAAGCCCATCTTCTGGACATGCGCTCGCTTGGTCACTGCGAGCACCTCGTCGACGAGCTCGTACCGAGCCGTCGCGTCGGGTTGCAGGTGAAGCTCCGGAATCGGGTTCATCTGCTGAGTGACGTCGAGATATTGG
>JBKPOO010000006.1:0-8222 GCA_046733175.1 Pseudomonadota bacterium
TGACCGAGAAGTCGTTCTGATAGACTTCCGACAGGCGCGTCGTGCCGAACTGGTAGTAGGCGTCGTAGGAAACACCGCGAAGGATGTCGCCCTTGATGCCCGCGACCACGCGCCATGCGGTGTGTTCGAGGTGGTCAGACCGTCCGCCGCCTTCGACGTTGCGGCGGCCGACGTAAGCGATCGCCCGAGTTACGCCGTTAGCATCGACGAAGGTATTATTCGGAACGCAGATCGTGTTGAACTGCTGCGTCGACAGAAGCGGATTGTCGCAGTTGATCGTGTTCGTATTGAAGAAGGCACCCGACGGGGCGATCTGCGAGTTCGATGTATCGTTCATGAACATCGCTTCGAGATACGGCCGGGCACCCGGAGCGATCTCATATTCGGTGAACGCGCCGAAGGTGTAGCGCTCGTCCGGCCGCTGGTAGAAGTTGTAGGGGCCAAAGTTGAACGGCGAATAGCCGGGAACGAACTGGTTTCCGTCCACGGTGAATGTGCCGACGTTCGTGAAGAAGGTGCCGGCCGCCGTGGTGGGCGAACCGCCGCAGTTGAAGTCGCGGGGCGGCGTGCCGCTGCCGCGTCCGCCCTGACCCACGGTACGTGCCGCGAGCGAACAGAAGGAATAGTCGCGGCTGGCCTGCAGGAGCGCATCCTGCTTGCGGTAAGTGGCATAAGCCATGACGTGACCGCGGTTGTCGTCGAAGTTCGTGCCGAATGCCGCGGAGATATCCTGCGAACCGCCGTTCACGCTCCAGCCATGCGGCGGACGGAAATTGCGGTTGGACGCGAAGTTGGCGTTGAGGATATGGTCCGGCGAATTGTTGTAGTGCATGTACGTCGAAGCCTGGGCGTCGATTCGAAGCCCAGTGAAGTTCGTGTCCATGATGAAGTTGACGACGCCCGCGACCGCGTCCGCGCCGTACACCGACGAGGCGCCGCCAGTCAGCACGTCGACCCGCTTCACGATCGAAGCCGGAATGAAGTTGATGTCCGAGACCGGCTGACGCGGATCGCCCGGCTGCAGGCGCCGGCCGTTGATTAGCACCAGGGTGCGGGTCACGCCGAGGCCACGCAGGTTGACCGTCGCGGTGCCCGTCGAACCGTTGGAGATGTTCGAGCCCTGCGCCGCGAACGACTGCGGCAGCGAGTTGATCAGATCCTCGGTGCGGGTCGTACCCGAAAGCTTGACTTCCTGGCTCGAAAGAACCGTGACCGGGCTCGCCGATGTGAGGTTCGGCTGCGGAATGCGCGTGCCGGTGATGACGATATCTTGCGCGGTCTTGATGTCCCGGCCCTCCGCGTTTGTCGTCGGAGGAGTTTCCTGTCCGCCCTGCGGAGCAATGGTATCCGGCTGGTTGCCCGTCGCCGAGTCCGGCGGGGTGGTCGTCTGCGCAAAGGCAGGCGAAGCGGCCATGCTGGCGCCGACCAGAAGAGTCGTCGTGAGCAAGCGCTGACGGAAATCGAGCTTCATAAAATTCTTCCCCTTCACTAGCCGCGCCTGGGGCACGACTGCCGTGGAACGGCAAACGCAACTTTGCCGAACTGCACCTTGTGATAGGTGATGCTGCGAGACGCTGGCAACGGTCGCGGACGTTTGGAACGCGAGTTGTCAATGCGCTGTATCAATTTTGCAACAGCGGCTCCTTGTGCTTTCCGCCCTTGGCGGGATAGGCTGGAGTCACATTGACGGGGACCCGTGAAAATGCGCAATTCTCTCCTGATTTCAGCAGCTTTCGCGACGATGGCAGCAGGTGCCGCGAGCGCCAGGAAGCCAGTGGCTACGGGCACTCCCGCATCCATGCAGCATTTGCTTGCCTGCCGCTCGATTCAGGACAGCGCGCAGCGCCTCGCCTGCTTCGATCGCGAGACCGCAGCGGTCGATCAAGCGATCAATAAGAGAGAGATGGTGCTGATCGACAAGCAGCGGGTGACGCAGACGAAGCGCGCGCTGTTCGGCTTTTCGATTCCGGATTTCGGCGGCCTATTCGGCGGCGCGGGCGACGAGGTGAAGGAAATTTCGAGCACTGTCGCGAGCGCCTCCCAGAATGGATATCTGGGATGGACGATCAAACTCGCCGACGGGTCGACCTGGGTTCAGACCGACGACGCCCAGCTCGGTCTCGAACCCCGCAAGGGCGACAAGGTAATAGTCCACCGGGGCACGCTCGGCGCATTCTTCCTGCGGGTCGCCGGGCAGCCGGGGTTCAAGGTCAAGCGGATCGGTTAGCGCTCCGCCGGTCCGCCTCGAGGCTCGCCGCGGCGTCGACATAAGGCTCCTGGCGTTCCACGCTCCAGTACCTCAGTTCATGGATCGGAATCTGGGCCGCTGTCACTGCGCAGACGACGTGATCGCCGTCGGTCAGCAGCCGAAAGGTCCCTGGAAGGTAATGGATTCGAGCGGGCCGGCCGCTTCCACTCATAAGCATAAGGCGCAAGACCTCCTCCCAGCGAGAACCGTGACATGGCTCCTGCCGGATGATGGACTAGGAGAAGCACGAAGGGCGGGCCGGTAGGCCCCCGTCAGAGCGCTTCGACGACGATCCAGCGCCGGCAGGGCCATGCGCTCCGGGTGGGACGCAAAAGCGCCCTGGCACGCTCGCTCATTGGCTAGATAGAGCTTACTATTCCGCTTCACTTCGCTCACTCCCGAACACTTTTCGTCACCATCACGGCCTCGCTGGAAGGAGGCCTTGGGCCTGATTCACTCCTCCGGCGGATCGAACAGACCGGGTTGCGGAGCGACATAAGATCGCCGGCGCGTTCGCTCAACCGATGAAGCCGTCGACGCGCCGTCCACCACCGCGTCCACCTCGCCGTCGCCAAAGCGGAGCTTGAGATCGCGGGCCAATCGCGCGTCGGAAGCACTCATCAGGGTTCTCCCGGACCGGTCCGTGATCCGCGCGAAGCCGCGCTTCAGCGGACGCTCGGGGTGGGCAAGCTCGGCCATTTTCCACGCGGCGACGAGCTGGTCGCGGAGCCGCTCGATGCGCTGATCGATAAGCTCGCGCCGAAGCCGGCCGCTGACGAGGTTCATGTCGGCGCGCGCGGCACCCGCACGCGCCGCGAGGGAGCGCGGGAGCCGCTCGGAAAGCTCATCGACCCGCTGATTCATCGGAAGGAAGATCGCTTGAGGCTCAGGCCAGCGGCAGACCGTGAGCTCGAAACGCTCGCGGCACCGTTCGGTGCGGCGCGCCAGGCAATGCTGTGCGCGGTGCGTGAGTTCGCCGAGTTGCGCCAACAGTTCGGAACGCACGGGAACGGCGAGTTCCGCCGCGGCGGTCGGAGTGGGGGCGCGCAGGTCGGCGGCGTGGTCAATGAGTGTCGTATCCGTTTCGTGGCCGACGGCGGAAATGAGCGGAATCGGAGATTCGGCCGCCGCGCGAACGACCTCCTCCTCGTTGAACGCCCACAAATCCTCGATCGAACCGCCACCTCGGGCAACGATCAGCAATTCGGGCTTGGGATCGACGAGCGCGAAGCCCCGAATGGCGTCCACGATTTTCGCGGCCGCACCTTCGCCCTGGACCGGCACGGGCCAGAGGATCACGTGGGTCGGGCAGCGGTCTTCGAGGCGATGAAGGATATCGCGAATGACCGCGCCGGTCGGCGAGCTGACCACCCCGATCACTCGAGGAAGGAACGGCAGCCGTCGCTTACGCTCGGCTCCGAACAACCCTTCGGCGGCAAGCGCCTTGCGCCGTTTTTCGAGCAAGGCGAGCAAGGCGCCCTCACCCGCCAGTTCCATCCGGTCGACGACGATCTGATATTTGGACCGCCCGGGATAGGTGCTGAGCTTGCCGGTGGCGATAACTTCCGCGCCATCCTCGGGTCGGAAGGCGAGCGCTGCCGCATTGCTGCGCCAGATCACCGCGTCGATGCAGGCATTTTCGTCCTTCAGGGTAAAATAGCAGTGACCCGAGCCATGGTGTTTGAAGCCGCTGATCTCCCCTCGAACCCGGACCTGCGAGAAAGCCGTCTCGATCGTCCGCTTGAGCGCTCCCGACAGCTCGCTGACGCTCATCGGCGGCGAATTGTCGCCAGGGGCGACGTTCGCTAACAGCGATCCACGCGTGTCGTCAGGGAGATCCATGAATATTCTGCTTCTCGGGTCGGGTGGGCGCGAGGATGCGCTTGCCTGGCGCCTTAGGCAATCGCCGAGCTGCGGCCAATTGATTGCTGCTCCGGGCAACCCCGGGATCGCGCGATGGGCGGACTGCTTCGCGGTCGACCCGTGCGACGCGGGCGCCGTGGTTCGGCTGGCGCGCGACAGAGCCATTGATCTCGTCGTCGTCGGCCCCGAAGCGCCGCTTGTCGCCGGCGTGTCCGACGCGCTTCGTGAGGCGGGGATCGCGGTCTTTGGGCCAAGCGCCGCCGCGGCGCGGCTTGAGGGCTCGAAAGGCTTCACCAAGGACTTGTGCCGAGCCAACGGGATCCCGACGGCGGATTATCGGCGCATCGAAAACCGGGACGATGGACGGGGGGTGCTGGACCAGTTCGGATTGCCCGTGGTGATCAAAGCCGACGGGCTGGCCGCCGGAAAAGGGGTGACCGTCGCCACGACGCGCGCGGAAGCCGAAAGGGCGATCGACGATGCGGGCGACGCACCGCTCGTCATCGAGGAATTCCTAATCGGCGAGGAAGCGAGCCTTTTCGCGCTGGTCGATGGAGAAACGGTGGTCTTCCTTGCTTCGGCCCAGGACCACAAGCGGGTCGGCGAAGGCGATACGGGCCCGAACACCGGCGGGATGGGCGCTTATTCGCCGGCGCCCGTACTGACCGAAGAGCTGAAACGGCGAGCGCTGGAAGAGATCGTCGAACCGACGGCCAAAACGCTCGTGGCCGAAGGACATCCTTTCAATGGGATACTCTACGCAGGGCTGATGCTGACGGCCGAGGGTCCCAAGCTCATCGAATATAATGTCCGCTTCGGCGACCCCGAATGCGAGGCCATCATGCCGCTGATCGATGGGGATTTCGCGGAGCTTCTGAATGCCGTGGCAAGCGGCAGGCTCGCGACCGTCGAAGCGCCCAAGCTTCGGCTGGACCATGCGATGACCGTAATCATGGCAGCGCGCGGCTACCCAGGGACCCCGGCAACTGGCGGGCTGATCCGCGCAATCGAGGCAGCCGAGCAGGTGCCGGGCGTGACGGTGTTTCACGCCGGAACCGCGCAGACCGACAGCGGGCTCGTCGCAAAGGGCGGGCGCGTCCTGGCGATCACCGCCGTCGCGGACACGTTCGCCAACGCGCGCGCGCGCGCGTATCGCGCGGTGGATCAGATCGACTTTTCCGACGGCTTTTACCGACGGGACATCGGCTGGCGCGAGCTCGAACGGACTGAAGCATGAACCCCCTTTGGAGCTATTTCTGGCCGATCCTTTGCGCCGGCCTGCTTGCGGGCGGTCTGGGCGGGCTGTTCGGGTTCAGGCGTAAGCGGAACCGCCCGCTGATCATTGCAGCCATCGTGGCGATCGGGGCGACCGCTTTATGGCATGGCCCGCTCGGAGCCGCCGACCGGTTCAAGGCGCAGGTCGAGGCCGATGCGCGGGACGCGCTCAACGATCTCGAAATGACCAGAATAACCGTCTCGCTCCATCACGATCCGCTGACGAGGCGTCTCATTTTGAGCAAGCCGGCAGATCAGATCCTGACCGATTATCAGACGGGGGAGCTGGAGCGGCTGATTGGCCAGGTCACAGGCGTGAGCGGAGCGTCGTGGTCCGGCCGCAATGCGGGGCTCCCGCTTATCGCGGAGGGGGAACTGGCCGCGATTCTCGGCTTTCTTGGCGGACTGCTGATCGCTTATCTGATCGAGCTTCGCCGTCGCTACAATGCTCAATGGACATGGTGACCTGAATGGATGTGGTTCAAAATTATTGGTGGGTAATCGTCATTGTTCTGGGGCTGGTCCTCCTGGTGCTGCTTTTTCGGCCGCGCCAGCAAGTACGCCTGACGGACAATGGCGCCCCCCTGCGGCCGCACATGCAGCCGTCAAAGCGGGCGGAAGGCCGCGGACTCGCTGGGGAAGCGGCGGCGGCAACCAGCGACGTGACCGGCCAATTGCTCGGTGCCCCAGTCCGCCGAGAGCTTGCCGGCGAGATCGAGCCCGGCGACGATTTTTCCCGAATGAAAGGAGTAGGCCCGAAGTTCGCAGATGCGCTTCACGCCCTCGGATTCAGCCGCTTCGAGCAGCTCGCCCACCTGACTCCCACGGAGATCGAGCGCCTGGACGGACAGCTCGGAGCGTTCAGCGGGCGGCTGGCTCGCGATCGCGTGGCGCAACAGGCGGACTATCTCGCCCGCAACGACATCGACGGATACGAACAGAGATTCGGGAAGCTCTAGGTCGCCGCGGCGGCTTCAGCCTCCGCCGTTTTGCGCTTGGGCCGTGACGCGATGAGTTTGTCGATCTTGCGCCCATCCATATCGACGACCTCGAACGACCAGCCGTCGTGACGGAACTTCTCGCCGGTTTCCGGGAGGTGCTTGAGCACTGAGAGCGCAAAGCCGGCGACGGTCGAATAATCGCGGTCGGCGGGCAGGTTCACTCCAAGCCGATCGCTCAGCAGGTCGGCGCTTGCCGCTCCGGAGACCAGCCAGCTGCCGTCGTCGCGTTCGACGAGATCCGGCTCCTCGCCGGCGACGATGTCATGGGCGAAAGTGCCGGCGAGAGCAGCGAGGATGCTTCCAGGCGTCACGATCCCGTCGAAGTGCCCATATTCATCGTGGACGAGCGCAAGCGGCACATCGGCGCTGCGGAGCACGGCAAGCGCGTCCATGGCGTCCATGAGGTCGGGAATGACGGGCGCCTTTCGGCAAAGCCCAGCGAGCTCGATCGGCCGGCTTTCGAGCGCGGCGGCGAGAACGTCGCGGGTCTGGATCACTCCCACGATATTGTCGACCGATCCGTCGGCGACCGGGATCCGGCTGTGCGGCGTATCCAGGAGCGCGGTGCGAATGTCATCGGCCGTCGATCGAACATCGATCCAGTCGACGTCCGTGCGGGGAGTCATCACTTCGCGAACCGGCCGGTCCGCAAGCCGGACGATTCCCGAGATCATCGCGCGTTCATCCTCTTCGAGCACTCCTGCCGTCTGCGCTTCGGCGACGACGAGGTGTAGCTCTTCGGCGGTCACGTGATTCTTCGATTCCTTGTTGAGTCCGACGAGCCGGAAGATAAGCGAACTCGACTGGTCGAGCACCCAGACGAACGGCGCAGTGATCTTCGAAAGCCATTTCATCGGCCGCGACATGGCCACGGCGATGGGCTCGGGCGAGCGAAGCGCGATCTGTTTCGGAACGATCTCACCGATCACAAGCGACACATAAGTCGTGACAACTATCACGAGGCCGAAGCCGACGCTGTGCGCGGTATTCGGCTGAAGCCCGGCGAGCTCGAGCCTCTGCGCCACCGGCTCGCCGAGACTTGCGCCGGAGAAAGCGCCGGCGAAGATCGCGATTAGGGTGATCCCGCTTTGCACCGTCGACAGGAACCGGCCGGGGTCGGCGGCGAGATCGAGCGCGCATTTGGCCCCGCCGCTGCCCCCCTTGGCCATGGCCTTGAGGCGTGCCTCGCGCGCCGAGACGATCGCCAGCTCGCTCATCGCCAGGACGCCGTTAACGGCGACCAGCGTGAGGATCAGAAGCACGTCCAGCCAGGGTATGGGAGAAAGGGTCTCGCTCATCGGCGTCGCTTAAGTCTAGCGTGACGATAGCAGGCTTCACAAGCTGCCGATGGTTCACGCACGGAACCATCCATGGCATGGGCCGGTTTCAACGCGTCGTCGCCGAAGAGAGACCGCCCATGATTCGTGCCCGCAGCGCCTTCGCGGTTGGACTATGCACCTTGTTGCTGTCGGGATGTGGCGTCGGGCCTTTTGCGCAGCCCGCTCCGCCAGTGACCGTGCGACCCGCGGCATTCACCGCCTTGGGCGTTACCGCGGCTTATTTGAATGGCGACGTAATAAATGGAACTCGAGCCCGCGCAGCGAAGATGCGCGGCGCGAAGATTCGCCCGCTCAACCCGGCAATGGTCCCGAGCTACATGTATCGCGCCGAGCAGGAGCTCAGGAGGCAAACGGCTGGCATCGGGATCGACGTGATCCGCCTTCCTGACGGACTCCTGATTCGGGTGCCCGCGATCATGACCTTCGATCCCGGCAGCGCGGCGATCAAGCCGCAGATCGACGCGACGCTCACGGAAGTCGCTCGAACCCTCAAGA
>JBKPOO010000007.1:0-26708 GCA_046733175.1 Pseudomonadota bacterium
CACCGAAAAGCTCATCGAATACAAGACCTACGCCCAGGCGCTGCCCTACTTCGACCGGCTCGATTACTGCTCGCCGATGTGCATGGAGCACAGCTTCGTGCTCGCCATTGAGAAGTTGATGGGCCTCGAGGTGCCGATCCGCGCCCAGTACATTCGGACCTTGATGGCGGAGCTGACCCGCATCTCCAACCATATGCTGAACCTCGGCAGCCACATCATGGACGTCGGCGCCATGACCCCGAACCTATGGCTGTTCGAAGTGCGCGAGGATACGCTCCAATTCTACGAGCGGGCGTCGGGCGCGCGGATGCATGCGAATTATTTCCGTGTCGGCGGAGTGCGCTACGACCTTACCGAGAAGACGCTCGTCGACATGGGCGACTGGCTCGACAACCGGCTGCACCTGTTCGAGGACGCGATCAGCCTCGTCGCCGACAATCGCATCTTCAAGCAGCGCAATGTCGATATCGGCACGGTCAGCAAGGAAGATTCGATCGCCTGGGGCTTCTCGGGCCCGATGATCCGCGCCGCCGGCATTCCCTGGGACATCCGCCGCTCACAACCCTATGAAGTCTATGATCGGATGGAGTTCGACGTTCCCGTCGGGACTCGCGGCGATTGCTATGACCGCTTCATGGTCCGGGTCGAGGAAGTGCGGCAGTCGGCGCGCATCATGCGCCAATGCCTCCAGCAAATGCCGAGCGGGCCGGTCGCGACGGACGACCGCAAGGTGTTCCCGCCTTCGCGCGCCGAGATGAAGACCTCGATGGAAGCCCTCATCCACCACTTCAAGCTCTACACCGAGGGTTATCACGTGCCGCCGGGCGAAGTGTATGTCGCGACCGAAAGCCCGAAGGGCGAGTTTGGCGTCTACCTCGTCGCCGACGGGACCAACCGGCCTTATCGCTGCAAGATCCGGCCGACGGGCTTCAGCCACCTTCAAGCGATGGACTTCATGATGAAGGGCCACATGCTGGCGGACACCACGGCGATCCTCTCGGCGATCGACGTCGTGTTCGGGGAGGTCGACCGGTGAGCGAGCGGCTTGTCGGCACCATCCTGGGCGGGGTCATCATCGGCCTGATCGCGCTCGCCCTCGACTACTTCTTCCTTCAGCACGTCTTCAAGACACCGATCAGCGTGTTCGGAGGACTGGGCGTTGTTCCGGTGCTGATCTATCTCATTGTTCCCTTTCTGATTTTGCTCGTCGGAGCCGGGAAGAAGGACCAATCCTGATGGCCGGCGCGCACACCATCCTCGACGATGCCGGGCAGCGCGCGCGCTGGGAAGGCTTCGCCTGGACCGACGCCAACGCCAAGGCCGCGAAGGAGATCGTCGCGCGCTATCCGGAGGGGCGGCAGGCTTCGGCGGTGATCCCGTTGCTCGACCTCGCGCAGCGGCAGGTCGGGGCGGAGACCGAGACCCAGGGCTGGCTCCCCATCCCGGTGATGGAGTTCGTCGGGAAAGAGCTCGCGATGCCTTACGTCCGGGTGCTCGAGGTCGCGACTTTCTATACGATGTTCAACCTCGCTCCGGTGGGCAAATTCCACGTGCAAGTGTGCGGGACGACCCCTTGCATGCTGCGCGGATCGGACGATGTCTTCGCGGCCTGCAAGAAGCGCGGCCTCCGGAAAGGCAAGACAACCGAGGACGGGCTGTTCACCCTGACCGAGGTCGAATGCCTCGGCGCCTGCGCCAATGCGCCGATGGTCCAGATCAACGATGACAATTACGAGGACCTGACCGAAGAAAGCATGGGCGCAATCCTCGACGCCCTCGCGGCCGGCAAGACGCCGAAGCCCGGGCCTCAGATCGAACGGCAAACGAGCTGCCCGTCGGGCGGGCCGACCACGCTCAAGAAGATGGCCGAGCGCAATTACGATTATCGGCCGCAATGGACTCCGGCCGCCGGACCGGTCGGGGAGGGGGCGCAATGATCGGAATCATCATCGCCGTGATCATCGGCATCATCGTCATCGGCATCGTGCTGAAGTTGCTCAAGATCGCGATCATCCTGGCGCTCGCCATCGGCATCGTGATGCTCGCCCAGAACAAGTTCGGGAATAAGCGGCTCAAATGACGATCGTAGCGATCCTCGTTGCCATCGTGCTCGCGTTTCTCGCGTTCCGGTTCATCGCCGGGATGGTCAAGTTCGGCCTGATCGCGCTGATCGTAATCGCTGTCGCCTGGTTCCTTTTGAGCGGGGTGGGCCACTGATGGGCTACACCGGGCCTCTTGCGGACAAGGACCGCATCTTCACCAATCTCTACGGTTTCCAGGAGCCATGGCTGAAGGCGGCGCAGCAGCGTGGCGATTGGGACAATACGAAGGGGCTGATGGCGATCGGCCAGGACGCGATCATCGACATGGTGAAAGCGTCCGGGCTCCGCGGCCGGGGCGGTGCAGGCTTTCCGACCGGCATGAAGTGGAGCTTCATGCCAAAGGAGCCCAAGCCGGGGAAACCGAATTTCCTCATCATCAACGCGGATGAGTCCGAGCCCGGAAGCTGCAAGGACCGCGAGATCATCCGCCACGATCCGCACAAGCTCATCGAAGGCGCGCTGATCGCCGGTTACGCGATGCGCGCACGCGCCGGATACATCTACGTCCGCGGCGAATTCATCCGCGAAACCGAAGTGTTACGCCGCGCTGTTGCGGAAGCTTATGAGGCCGGACTGCTGGGCAAAAACGCCGCCGGGTCGGGCTATGACTTCGACCTGTTCGTCCACCGCGGCGCGGGCGCGTACATCTGCGGCGAAGAGATGGCGATGCTCGAAAGCCTCGAGGGCAAGCAGGGCAAGCCGCGGCTCAAGCCGCCGTTTCCTGCCGGGGCTGGTCTCTACGGATGTCCGACGACGGTCAACAATGTCGAGAGCATCGCGGTCACGCCGACGATCCTCAGGCGCGGCGCGGAATGGTTCGCGGGCATCGGCAACCCGAAGAACGAAGGCACCAAGCTGTTCCAGATCAGCGGGCATGTGAATTGCCCCTGCACGGTTGAGGAATCGATGGGGATCAGCTTCCGCGAACTGATCGACCGGCACGCGGGCGGAATCCGGGGAGGCTGGGACAACCTCCTCGCGGTGATCCCGGGCGGGTCGTCGGTGCCCTTGGTCCCGGCCGCCGAGATCATGGATGCGCCGATGGACTTCGACGAGTTGAAAGCGCTCGGGAGCGGCCTCGGCACCGCCGCGGTGATCGTCATGGACCGATCCACCGACATCGTCCGCGCGATCAGCCGCATCAGTTACTTCTACAAGCATGAGAGCTGCGGCCAGTGCACCCCGTGCCGCGAGGGCACCGGCTGGATGTGGCGAATGATGGAGAAACTCCGCGTCGGCGACGCCGACGTCGCGGACATCGACAAATTGATCGACGTCACCAAGCAGGTCGAGGGCCATACGATCTGCGCCCTGGGCGACGCGGCGGCCTGGCCGATCCAGGGTCTCGTCCGCCATTTCCGCCCCGAGCTCGAGCGGCGCATCGCCGAGCGCGCCGGCAAACAGATGCTGGAGGCGGCGGAATGAACACGACCGTTGCGATGATATTGCTCATGATGGCGGTCGTCGTGATCGTGGTTCTCGTCGTCGTGTCGAACAGCGGACCTCGAGTGACGCAGATCGACATGCGCCGCGACCGAGAGAAGGACTCCGACGATGCCTAAGGTCACCGTCGACGGCGTCGAACTCGAGGTCCCGCAGGGCGCGACCGTCCTCCAGGCGTGCGAGCTCGCCGGCAAGGAGATCCCGCGCTTCTGCTATCACGAGCGCTTATCGATCGCCGGCAATTGCCGGATGTGCCTGGTCGAAGTCGCACCCGGTCCGCCAAAGCCGCAGGCGAGCTGCGCCCTCCCAGCCGCGGACGGCCAGACGATCCGCACGGACACGCCGATGGTGAAGAAGGCCCGCGAGGGGGTGATGGAGTTCCTGCTCATCAACCACCCGCTGGACTGCCCGATCTGCGACCAGGGCGGCGAGTGCGACCTCCAGGACCAGGCGATGGCCTATGGCCGCAGCTTCACGCGCTACGAAGAGAATAAGCGCGCGGTCGACGACAAATATTTCGGCCCGATCATTAAGACCTCGATGAACCGCTGCATCCAGTGCACGCGCTGCATTCGCTTCAGCTCGGAGGTCGCGGGAGTCGACGAGATCGGCATGCTCTACCGCGGCGAAGACAGCCAGATCACATCCTACCTCGAACGAACGGTGTCCGGCGAGCTTTCCGGCAATCTCGCCGATGTTTGCCCGGTGGGCGCGCTGCTTCAGAAGCCGCAATTGTTCGAGCAGCGGTCGTGGGAACTTCGGCGGGTCCCGGGGATCGACGTGATGGACGCGGTCGGATCGAACATCCGCTTCGACGTGCGCCAGCGCCAGGTCATGCGCATCCTTCCGCGCGTCAACGAGGAGGTGAACGAGGAATGGATCCACGACAAGACTCGGCATCATGTCGATGCGCTGGTCAGGAACCGGCTCGACCGGCCATGGGTGCGGGAGCGCGGCAAGCTCAAGGAAGCGAGCTGGCAGGATGCGCTCGGCGCCTTTGCGAAGCGGCTGAAGAAGGCGGGTAGCAAGGTTGCGGCGGTCGCGGGCGATTTGCTCGACGCCGAGACCATGTACGCGGCGACGAAGCTGGTCGAGGGGCAGGGCTCGAACCTGCTCGAAGGGCGGCAGACCGGCCTGAACTATGATGTCAGTTCACTGAGCGCCATAGCGTTCAATTCGACCATCGCCGGGATCGAAGAGGCTGACGTCGTTCTGCTCGTGGGATCGAACATCCGCTGGGAAGCGCCGCTGATCGCGACCCGCATCCGCAAGATCGTTCGCAAGGGCGGCAAGATTTTCGCGATCGGCCCGGAGGCCGAGCTCGACATGAAGGTCGAATGGCTCGGCAACGACCTCGGTCTGCTCGGCAAGCTGCCTGCCGAAGTCACTCGGGCCTTCACCAGCGCCGAGCGGCCGGCGGTCATCGTCGGGCCCGGAGCGCTGGCGGGCGGCGCGCTCGGCGCGGCACTGGCGCTGGTGAAGCCGCTCGGGCTGATCAAAGACAAGTGGAACGGTTTCAACGTCGTCCACACCTCAGCCTCGCGAATGGCCGGCCTGATCCTCGGTTATGCGCAGAAGGCCGGGATCGCCGACATCGAGAAAGCGAATCCCGAGGTCGTGCTTCTGCTCGGCGCGGACGAGGTCGCGGCCGACCGCTTCAAGGGCGCGTACAAGGTCTACATCGGCCACCACGGCGATGCTGGCGCTAAAATGGCCGACCTCGTGCTCCCGGGCGCGACTTATGCCGAAAAACACGGCACCTACGTCAACACTGAGGGCCGGGTGCAGCGGAGCGAGAAAGCCGCCTTCCCGCCAGGCGAGGCGCGCGAGGATTGGGCGATCCTTCGCGCAGTCAGCGAGCTAGTGGGCAAGAAGCTTGCGTTCGATAATTTCAGCCAGCTTCGCGCGGCGATGGTCAAGGACCATCCCGAGCTCGGGCGCGAGGGGCTGATCGATCTCAAATGGGCGCCGCCCAAGCTCGATGCGAAGGCCGACGGACCGATCCGCTACGCGATCGGCGATTTCTTCCTGACCAACGCGATCTGCCGCTCGAGCCCGACCATGCGCCGCTGCTCGGAGGAGCTGGTCCAGGGCCTCCACCACAAGGAGGCGGCGGAGTGAGGGGGCTCAGGACGCTCCTCCCCGGGACGGGGAGGTGGCAGCCCAAAGGGCTGACGGAGGGGGTTCTGAGCCCTGCGCGCCGCCCCCTCCACCAGCTTTGCTGCTCCCCCTCCCCGCAAGCGGGGAGGATTTGGCTATGACCGCGCTCTTCCAGCATTGGGGCGCCAGCTACGAGTGGGCGTGGTTCTGGTCGATGGTGATCGGGATCCTTGTCATCGCCCTCCCGCTGCTGCTGGCTGTCGCGATGATCATCTACGCGGAGCGCAAGATCTGGGCCGCGATCGCGCTCCGCCGCGGGCCGAACGTGGTCGGGCCGTGGGGGCTGCTGCAGAGCTTCGCCGATGGACTGAAGGTCTTCCTCAAGGAGACCATCATCCCGACGAGCGCGAACAAGGGCTTGTTCCTGATCGCGCCGATCGTCACCTTCACCGTGGCGCTGATCGTCTGGGCCGTGGTGCCCTTCCAGCCTGGCGTAGTTCTCGCGGACGTCAACGTCGGACTGCTCTACATCCTCGCGGCGAGCTCGCTCGGGGTTTACGGAGTGATCGTCGCGGGCTGGGCGTCCAACTCCAAATATCCCTTCTTCTCGGCGCTTCGAGCAGCCGCACAGATGGTGAGCTACGAAGTCTCGATCGGCTTCGTGCTGATCACCGTCGTGCTTTACGCCGGGACGTTCAACCTCAGCCAGATCGTGCTCGCCCAGAAAGGCAATATCCTCGGCTTCTTCAATGGCTTCGGTTTCAATCCCTTGCTCTTCCCGATGTGGGTCGTGTTCCTCATTAGCTCGATGGCGGAGACCTTCCGCACGCCTTTCGACCTGGTCGAAGCGGAGAGCGAGCTCGTTGCGGGTCACCAGACCGAATATTCGTCAATGAGCTTCGCGCTCTTCTGGCTCGGCGAATATGCCAACGTCATCCTGATGTGCGCGCTCAACGCCATCCTGTTCTGGGGCGGGTGGCTTCCGCCGGTCGATTGGCCGCCGCTGTACTGGATCCCGGGAATCCTCTGGCTGCTGGTCAAGATGGGTTTCTTCTTCTTCGTGTTCGGCTGGGTGAAGGCGACCGTGCCGCGTTACCGCTACGACCAGCTGATGCGGCTTGGATGGAAGATCTTCCTGCCGCTGTCGCTGCTGTTCGTCGTGCTTGTCTCCGGTTGGCTGATGCTGACGAGGTACGCATGAGGCACTGGATCAAATCCTTCACCCTCTGGGAGTTCGTGCAGGCGCACGCGCTGACCCTGAAATATTTCTTCAAGCCCAAGGCGACGATCAATTATCCGTTCGAGAAGAACCCGACCTCGCCCCGTTTCCGCGGCGAGCATGCGCTGCGCCGCTATCCGAACGGCGAAGAGCGCTGCATCGCGTGCAAGCTGTGCGAGGCGATCTGTCCGGCGCTCGCGATCACCATCGAATCCGAACCGCGCGAAGACGGCAGCCGCCGGACCACGCGCTACGACATCGACATGGTCAAATGCATCTATTGCGGGCTTTGCCAGGAGGCGTGTCCGGTGGATGCGATCGTCGAGGGCCCGAACCTCGAATTTGCGACCGAGACCCGGGAGGAATTGCTCTACGACAAGGCCAAGCTGCTCGCGAATGGGGATAAGTGGGAGCAGGCCATCGCCGCCAACCTTGCCGCCGATGCACCGTATCGGTAGGCGCCCCGCATGCTGAAACAGGGGATCGATAAAATCCTCCCCGGAACGGGGAGGGGGACCGCACCAAGTGCGGTGGAGGGGGCTCGCCTCTTCGCCGCGTCCACGATGGCCCCCCTCCACCATTTCGCTTCGCTCGATGGTCCCCCTCCCCGTAACGGGGAGGATCAGGCTTGATCGCCACCATCGCCTTTTACTTGTTCGCGACGCTCACGATCGCGCCCGCGATCGCGGTCATTTTCGCGCGTAACCCGGTGCACAGCGTGCTGTGGCTGATCCTCGCTTTCTTCAACGCGGCGGGCCTGATGCTGCTGGTCGGCGCCGAGTTCATCGCGATGCTCCTGGTCATCGTTTACGTGGGCGCGGTCGCGGTGTTGTTCCTGTTCGTGGTGATGATGCTCGACATCGACTTTGCCTCGCTCCGGTCGGGCTTCAGCCGCAACCTGCCGTTCGGGATCCTCATCGCCCTCGTGCTGATGGCCGAGATCCTGATCGCGGTCAGCGCATGGAAGGCGGGACCGGCCCTATCCGGCCGCCATATTCCGGCGGCAACGACGCCGAACATCGTTGCGCTCGGGCAGCTGCTCTACAGCCGCTATTTGCTTCCGTTCGAAATCGCCGGGCTGATCCTGTTGGTCGCGATGATCGGAGCGATCGTGCTGACGCACCGCAAGCGCGGCGACCTTCGCACGCCCAAGGTGTCGCGGCAGATCCGCCGCCGGGCGGACGAAGCGATCAAGCTTGCTCAGCCCGGAGTGGGCGAGGGGATGAAGCTGTGATCGGCCTCAACCATTACCTGGCGGTCGCCGCGATCCTGTTCACGATCGGAGTGCTCGGCATTTTCCTCAACCGCCGGAACGTCATCCTGATGCTGATGGCGATCGAGCTCATCCTGCTCGCCGTGAACATCAACCTCGTCGCGTTCTCGGCCTATCTCGGCGATTTGACGGGCCAGGTGCTGGCGATGTTCGTCCTGACCGTCGCAGCGGCCGAGGCCGCGATCGGGCTTGCCATCCTCGTCATCTTCTTCCGCCGCCGCGGCTCCATCGCGGTCGACGACGTCAACCGGATGCGCGGCTGATGACGAACATAGCGCTAGAGCTCATCGTCTTCCTGCCGATCGTGGCTGCGATTATCGCCGGCCTAGGCGGGCCCTGGATCGGCAAGACCGCCGCCAAGGTGATCACGACCGGCGCCCTGTTCGTCGGCGCGGCGCTCAGCTGGCCGATCTTCATCCAATATATCGGCGGCTCCGCGCAGCCGACGGTCGTGCCGGTGTTCGAGTGGATCCGCTCGGGCGACCTCACGGTCGATTGGGCGCTGCGGCTCGACAGCCTGACCGCCGTAATGCTGGTCGTCGTGACGACCGTCAGCTCGCTCGTCCACCTCTACAGCTGGGGCTATATGGAGGAGGACCCGGGCCAGTCCCGGTTCTTCGCCTACCTCTCGCTGTTCAGCTTCGCGATGCTGATGCTGGTGACGGCGGACAGCCTGGTCCAGATGTTCTTCGGCTGGGAAGGGGTCGGGCTCGCTTCCTATCTCCTGATCGGTTTCTGGTACCACAAGCCCAGCGCGAACGCGGCGGCGCTGAAGGCGTTCATCGTCAACCGGATCGGCGATTTCGGCTTCAGCCTGGGGATCTTCGGCACCTTCCTGGTGTTCGGCACCGTCTCGATCCCTGCGATCCTGCACGCGGCGCCGGGAATGGCCGGTTCGACCATCGGCTTTGCCGGGATGCGGGTCGACACGATGACCCTGCTCTGCCTGCTCCTATTCGTCGGAGCGATGGGCAAGTCGGCGCAGCTCGGCCTCCACACCTGGCTTCCCGACGCGATGGAGGGTCCGACCCCGGTCAGCGCCCTGATCCACGCCGCGACGATGGTGACGGCGGGCGTGTTCATGGTCTGCCGCCTGTCGCCGATGTTCAACGTGTCGCCGACCGCGATGCACGTCGTGACCTATGTCGGCGCCGCCACCTGCTTCTTCGCGGCCACCGTCGGCACCGCGCAAAACGACATCAAGCGGGTCGTTGCTTATTCGACCTGCTCGCAGCTCGGTTACATGTTCTTCGCGGCGGGGGTCGGCGCGTACGGCGCGGCGATGTTCCACCTTTTCACCCACGCCTTCTTCAAGGCCCTGCTGTTCCTCGGCGCGGGCAGCGTGATCCACGCGATGCACCACGAGCAGGACATGCGTTACTATGGCGCGCTCCGTAAGGAGATCCCCTTCACCTTCTGGGTGATGGTGATCGGCACCTTGGCGATCACGGGCGTCGGGGTCGCGGGCATCGGTTTTGCCGGCTTCTGGTCGAAGGACGCGATCCTGGAAGCTTCGTGGGCGAGCGGCTCGGTGTCCGGCACCGTCGCCTTCTGGCTCGGCGCGATCGCCGCGCTCATGACCAGCTTCTATTCGTGGCGGCTGATCTTCATGACCTTCTTCGGAGACGCGCGCTGGGCCGCGTCCGAACATATCCAGCACGCCCTCCACCACCACCATGAATCGCCCGACGAGGAGCATGGCGACAGCAGCCACGCGAAAGTGAAGCCGCCGGTCGGGACAGGCGGTTATCATCCGCACGAAAGCCCGCTCAATATGCTGGTACCGATCGGGCTGCTGGCCTTGGGCGCGGTCGTCGCCGGGCAGCTATGGCACGGCATCTTCACCGATGCGGCGCGCGCGCCCCAATTCTGGCGCGGCGCGGTGGCGTTCAGCGAGCATCTCGCCCATGCCGCGCACGAGGCACCGCCGTGGGTGAAGCTCACGCCGACCATCGTCATGCTGCTCGGCCTCTGGATCGCGTGGAACAATTACATCCGCCGCCCGGAAGCCGCGGAGGCTTTCGTCCGGATGTTCCCGGCGGTTCACCGCTTCGTGCTCAACAAATGGTATTTCGACGAGATCTACGACGCGCTGTTCGTTCGTCCGTCGCTGTGGCTCGGCCGCCTGTTCTGGAAGGGTGGCGATGAAGGAACGATCGACCGCTTCGGACCGCACGGCGCGGCTTATGCAGTGGGGATCGGCAACCGCATCACCTACCGGCTGCAATCGGGCTATCTCTATTCCTACGCTTTGGTGATGCTCCTCGGCCTGATCGGCGCGGCGAGCTGGGCCATCTGGTGGGCGGCCAAGTGAACGGGCTGCAAGAAATCCTCTCCGGTACGGAGAGGGGGACCATCCGAAGGATGGTGGAGAGGACCCACCTCTCCGCCGCTTCGACCGTGGGCCCCCTCCACCGTCGCTTCGCGCCGGTCCCCCTCCCCGTTCCGGGGAGGATCTGATGGAGCATCTCCCCATCCTCTCGCTTCTCATCGCGTTGCCGCTCGTCGCGGGCGCGGTGTGCCTGTTCGTCAAGGCGAATGCGGCGCGGTGGATCGCGCTCGTCGCGACCCTGATCGAGCTCGCGCTCAGCGTCTATCTCTGGATCCAGTTCGACCCCAACGGCGCGCAGTGGCAGTTCGTCGAGAGCCAACCGCTCGGCGGCGGGATCGCCTACAAGCTCGGGATCGACGGCATCGCGCTCGTCCTCATCGCGCTGACCGCCTTCCTGATGCCGATCTGCATCGGCGCGAGCTGGCGCGCGATCGAAAAGCGCGTCCCCGAATATATGGCTTACTTCCTGCTGATGGAGGCGCTCATCATGGGCTCCTTCAGCGCGCAGGACTTGTTCCTCTTCTACATCTTCTTCGAAGGCGGCCTCATCCCGATGTACCTGATCATCGGCATCTGGGGCGGCGCCGAGAAGATCAAAGCGAGCTATAAATTCTTCCTCTACACCCTGCTCGGCTCGGTGCTGATGCTGATCGCCATGCTGTACATGCGGTCGGTCGCGGGCACGACCGACATCCCGGCGCTGATGGCCTACGACTTCCCGAAGGAAGCGCAAACCTTCCTGTTCCTCGCCTTCCTCGCGAGCTTCGCGGTCAAGCTTCCGATGTGGCCGGTCCATACCTGGTTGCCCGACGCGCACGTACAGGCGCCGACCGCGGGTTCGGTCATCCTCGCCGGCGTGCTGCTGAAGCTCGGCGGCTACGGTTTCATCCGCTTCTCGCTGCCGATGTTCCCCGACGGGTCGGCGCAGTTCATCCCCTTGATGTTCGTGCTGTCGGGGGTCGCGGTCGTCTACACCAGCCTCGTCGCCTTGGTTCAAACCGACATGAAGAAGCTGATCGCTTATTCGTCGGTCGCTCACATGGGTTTCGTCACCTTCGGCCTGTTCGCGATGAACCGGCAGGGGATCGACGGAGCGATGATGGTGATGCTCGGCCATGGCCTCGTGTCCGGCGCGCTCTTCCTCTGCGTCGGAGTGGTCTACGACAGGCTGCACACCCGCGAGATCGCGCGCTACGGCGGGCTTTCCGACAACATGCCGGGCTACGCCTTGCTCTTCATGGTTTTCACGATGGCGAGCGTCGGGCTTCCCGCCACGAGCAATTTCGTCGGTGAATTCCTGAGCCTGGTCGGCACCTACAAAGCGTCGACCTGGGCGGCGATCGTCGGAACGACCGGAATCATCCTCGGCGCCGCTTACATGCTCTGGTTGTATTGGCGGATCTGCTTCGGCACCCAGCGCCACGCCGACGCCGCGGCGATGCCCGACCTTTCCGCGCGCGAATGGTGGCTCCTGGCGCCGATCGCACTCGCCGTTTTCTGGATGGGCATTTATCCCGAGACCTTCCTCAAGCCCTACCGCAACGACGTCGGGCGGATCATGGCGCGCATGGAACGCGTGGCTCCCGCCGGCGATTCACGGCCCACCGCTGGGAAGCCCGTTGAGCCGGAGCATCTGCGGCTCCTCGACAAGGAAGGGGCGCATTGATGGGCCGCTTCGGACCGATCCTTCCCGAGCTGATCATTGTGGTCGGCGCGACAATCCTGATGATGGTCGCCGCCTTCACGGGCCGTCGCGGCACCAGCCTCGTCAGCTGGCTTTCGGTCGCGGTGCTCGTCGCCGCCACCGCGGCGCTGGTCGGCGCGCCTTCACACGCCGGTCCAGCGTTCGACGGGTTGATCGCCGCCGATCTGTTCGCGAGCTTCGGGAAAGCCATCATCTTCCCCGCGGCCGCCGTCGCCATCATCGCCGCACACGGCTGGTTCGAACGGGATCATGAACATAGCAGCGAATATGCGGTGCTGATCCTGTTCGCCGCTGCGGGAATGAGCGTGATGGTTTCCGCGACCAGCCTGATTTCGCTCTACGTCGGGCTCGAGCTCAACAGCCTCGCGTCTTACGTTCTCGCCGCATACCGCCGGAGCGATGAGCGGTCCGCGGAAGCGGGCCTCAAATATTTCGTGCTTGGAGCCCTTGCGAGCGGGATCCTGCTCTACGGGATTTCGCTACTCTACGGCTTTACGGGAACGACCAATTTCACGGGCATCGCGGCCGCTTTCGCGCGCGGAGCGCCATCGCTCGGGCTGCTGTTCGGGTTGGTCTTCCTGCTCGCCGGCCTCGCCTTCAAGATCAGCGCGGTGCCGTTCCACATGTGGACCCCCGACGTCTACGAGGGCGCGCCGACGCCGGTCACCGCTTTCTTCGCCTCTGCCCCGAAGGTCGCCGCGATCCTGCTTTCAACGCGCGTCTGCCTCGACGCCTTGGGTCCGGCGACCGACGCCTGGCGCCAGATCATCATCTTCGCCGCGCTCGCGTCGATCTTCCTGGGCGCGATCGCCGCCTATGGACAGACCAACATCAAACGGCTGCTTGCTTATTCGTCGATCAACAATGTGGGCTTCGTCCTGGTCGGGATCGCGGGGGCAGGAGTCTCGGGTGCCTCGTCGGTCCTGTTCTACATGGCAGTCTATGTGCCCATGACGCTTGGCGCATTCCTCTGCGTGCTCTGGATGCGGGACAAGGACGGCGAGCCGGTCGAAGACATCTACAGCCTCTCGGGGCTGTCACAGACGCGCCCCGCATTCGCCGCTGCAATCGCCGTCTTCATGTTCAGCCTTGCCGGCATCCCGCCGTTCTTCGGCTTCTGGGCCAAGCTGGTCGTGTTCAACGCCGCCGTGAAAGCCGGTCTGTTGCCCCTCGCCGTTGCTGGAATCGTCGGAACCGTCGTGGGCGCCTACTACTACCTCAAGATCGTCAAGATCATGTACATGGACGATCCGGCCGAGCCTTATTCGCGCCCGCGCGAACCGGTGCAGGGTGTGCTGATCCTGCTGTCGGCCCTGGCGGTGTCGCCGCTCGGCTATTTGCTCATCGGGACCCTCCAGTCCTTGTCCGACAACGCCGCCGCATCGATGTTCTAGGGTCCAGACCCCATGCGCATCCGGATCGTCGAGCGCACCGGCTCGACCAACGCCGACCTGATTGCCGACAAGAACGCCGTAGAAGGCGATTGGCTGGTGGCCCTCGAACAAGAGGCAGGAAAGGGCCGCCAGGGGCGGCAATGGGTTTCCGCGAAGGGAAACTTTGCCGGAAGCACGCTTGTGCAACTTCGCCCGGGCGACCCAGCACCGCAAATGCTGTCACTCGTCGCGGGCCTCGCGCTTGCCGAAGCGATCGACGTTGCGGTTCCGGCCCAACCGCTCATGCTGAAATGGCCCAATGACGTGATGCTTCTTGGAAAGAAGGTCGCTGGCATCCTGCTTGAACGAAGCGGAGACCGCATCGCGGTCGGCTTCGGCGTCAATCTTGCGAGCGCCCCGGCGTTGAAGGACCGGCAGGCAGCCGCCCTCGAGGGCCAGCTTGCGCCAGAAGCCTTCGCCCCGCTGCTCGCCGGCTGCTTCACCCGCATGCTCGAAACATGGCGATCGAATGAGAGTGGCGCTTTCGTCCGAGCCTGGGAGCAGCGCGCGCATCACCGTGGGACGCGGCTGACGGTGCATGTCGCCAAGGATGAGACCGTCAGCGGCCGCTTCGCCGGACTGGAGCGGGACGGGGCATTGCGGCTGACGCTGGAAAACGGGTCCATCGAGGTGTTTCGGGCCGGCGACGTTGACATGAATTAGCAATGCCGATTCGGCCTCTCGCCTAGTGGCCCCGGCGAGAGTAGGCGGACTTCGTTTCGCGACCGAGTCGAGCCGTTGGATCAACCGGGGGGATGATTCGGCGTGGCGGCTTTTTCGAGACCGGCACCGGTCCTGACGGCCGGTATCCCGAGGTGGGAGGGCGCATCCCCATGCCAATCATCACAACCCAAGACGGCACCCAGATTTTCTACAAGGATTGGGGTCTGAAAAGCGCCCAGCCGATCGTCTTCCATCACGGCTGGCCACTCAGCGCGGACGACTGGGACAATCAGCTGATGTTCTTCCTTGGCGAGGGGTTTCGAGTGATCGCCCACGACCGCCGCGGGCATGGCCGATCAAGCCAGACGGATGGCGGCAATGACATGGATACCTACGCCGAGGACGTGAAGGAGTTGGTCGCCAAGCTGGACTTGAAGGACGCGATCCACGTGGGTCACTCGACCGGCGGGGGAGAGGTCGCGCGCTATGTGGCGCGCTCGGAGCCCGGGCGAGTTTCGAAAGCTGTGTTGATCGGCGCCGTTCCTCCGATCATGCTGAAGTCTGAAGCGAACCCTGGCGGCCTCCCGATCGAAGTGTTCGATCAATATCGCGCCGGCGTGGCCGCGAACCGCGCCCAGCTCTACGCCGATATCGCATCGGGCCCGTTCTACGGATTCAACCGTCTCGGCGTTCAGGCGATCCAGGGTGTCATCGATAATTGGTGGCGGCAGGGGATGATGGGCGGAATCAAGGCCCATTACGATTGCATCAAAGCTTTCTCGGAAACCGACTTCACGGAGGATTTGAAGACGATCGAGGTACCGGTCTTATTGCTGCATGGGGACGACGACCAGGTGGTTCCGATCGCGGATTCGGCGCTGCTCGGGATCAAGTTGCTCAAGCAAGGTCAGCTCAAGGTCTATAAGGGGTTGCCGCACGGCATGGCGACCACGCATGCCGACTTGATCAACAAGGATCTGCTTGCCTTCATTCACGGCGAATCGGTGGGCGATACGAGTCACGAAGCACCAGCGCTCGTCGCGGAGCCGATCCCCGCCTGACGCCCGTTGTGAAGCGCCACACCGGCGGCTAGTGCGCGCGAATGCTGCTCGCCATCGACGCCGGCAACACGAACTTGGTCTTCGCCCTCGTCGACGGCGGAGAAATCAAGGCGCGCTGGCGGATCGCGACGGATCCGCGGCGGACGGCCGATCAATATGCGGTGTGGCTTCACCAGCTGCTCGAGCTGGAAGGCTATACGAAATCGGACGTCGATGCCGTGATCATCGGGACGGTGGTTCCGCGTGCGCTCCACAATCTCGAAGTGCTGGCCAGCAAATATTTCCACGTCGAACCGCTGATCGCGGGGCAAGGCAAGGCGGCCTGGCCAATCTCCCTCGACGTCGACGAGCCACAGAATGTCGGCGCCGACCGCGCGCTCAACGTGATTGCCGCACACGCTAAGCATCCCGGCGATCTCATTATCATCGACTTTGGGACGGCCACGACGTTCGACGTCGTCGACGGCTCGGGCGCCTACAAAGGGGGAATCATCGCGCCCGGAATCAACCTGTCCATCGATGCGCTGGTCAGCGCTGCGGCAAAGCTGCCGCGGATCGCGATCGAAGCCCCCGACGACGACAGCGTCATCGGCCGGACCACCGAAAGCCAAATGATCATCGGCATTTATTGGGGCTATGTCGCCATGATCGAAGGGCTGACCGAGCGGTTGAAGAGCGAGATTGGACGCGAGGTAAGGGTCGTCGCGACCGGCGGTCTCGCAAGCCTGTTCGACAAGCACAGCGAAGCATTCGACGCGATTGAGCCCGACTTGACCATCCAGGGGTTGAGCCTTTTGCATTCTATGGTGGCCGCGAACACTTGAGCGCCATTGCGAGGAGCCTCAGCGACGAAGCAATCCAGCTGCGGCGCCTGGATCGCTTCGCTGCGTTCGCAATGACGGCTAGAGTTCTCAAATGATTCCGGGCGAAGAGCTTCTGTTCTGCGCGCTCGGCGGGTCGGGCGAGATCGGAATGAACGTCAACCTCTATGGCTGTCGCGGCCAATGGATCATGGTCGATCTCGGCCTGACGTTCGCCGACCCGGACTATCCGGGGATCGACCTCGTCCTGCCCGATCTGGAGTTCATTGAGGAGCATCAGGATCGGCTCGCGGGCATCATCCTGACCCACGGGCATGAGGATCACATCGGCGCGCTGCCCTATCTCGCCGAGGAGCTGAAGGCGCCACTCTTCGCAACCCCTTTCACCGCCGGCCTGATCGCGGGCAAGCTCGAGGAGGAGGGGCTTACCGGTCGGGTGAAGCTCAACATCGTTGAGCGGGGGGGAAGTGTTGAGCTGGGCCCGTTCAAGGCCAGTTTCGTCGCCCTTTCGCATTCCATCCCCGAAGGAAACGGACTGCTGATCGAGACTCCGTTCGGCAACATTTTCCATACCGGTGATTGGAAGATCGATGAGACTCCAGTCCTGGGCGAGGCGCCGAGCACGGAGGCGCTGACGCAGATCGGCGACGAGGGCGTCCTCGCGCTGGTGTGCGATTCGACGAACGTTTTCCAGGATCAGCCGTCCGGGTCCGAGGAAGGCGTTCACGAGGGCCTGCGAGCGCAGGTTGAAAAAGCCAATGGTCGGGTGCTGGTGACGACCTTCGCGTCCAACGCCGCGCGGCTGCAGACCATCGGCCGCGTCGCGACGGAAACCGGCCGCAAGGTGTGCATCGCCGGGCGCTCGCTCGAACGGATCCTGCGCGTCGCCCAGTCGACCGGTTACCTGAAGGACTTCCCGCCGCCGATCGCTTTCGATGAAGCGATGCGATTGCCGAAACGCGAGGTGCTCATCATCGCGACGGGCGGGCAGGGCGAGCCTCGCGCAGCTCTCGGCCGAATCGCCTCGGGCACTCACGAACTCAAGCTCAGCGAAACCGACACTGTCATTTTTTCATCGCGCGTCATTCCTGGGAACGAGGTCGCGATCGGGCGGATCATGAACCAATTGTCGGATCTCGGAGTCCAGATCGTCACCGAAAAGCAGGCGCACGTTCACGTTTCGGGACATCCGGGCCGGCCTGAGCTGATCCAGATGTATGAATGGGTCCGGCCCAGGATCGTCGTTCCCGTTCACGGCGAGGCACGCCATCTCGCCGAGCATGCGCGGCTCGCGCTCTCACACGGAGTTGCGGAGGCGGTCGTCCAGCAGAATGGCGACGTCATCCGTCTCGCGCCCGGTGAACCCAAGAAGGTCGACGAGGTGCGGGTCGGACGGCTGGTGCTCGACGGCGACGTCATCCTTCCGGCCAACGGGTCGACCATCAACGAGCGGCGGAAGATCAGCTTCGGCGGGCTGATCGCGGTCGCGCTTCCGGTCGGCGAGAATGGTGAGCTTGCGGGATCGCCACTCATCCGGCCTTTCGGAGTCCCCGTCGAAGAGGATCGCGACGATTTCATCGCCGACGCGACCGATGCGGCGACTCGAGCCTTCACTCCGAGCGGAGGAGAAGACCAGGTTCGCGAAGCGGTCCGGCTCGCCGTTCGGCGCTGCGCCACGCTCTGGACCGGCAAGAAGCCGGTCGTCGAAGTCATGCTGCTCCAGGTCGCGCAGTAACCGCGGCCATGAAGTTCGGGTCGATCGTCGCGATCTATTTCCTGTTCTTCTGCGCGTCGGCGTTCGTCCTCCTCCCGTTCGGGGTGAAGACCAGCGAGGAGCTGGGCGAGGAAATGGTGCCGGGGCAGGCCGAGAGCGCGCCCCACCGGTTCGATTTGAAGCGCCACTTGGTCAAGGCGGCGATCCTGGGTGCCGTGCTATTCGCGATCTATTACGCGAATTGGGCCTACGGCTGGATCACTCCGGACGACCTGGACTTTTACAACTAGCGGCGGCGTTCGAGCGCCTGGGCGAGCGCTGCGTAGAGCTTGCCCATATCCGACGACATGAGAGTGACGCCGATCGTCCCGCCGTCACGCTCCGCGAGCACGCGGCGGAGCATCGCCTCGAAGTCGTGGACGTAGCGGTTGACCGACCGCTGGAATTCGAGGTCGCTCTCATATTGAGCGCGGATCGCCTTCGTCTCGCTGCCGTCGAGCAGCTTGACCGCCCGACGCGTGAAGACTCCGCGATTGCCCTTGAGGTAGGAATCCCACGCTCGATCGTCGATTTCATCCGACAGGATCTTGCCGACGTCGATCGCGGCCGAGTGCATGGAATCGATGAGCAAGGCGACGCGGCGGGCGAAGGCCTCGGTGTCCTTCTCGCGCTGCTCCTTGCTTGTCTCCTCGATGTGCCGTTCCAGCGCCGACGCGCTCTGGCCGAGGTTCAGCATTTGCTGGGTCAGCCGGTCGGAAGCGGTGCGGGCCGCTTCGACGGCGCGGGTTGCGACGGTCTCGACTTCGCGGAGACGTTCCTCGACGGTCTCGCGGATCACTCGTTCAAGCGCGCCGCGGGTTTCGTCGGACAGCTTGCCGGCACTTTCGGGGATCACCGCTTCGATCGCTTCGCGCGCGCGCTCCGCCGCGTGGCCAGCGGCTTCCTTCACCTGCACCAACGCCGCGACGAGCGACGGTCCGGTCTCCTGAGTCAGATGACCGGCTTCGACTTGCGCCTCGGCAATCGCTGACGTGAGCTCCGTGAGCTTGGCCTGAGCGCTGCCTACGCCGTCATCGAGCCTGGTCAGAAACGCCGTGAACCGCTCCTGCTGTTCGGCGATGTGGGCGGCGGTCGCCGTCATCCGGTCGCTCGCCTCGATCGCGGCATCCCGCATCCAGCCGAGTTCCGGTTTTACCGCTTTGGCGGCCTCCACCAGCCGGTCGGCGCCGCCCTGGGCTTCGCCAATCGCCGTGCCGATGTTCTCGCGAAGATCTTCGGCGAGCTGCGAAATGGTCTCGCGCAGCGTCCCCGTCCGCTCGGCAAGCGCGCCGATCGCTCCGTCCTGGTTTACCGCCTGCGCGGACAAGGCGTCGAGCTCGGTACGCGCGCGTGTCAGCGAGTCCAGGAAATGGTTGGCGCGTTCGTCGCCATGCGATGCCAACTCCGCGAAGCGTTGATCGATCAGCGCCAAGCCGCGGTCGATCTCGGCGATCATGCGCTGGGACGCGCGCTCCTGCTCGGCGACCTGCCCGGACATGGCGGCAAGCGATTCACTCGCACGGCCGATGTTCGTTGACAGGGCTTGCGCAGAATCGGCGCCTGCCTTTGCGAGGCCCGCCGAAGCCTGGTCGACCAGGGCGCTCACGGAGGCCGCTTGGGCGTCGATGCCCGAACGAATTTCCTGGAGCGACACGGACGTGCGGTCGAGCAGCGCATCAAGCACGCCCGAGAAGCTGCCTTCGGCCTCTGCAACCTTGCCTCCGGCATTCGCGCCTGCGAGTTCGATCTCGGCCAGCCGCGCAGCCAAGCGGTCGGTGGCCTCCGATATCAGTCGGTCCGCGTCCCGCGTGCGATCCGACAGAGCCTCGATCTGGACGCCCAAATTTGCCGCTTTGGCCGCCGATTCCGTGCCGACGTTACGGATTTTCTCGGCCAGCGAGTGAGCGGTGGATTCAGCCCGCGGAAGATCCTCGAGCAATACGGCAACGTCGTTGCGCGCCGACTCGGCGGCACGGTCCAGTGCCTCGCCCGACTTCATGAGCCGCTCGGTGCTCGAATCGAACTCGCGGGTTATTCCACCAAGCTTGCCGGTGGCCTGGTCGCCGAGCTGCATCAAATGCTGTGAAATCATCGTCAGTTCGGACCTGCTGTCGCCGATCCGCTGCGAGAGAACCTCGAGCAGGGCTTCGAGCGACTGCGCCTCGTGGCGCATCGCGACGACCGACCGCGTGAACCGTTCAGCCTCCTTGCGCCGGGTCCGGCCGAACATGAGCCAGGCGAGGCCCATGAGCGCCAGGGGACCGGCGGCGAGCGCGACCCATTGCGCGATCGCAGGGGACGTGAGCGGCTGGCCGGAGAGCGCGCGTCCTGCGGACCATGCGCAATAGCCGATCCACAATGTCGCAAGGAGGGCCAGGGCCGCGCCTAATACGTGTCGTCCGCCGCTGCCTCGAGCCTCCGCCTGGCTTTCCTCCCATTGGTCCTGGTCAAAGGTGGGCTGGATCAGGGCGTCGAGGCTCGTCAGCTCAAGAGGCTGGAGTTCCTCGGGCGGCGGAGGCGCCGGCTCGGCGCGCTTGGCAAATGGGTTCATGGCAAACGTCAGTTTACCATCTTTGATGCCGCAAGAAAGCGATTAGAGAGACAGAAGCGATAACGAGGGGGGCCTGTCCCAAAATGGCGCTAGGGGCGCTGATCGGCGCGTACCAGGAAGATGAGGCCGGCGGCCTTCGTGCTTTGCTCCCGCTCGCGGGCCGGACTTTGCTGGAATATCAGGCGCGCTGCGCATCGGCGGTAGGTGCTGCCCCGATCATCGTCGTCGTCGAGCGCGTGCCCCAGGCTCTCCAGGACGCCGTCGAGCGGCTTCGGCTGGACGGCATCGGAGTATTTCCCGTCAGCGACGTTCATGAAGCGGTGAGCCGCTTTGAAGCGGGATCCAGGATCCTTCTGCTGGGCGACGGCATTGCGCCATCCGCCGAGTTGATCGCGACTGTGGCTGATGAACCAGAGCCGGTCATTACGACCGTCCCCGATGACGAAGCGCACGAACCCTTCGAGCGGATCGACGGCGAGACTCGTTGGGCGGGTGTGGCACTGGTCGATTCAAAGACGCTCGGTTCGACCGCCGCGATTCTCGGTGATTGGGATCTGCAATCAACCCTGCTCCGCCGAACGCTGCAGGAGGGCGCGCTGCGCTGGCACGCCGTCGAACATGGCGGCGAGCCCCTGCTCGTCGAGCGAGCGGATCAGCTCGAGCATTTCCAGCGCAAACTGATCAGGGGGTCGCGCGAGGCGAGGCGCGACTGGGCAAGCCGCTTCGTCCTTCCTCCGATTGAGGATTTCGCGACCCACTGGCTCATGCAAACGCGCGCTCGCCCGGGGTGGCTCGCGTGGGGCGCTCTCGCCCTGACGCTCGGCGGCGCCGTGTGTTTCAGCCGTGGCTGGCTCGGCGCGGGTCTGGCGTTGCTCGTGATTTCCGCTCCGCTCGACATCATTGCCGGCCGCCTCGCCTCGATACGCCTCAAGCCCTTGCCGAAGCGGGCGGTCAGCCGCGCCCTGCTTTGGCCGGCTGCCGGTTTCGCGCTCCTCGCTTTGGGCTGGTGGGAAAGCCGGCACACGGGGGGTTGGGGAGCTTTGCTGGCTGCTGTCGCGGCGGGCGCGTTCGCTGAAGCCGCGCGGATCGAGGGAAATTCCGGTTTGCCCGGAGAACTGTGGGTCGGCTCGCGCCGTAACTTCATTCTCCTGGCCATTCCGTTCGCGGTTCTCGGCGCCTGGACTCCCTATCTGGTAACGCTGTTCGTTTATTCGGCCGTGAGCTTCTTTTATCTTCAGCACGCACGGCGAATCGTGCCTGAGTTGACCCGAAGTTAACCGAAATCGGATAAGGCCACCGCGATGATGGCGGAAGAATGGCCGATCGGGTCCGCTCCGGCGGGTCCCCCGGACGCGCCCGCGCGTGGCGCGGGGCGCGACCGCTTGGTTACTGTCCGCGCCGATTTTTTCCTCAGCGCCGGCGATCGGCTGACCGAGCAGGAACGGGCGCTGATGACCGCCATGCTCCACTGTTTGGTCGGCGATATCGCCGACGAACTGCGGGCCGCGCTTCCGAGCGGAGTCGCGGCCGCGAACGATGACCGCAACCTGGCGATCGTGGAAGCGCTATCCAGCGCCAAGCTGCTCGACCGCGGAATTCTGGTTCGATTGCTTCTTCGCCGTGCAGATGAAGAGCGGATCGCGACGGCCGCGAAGGCGAGGAGCGGACGCCGCGATGCGAGAGTGCTGCAGGCACTCGTCAGTCATGAAAGCGGCGCGATTTCCGCCGCAGCCATGTCGCTGATCCTGGCTCGCGGGCGCCGCCGGGACCGGTTCGGCCAGTGCCTGCTCCATTTCGACGATCTTCCGCCGGACGAAGCGGCGGCGATCGCACAAATTGTCGCGGCCGCGTTGCGGCGCGATCTCGTCAGCCTGCCTCAGGCTGCCGATCGCGACCAATTGCTGGCAGCTGCCGTGGACGACATGGTGGCTCGATACGACCGCTCCAACGGCTTCGAGGAGCTGACGGCCATTCTCGTCGATTTGCTCGAGGATGAAGGGCATTTGAGCGACGAGCTCATCGTGTCGGCGGCGATGGAGGGCGAGATGACCTTCGTCGCACAGGCGCTTGCGCGCCGCTCGGGTCTTGCCGGGGACGTCGCAACCGACGAGCTCCTTTCGGCCTCCGAGCAAAGGGTCATGACCTTGCTTCGGATCGCGGGGGTCCGCCGCGAGCTTGCGGCGCGCCTGCTCGCCGGCATCGGCGACCTTCTCGGAGTCTTCGATCCCGGGAGGGCCATCACTACGTTCGACGGTATGAGCGAAACGGCGGTCGAGGACGCGCGAACCTGGCTTGGCGCGGATATGGCATACCGAGCGGCCGTTGCCAGGCTGGAGCAGAGCTGATGGCCAGCGCCCCATCCGAACCGCGGCCGGTGTTCGGCCGGGTCGACAAGGCCGGCCGGCTGATCAGCGCCGATCCGGCGCTGGAGGCGCTTCAGCGCGACGCCGGTTCGGACATCGGTCATACGCTGGCTCTGCCGCAAATCGCCGCCATTGCCGAACTTGCGCGCAAGCTCGGGATTCCGGTCGCTCGCCCAGCCATCGCCGCCTCACTTGAGCGCGACATCGAAATGTGGGTCAATGCGACGCCCGAGGGCGATGAAGTGGCGTTGTCGCTCGAAGGCTGGACCGAGCGTGTCCCTGCGGCGCCGCGTCTCGCGTCTTTGCTCGGCCGCGGAACCGACGTCGATGCTTCGGCCTCGCGCCGCGAATGGGCGGCGGACGAGGAACTGCGCCTCATTTCGATTTCGGTCGAGCTTGCCGAGGAGCTCGGAATCGACGTGAACGAGGCGGCCGGTCAGGCGCTCACGCGGCTCTTCCGCCTCGAAGAGGATGAAAGCGGCGAGATGCCGCTGATCAGTGCCCTGGCCGCCCGGCGCGGCTTTTCCGGCCAGCGCGCCCGCAGCCGCAAGGACGGGGAGCGCGTGGTGATCCTCAGCGGCGATGTCATGACGGGCGCGGATGGCGGCTTCGCCGGTTTCCGTGGAACAGCCGACGGAGAGGCTCCGCCGCCCTTGAAAACCGAGGCCGGAAGGACGTCGGCATTCGATCGAGCTCTCGACGAGGCGCTGCGCTCGCCACTGGACCGGATCATCGAAAGCGCCGAGCGGATCGTCGAGCGTGCCGATGGGCCGCTTCGCAGCGACTATGCGAGCTACGGCAATGACATCGCAGCCGCCGCACGTCACCTGCTCTCCGTCATCCGCTCGATGAGCGAGGACCCGAGCCAGGGTCATCGGACGGTCGATTTGGCCGAGCTCGCCGGCGAGGCGCTGATCATGTTGGAATCGATCGCCGAAGAGCGGGGCATCAAGCTCGAAGCCGTGCAGGCCGAGCCGCTTCTCGCCAGCGGCGAGGACCGCGCCGTTATCCAGATCCTGGTCAACCTGATAGGAAATGCAGTCCGCCATTCGCCGGAAGGCGGAAGGGTCGGACTCGTATTCGCGAAAACCGCAGGAACCGCGTCGGTGACGATTTCGGACGAGGGGCACGGCATCGACCCAGCGGACCAGCAGCGCATTTTCGAGCGGTTCGAGCGAGCGAATCAAAAGACCTCAGGGACCGGCCTTGGGCTTGCGATTTCGCGCCGGCTCGCGCGGTCGATGGGTGGCGACGTGACTCTCGAAAGCGCGCCCGGCGAAGGGGCCCGCTTCACGCTTACCCTTCCCGTGGCCTGACCACATCCGCTCGTCCTCAGCGGTGATTATCGGCGTTCGGCCGGCACGTAATCGCGCTGGGGGGCGCCGGTATAAAGCTGTCGCGGACGGCCGATCTTCTGATCGGGATCGGCGATCATCTCATTCCACTGTGCCACCCAGCCGACTGTTCGGGCGAGCGCGAACAGCGCCGTGAACATATCCGTCGGGAAGCCGATCGCATTCAGGATCACGCCCGAATAAAAATCGACGTTCGGATAGAGTTTCTTCTCGATGAAATAATCGTCGCTGAGAGCGATCCGCTCCAGCTCCTTGGCGACATCGAGCACCGGGTCCGAGATGTTGAGTTCTTTCAAGACCTCGTCGGCGGTCGCTTTCATGACCTTCGCTCGCGGATCGAAGTTTTTGTAGACCCGATGGCCGAAGCCCATCAGGCGAAACGGATCATCCTTGTCCTTGGCGCGAGCGATATATTGCGGGATGTTTTCGACGCGTCCGATCTCGCGCAGCATGTTGAGCGCCGCTTCGTTGGCGCCGCCGTGCGCCGGCCCCCAGAGGCAGGCGATACCGGCGGCGATGCAGGCGAAGGGATTGGCGCCCGACGAGCTGGCCAGCCGCACGGTGGAGGTCGACGCATTCTGTTCGTGGTCGGCATGAAGAATGAAGATCCGGCGCATGGCGCTCTCGACCACCGGATTGACGTGATAGGGCTCGGCTGGGACTCCGAACGTCATCCTCAGGAAATTGCCCGTGTAGCTGAGGCTGTTGTCCGGATAGAGAAACGGCTGTCCGATCGAATATTTGAACGCCATCGCCGCGATCGTCGGCATCTTCGCGATCAGCCGGTGCGATGCGATCATCCGCTGCTCGGGATCGGTGATGTCCGTGCTGTCATGGTAGAAAGCGGACAGCGCGCCGACGACTCCGCACATGATCGCCATCGGGTGGGCGTCGCGCCGGAACCCGCGATAAAAGGTCATGAGCTGCTCGTGCAGCATCGTGTGGCGGCTGATCGTGTAAGCGAAATCGTCAAGCGTTTCGCGCTTCGGAAGCTCTCCGTTGAGCAGCAGGTAAGCGACCTCCATGAAGGTCGAATTCTCGGCGAGTTGATCGATCGGATATCCGCGGTGAAGCAGGATTCCCTTTTCACCGTCGATATAGGTGATGGCGCTCTTGCAGGCGGCGGTCGACGTGAAGCCGGGATCGTAGGTGAACATGCCCGTTTCGCCGTAGAGCTTGCGGATATCGATCACCTCGGGCCCGACCGACCCGTCGATAAGGGGAAAAGCGTGATTTAAGCCGTCGATCCCGATCGTCACGGTCTTGTCGGTCATTCGTTCGGCTCCACCATCTGGTCGGCGATGCGGGCGAGGCTCTCGTCGCGTCCTAACAAAGCAAGCACATCAAATATCCCCGGAGACGTCGTACGCCCAGTGAGCGCGGCACGGAGCGGCTGGGCAAGTTTCCCAAGCTTGACTCCGCTCGCTTCGGCGACGTCGCGGACGGTCGCCTCTAGCGATTCCGCATCCCATTTCGCAAGGGCAACAAGCTTATTGTGCGCCGCAGCAAGAAGGGATCGGGACTCGTCTGTGAGCAAGGCTGCGGCTCCGTCATCGAAATCGAGCGGCCGTGAGGCAAAAAGGAAGTGCGCGCCCTCGGCGAGCTGGTTCAATGTGTGAGCTCGGGCTTTGAGCTCCGGCATCGCCCGGACGAGCACGGCCATCTGCTCCCCCTTTAGCCCGAGTTTTGGCGCAACGAGGTCGGCCAGGCGACGATCGTCGGCCTCGCGGATGTAATGGCCGTTGAGGTTCTCGAGCTTCTTGAAATCGAACCGCGACGGCGACTTCCCCACATGGTCGAGGCCGAACCATTCGATCGCCTGCTCGCGACTGATGATCTCATCGTCGCCGTGTCCCCAGCCGAGACGCAGCAGGTAATTGACCACGGCTTCGGGAAGCATCCCCAAGTCGTCGCGATAGGCGTCGACCCCGAGCGCTCCGTGGCGTTTACTGAGCTTGGCTCCGTCGGGACCGTGGATCAGCGGAACATGGGCATAGACGGGCTCCAGAAAGCCCATCGCTCGGATGATCGCCAACTGGCGGAACGCGTTGTTGAGGTGATCGTCGCCGCGGATCACGTGGGTGACCCCCATGTCGTGATCGTCGACCACGACCGCGAGCATGTAGGTGGGCGTCCCGTCCGAGCGCAGCAGGACGAAGTCGTCGATCTCCGCGTTTTGGACGGTGACTCGGCCCTGGACCTGATCCTCGATGACTGTTTCGCCCTCCTGCGGAGCCTTGAGGCGTACGACGAAGGGCTTGTCGCCCTGCGCCTCGGTCACATCGCGCCAGGGGCTGCTGATCCGGAACGGCCGGCGCTCGCGCTGCGCCGCCTCGCGCTGCTCGGCCAGCTCTTCCTGGGTCATGTAGCAGCGATAGGCCTGCCCGCGATCGAGCATCTTATGCGCGATTTCGGCGTGGCGGGCCCAGAACTGCGACTGATAATATTCGTGGCCGTCCCAATCGAGGCCGAGCCAGTGCATCCCATCGAGGATTGCGTCGATCGCTTCCTTGGTCGATCGCGCTTTGTCGGTG
>JBKPOO010000008.1:0-9307 GCA_046733175.1 Pseudomonadota bacterium
CGGGAAGGCAAGAAGGTCCGCGTAGCGGTCAAGTCTGGAGAGCTGATCCA
This sequence comes from Pseudomonadota bacterium, assembly GCA_046733175.1. Classification (GTDB taxonomy): domain Bacteria; phylum Pseudomonadota; class Alphaproteobacteria; order Sphingomonadales; family Sphingomonadaceae; genus Sphingomicrobium. The sequence continues at coordinate 51 of JBKPOO010000008.1, forward strand.
TGGCTGACAAGGAAAAGAAGGTCGACGACGCGCAGGAGCCTGAGACCGAACAGGTTGAGCAGGTTGAGGTCGAGCGGGTCGGCGACGCCGAGAAGGCGGAAGCCGAGGCGATCGAAGCATTGCCGAAGGTCGAAGAGGCCGCCGTTCCCCAGGCCGCGAAGACGGACGCCAAGCCGTCAAAGGTGCCGAAAGGCTACAAACCCCGGCTCAAGGCCGATTACGACGAGCGCATCGTCAAGGCGATGACCGAGAAGTTCGGTTACAAGAACCGGCTCGAGGTCCCGCGCCTCGATAAGATCGTGATCAATATGGGCGTCGGCGAGGCGACCCAGGACAAGAAGCGCGTCGAGACCGCTGCTGCCGAAATGCAGCAGATCGCCGGCCAGAAGCCCGTGATCGCCAAAGCGAAGAAGTCGATCGCGCAGTTCAAGCTTCGCGAAGGCATGCCGATCGGCTGCAAGGTCACGCTTCGCCGCGACCGCATGTTCGAGTTCCTCGATCGTCTCGTGACGATCGCGCTGCCGCGCGTTCGCGACTTCCGCGGGCTCAACCCCAAGTCGTTCGACGGCCGCGGCAATTACGCACTGGGCCTCAAGGAGCAGATCATTTTCCCCGAGATCAATTACGACCAGATCGACAAGGTCCGGGGAATGGACGTCATCATCACAACGACCGCGAAGACGGACGAGGAGGCGCGCGAGTTGCTGCGCCTGTTCAACTTCCCCTTCCCGGCCGAGGAGCAGAAGCAGGCCGCCTGAGGGCGCGTCTGCTTCGATTAGGAGAAGAACTTAAGTCATGGCGAAACTGAGTTCGATCAACAAGAACGAGCGGCGCAGGAAGCTCGTCCAGAAGCATGCTGCGAAGTACGCGAAGCTGAAAGCAATCGCGGACGACGAGAGCAAGGACGAGACCGAGCGCCTGATCGCGCGTCTCAAGATGGCCGAAGTGCCGCGCAACGGGAATCCGACCCGGATTCGCAACCGCTGCGAGCTGACCGGCCGGTCGCGCGCTTATTACCGCAAGTTCCGCTTGTCGCGGATCATGCTTCGGGAACTGGCCAACAAGGGCCTGATCCCGGGCGTCATCAAGTCAAGCTGGTAAGGGATTGTAACGGATGGCGATGACCGATCCTCTGGGTGACATGCTCACCCGCATCCGCAACGGCCAGCAGGCACGGAAGGATTCGATCCTGACTCCGGCGTCGAAGCTGCGCGTGCGGGTGCTCGATGTGCTCCAGCGCGAAGGCTATATCCGCGGCTACGCCGAGGAAGAGCTGGCGGGCCAAAAGGGCATTCGCATCGAGCTCAAATATTTCGAAGGCCAGCCGGCGATCCAGCACCTGGCCCGCGTGTCCAAGCCCGGCCGCCGAGTCTATTCGGCCGCGCGTGAGCTTCCGCGCATCCGCAACGGCCTCGGCACGATCATCGTGTCGACCCCGCGCGGAGTGCTCTCGGACGCCGAGGCGCGCGAGCAGAACGTCGGCGGCGAAGTGCTGGCGGAGGTGTTCTGATGTCCCGAATCGGCAAGAAACCGGTGGCGATGCCCGATGGCGTCACGGCCTCGGTCGAGGGCCAGACCCTCACCGTGAAAGGCCCAAAGGGCACGCTCACCATGCAGCTGCTCGATGATCTCGTGAAATATGAGGTCGCCGAGGGCGAGATCCGCTTGACCCCGCTCACCGACGCGCAGCGCAATCGCGCCGCGTGGGGCATGACCCGCACCAACGTGCAGAACCTCGTCACCGGAGTGACCGAGGGCTTTACCAAGGTGCTCGAGATCACCGGCGTCGGCTATCGCGCCCAGGCCCAGGGCAAGAACCTGCGGCTGCAGCTCGGCTACAGCCACGACGTGAACTACAAGCTGCCCGAAGGCGTCGAAGTGAAAACTCCCGACCAGAATACGGTCGAGATCAGCGGCATCGACAAGCAGCAGGTGGGCCAGGTCGCGGCGGAGATCCGACGCTGGCGCAAGCCCGAGCCGTACAAGGGCAAGGGCATCAAGTACCGCGGCGAGTATATCTTCCGCAAAGAAGGCAAGAAGAAGTAAGCCATGGCGAAACTCTCTCTCTTCGATCGGCGCCGGCGCCGCGTGCGCACCGCGCTTCGCGCCCGTTCCGCCGGCAAGCCGCGGCTCTCCGTGCATCGCTCGGGGCGCCATATCTATGCGCAGGTCATCGATGACCTGGCGGGGAAGACGCTCGTCGCGGCTTCGAGTCTCGACAAGGACCTCAAGGCCAAGGCCGGGGCGACGCGCGCTGGCGCGGCCGCCGTCGGCAAGGCGCTCGCCGAGCGCGCGAAGAAGGCCGGCGTGTCCAGCGTCGTGTTCGATCGCGGCGGCTTCCTGTTCCATGGCCGGGTGAAGGCCCTCGCCGACGCTGCCCGCGAAGGCGGACTGGAGTTCTAGAATGCAAGACGAGAACCAGACCAACGAAGCTGTTGCCGAGCCCACCGAGGCCGCGGCCGTCGAGGCCCCGGCTCAGGAAGAGCAGCAGCCGCAGCGCCCGGAAGGGCGCGGCCCTCGCGGGCGTGGCGGGCGCGGGCGAGGTGAAGGCGGCGGTCGCGGGCGCGGCCGGCGCGACGACCGCCGTGGACGCCGCGACGACGAGGAAGGCGGCGAGGAGCTGATCGAGAAGCTCGTGCACATCAACCGCGTTTCGAAGACGGTGAAGGGCGGCAAGCGCTTCGGCTTCGCGGCGCTGGTCGTGGTGGGCGACGGCAAGGGCCGCGCCGGTTTCGGTCATGGCAAGGCGCGTGAAGTGCCGGAAGCAATCAGCAAGGCGACCGCTTCGGCGAAGAAGGCGATGATCCGCGTTCCCCTTCGCGATGGCCGGACGCTGCACCACGACGGCCTCGGTCACTTCGGCGCTGGCCGGGTAACGGTCCGCTCGGCGCCCGCGGGCACCGGCATCATCGCCGGCGGTCCGATGCGCGCGGTATTCGAGAGCCTGGGCGTTGCCGACGTCGTCACCAAGTCGGTCGGCACGTCGAACCCGTACAACATGATCCGGGCGACGTTCGAGGCGCTCAAGGAGCAGTCGAGTCCGCGGGCGGTCTCCCAGCGGCGCGGCAAGAAGGTCGCCGACCTGCTCGGCCGCGGCGGCGCGAGCGCGGCCGAAGCCGAAGCCCAGGCCGAAGCGGTCACGGAGTAAGAGTGATGGCGAAGATCAAGATCACCCAGACCGGTTCGCCGATCCGCCGCGACAAGACGCAGCGGGCGACGCTCGTCGGTCTCGGCCTCAACAAGCTGCATCGCACCGTCGAAATAGAGGGCACTCCCGAAGTGCTCGGCCAGGTCAGGAAGGTGCAGCATCTCCTGAAGGTCGAAGAGGCCGCCTAACCAACCCGCTCCTCGGGGCATGCGCGACAAAAGCGAAAGCGAGTGCAAGACAATGAAACTTAACGAAATTCGTGACAACAAGGGCGCTCGGCAGGGCCGGGTGCGGGTCGGCCGCGGGATTGGCTCGGGGCTCGGCAAGACGGCCGGCCGCGGCCAGAAGGGTGCCAAGTCGCGCTCGGGCGTGTCGATCGCCGGCTTCGAGGGCGGCCAGATGCCGCTCCACATGCGGCTGCCGAAGCGCGGCTTCAACAACATCTTCGCGCGCGATTATGCCGAGGTGAACATCGGCGCGGTCCAGAAAGCGATCGATGCCGGCAAACTCGACGTCAAGGGCACGCTCGACCAGGAGGCGCTGAAGTCGGCGGGCCTCGCGCGCGGGGGCAAGGACGGCGTTCGTCTGCTCGGCAAGGGCGAACTGAAGGCGAAGCTCGCCTTCAAGATCGCCGGCGTTTCGAAGGGCGCTCGTGAAGCGGTCGAGAAGGCCGGCGGTTCGATCGAGCTGATCGAGCGGAAGGACCCCGCCGAACTCGCCAAGGCGAAGAAGGGTTCGCGCAAGGCCGCTGCCAAGGCGGAGGCCTGACAACGCGCGAAGGGCCACTATATAGCGTCTCATTCCCGCTCGTCCTGAGTAGGGACTGAGCCTGCCGAAGGCCCGTATCGAAGGACAGTCCTTCGATACGCCGGTTCGACAAGCTCACCGGCTACTCAGGATGAGCGGTTAAGTTTTCGAGGATTGAACCGTCCAATGGCATCCGCAGCCGAACAACTTGCGTCCAGCATCAGCCTTTCGAGCTTCTCCAAGGCGACCGAGCTCAAGAAAAGGCTGTGGTTCACGCTCGGCGCGCTGATCCTGTTCCGCTTGCTGTCCTTCGTTCCGGTGCCGGGCATCGACCCGGTCGCCATGTCGGCTCTCTACCAGACGCAGAGCGGCGGGATCCTCGACGTCTTCAACACCTTCTCGGGCGGCGCGCTCGAACGCTTCTCGATCGTGGCGTTGGGTGTCATGCCCTATATTACCGCGTCGATCGTCGTTCAGCTCGGCGCGACGCTTTACGGACCGTGGCAGCAGCTCCGCAAAGAGGGCGAGACCGGGCGCAAGAAGCTTAACCAGTACACGCGCTACCTGACGGTCGCGATCACGCTCGTTCAGGGCTATCTCGCCGTGAGGGGCCTCGAAGCGCAAACCCTTCGGCAGGGCATCCAGGCCGTCGTCATGCCGGGACTCCTGTTCGAGATCGCCGGTACCGTCAGCCTCGTCGGCGGCACTTTGTTCCTGATGTGGATCGGCGAGCAGATCACGAGCCGCGGGATCGGCAACGGCGTATCGCTCATCATCATGGCCGGTATCGTCGCCCGGCTGCCCCAGGCGGTCGCCCAGCTCCTCGAAGGAGGCCGGACCGGCACGCTTAATCCGATGATCGTCGTCGGCATCATCGTGCTGGCCGCGGTCCTGATCCTCGGCATCTGCTACATGGAGCGCGCGCAGCGGCGAGTGCTCATCCAATATCCCAAGCGGCAAACCGCTCGCGGCATGCAACAGGAGCGCTCGCACCTTCCGATCAAGATCAACACCGCGGGCGTGATCCCGCCGATCTTCGCGTCGTCGCTGCTGCTGATGCCTCTCACCGTCCTTCAGTGGGCGGGCAATCGCTCAACCGCCGAGGGCGGGGCGAGCGACTGGCTGATCACCATCAGCACTTTCCTGCAGCACGGATCGCCTGCCTACATGGGTCTCTACGGCCTCGGCATCGCGTTCTTCTGCTTCTTCTACACGGCGGTGCAGTTCAACAGCGAAGAAACGGCGGAGAATCTGAAACGCCACGGCGGGTTTATCCCCGGGATTCGGCCGGGCAAAGCGACCGAGGAATATTTTGATTATTTGCTGAACCGAATCACTGTGGTCGGTGCCTTCTATCTCGTCGTTATTTGCCTCATTCCGGAAATCCTGTCGGCCCAGGCGGGGCTCAACTTCCGGCTCGGTGGAACCAGTCTCCTGATCGTCGTCAACGTGACCATGGATACGGTGAGCCAGATCCAGAGCCATCTCATCGCCCACCAATATGGCGACCTCATCAAGAAGGCGAAGCTGAAGACCACGCCGCGGCGGCGCTGATCGGCAGGGCGGGGGGAGAGCCCTAAGAATGCTGAATATCATTCTCTTGGGCCCGCCGGGGGCAGGAAAGGGTACCCAGGCCGCGCGGCTTCAGACGACCCGTGGAATGATCCAGTTGTCGACCGGAGACATGCTGCGCGGGGCAGTCGCAAGCGGCAGCCCCGTCGGGCTCGAGGCCAAGGCCGTCATGGAGCGCGGCGAACTGGTCAGCGACGCGATTGTCAGCGCGCTGATCGGTGAGCGGCTCGACGCGGCGAATGGGAAAGGCGCGATCTTCGACGGCTATCCTCGCACCCACGCCCAGGCCGAGGCGCTCGATCTACTCCTGGCCGAGCGCGGCCGCAGGCTCGACCATGTGATCGAGCTGATGGTCGATGAGGACGAGCTGGTGCGGCGGATCGTCGGGCGCTTCACCTGCGCAAATTGCGGCGCTCCTTATCATGACCAACTGAAGGTGCCTGCCGTTCCAGGAGTGTGCGACGTGTGCGGCTCAACCGAGTTCAAACGGCGCCCTGACGACAACGAAGATACTGTGCGCACGCGAATGGCCGAATATCGCGCCAAGACCGCGCCGATCCTGCCTTATTACGCGGCGAAGGACTTGGTTCGCCGGGTTGGTGGAATGGCGTCCGTCGATGAGGTGGCGGCGCAGATCGACGCGATTCTGGACGGCTAGACACCAACAGCATTTCCCGTATCCCCTTCGTCCCGAGCGCAGTCGAGGGACGTGGGCGACGCGTGTCTCGACTTCGTTCGACACGAACGGAGGTGGGAATGCGCGGACTGTTACTCGGGACTCTACTCTTATTCGCTTCACCCGCGGCGGCCGACGTCGTCACCTCATCGCCGAACGGTTTCGAAATCCGGCGGACCGTAGCGCTGGTGGTGAAGCCGGAAATCGCGTTCCAGGCGTTTGTCAGCCTCCCTGCCTGGTGGAGCGGTGAGCACACTTACAGCGGCAATTCCCAGAACCTCAGCCTTACGCCTGTCCCCGGAGGCTGCTTTTGCGAGCGCTTCCCGGAAGGGGGAGGGATCGAGCATATGCGTGTGACCTATGTCGATCCAGGCAAGCGCATCCTCATGACCGGGTCGCTCGGGCCGTTGCTCTACGAAGCGACGAACGGCGTATTCGACGTGCAGGTGAAATCGACCGCGGGCGGATCCCAGCTGACACTGGATTATCGCGCGTCGGGGTTCTTCAACGGCGGGGCTGCCCAGCTCGCTCCAGGAGTTGACAAGGTGCTCGCCGATCAATTGAGGCGCTACCGCGCCTACGCGACGGCTCGGCCGCGAACCTAGGCTCGCTTCAAAGTCACGAAACGGAAGCCGGGACGACCGTCTTCGGCGGGATGGTCTTCGGACCAGACTTGCACCCAGTCGCCGGAATGGCGCGGGTCGGGGATCGATGTGTCGCCTTCGATGTCGTCGAGAACTTCGGTGAGCTCGATCGTATCGGCAAGTGGAAGGAACTGGGCGAACAGCTCTGCGCCGCCAATCACCGAGACACGGTTGCCGGAAGCGAGCTGGAGCGCCTCCTGCAAATCATGCGCGGCCTCGGCCTGGTCCGCGTGCCAATCGCGATCGCGGGTCACTACGATGTGCCGGCGTCCGGGTAGAACCCCCGGTAGGCTCTCGAACGTCTTGCGGCCCATCACCATCGCGCTGCCCATAGTCAGCGCCTTGAATCGCTTGAGATCGGCGGGGATGTGCCACGGCAACGTTCCGCCGCGCCCGATCACGCCATTTTGCGCGCGGGCGATGACGATGGTGATCGGCGGCCGTTCCATGGCGCTGCTTTGACGCCGACAGCGGCGCGTGCCAAGCGCCGCGAGCGATGGATGCGGTTTCGCAGCTGATCTCGGTTGCCGGGCAGGCCCTGGGTCCCAAAGGCGTGATCACCGATCCGGCGGAAATCGAGCCGTGGGTCACGGATTGGCGCGGCCGGGTCCATGGAGCGTCGCGCGCGATCCTCGCACCAGCTTCGACCGACGAGGTTTTGGCGATCGTCCGGCTTGCGGCTGAGCATGGCGTCCCGCTGGTCCCCCAAGGCGGCAACACCGGCATGTCCGCGGGCGCGACACCCTCGGCCGATGGCTCCCAGGTCCTGCTCTCGATGCGCCGGATGCACCGGCTTCGCTCGATCAGCGCGGAGAACCGGCTCGCGGTCGCGGAAGCCGGGGTCGTGCTCGCGAGGCTCCACGACGCGGCGCACGAGATCGGCATGCGTTTCCCTCTGACCCTGGGCGCTCGCGGAAGCTGCACCATCGGCGGCTTGACCTCCACCAATGCCGGCGGAACGCAGGTTCTGAAGTTCGGCACCATGCGCTCGCTTATTGCTGGGGTCGAGGCAGTCCTTCCGGACGGGTCGGTCCACGACGGCCTCACCGGCCTCAAGAAGGACAATCGCGGTTATAGTCTCGACCAGCTGCTGATCGGCGCCGAGGGGACATTGGGCGTCATCACCGCCGTCGCCCTTCGCCTCGTGCCCGCAGTCGCCGCGAGGGCTGTGGCATGGGCGGGGGTCGAAAGCCCGATGTGTGCCCTCGAGCTGCTCAGGTTCCTCGAGGCGCGGACGAATGCCGTCGAAGGGTTCGAACTGGTCCCGCAGGACTCGCTGGAGCTCGTGTTGAATCACATTCCGGGGACGCGTGCGCCGCTGGAAGCCAGCCACGAGTGGAACGTCCTCGTCGAAGCGACAACGGCGGACCCTCGGCACGACATCGCGGACGAAGTCGAACAATGTCTTGGCGCCGCGCTCAAGGAGGGGATCATCGGCGATGCGACCATCGCGTCCAGCGAAGCCCAGGCCGAAGCCTTCTGGAAGATCCGCGACGCGATCTCGGAGGCGGAGCGGGCGGAAGGCCAGACTCTCGCCCACGACATTTCGGTCGCGGTGGGCGAGATGCCGCGTTTCATCATCGAAGCCGCCGCCGAAGTGGAGCGGCGCTTCCCGGGCGTGATCGCGAGCGGCTTCGGACATCTCGGCGATGGGAACATCCACTTTCACGTTCGGGCGGCCGGCCACGCAGCGCCCGACTGGTACGAACGCGAGGGCGCCGCGATCACTCGGCTGGTCGACGACCTCGTCACGGCTGCCGGAGGCTCGATCTCGGCCGAGCACGGCATCGGCCAGCTGAAGCGCGCCGAGTTCGAGCGGCTTGCTCCGCCGGGCCGGATCCATGCGCTTAGGGCCATCAAGCAGGCCCTCGACCCGCTCGGCATCATGAATCCCGGAAAATTGCTGCCCTAGCCCGCGCTCATCAGGTCGCGCAGCCGCTGCGCCAGCGGCTCGGTCGGCAGAGTGCTTCGAACCGCGATGAACAAAGCGTCGTCACCGGCGATCGTGCCGACCACCTCGGGCAGCTTCGCCTGGTCGACCGCGAGCGCGACGAGATGCGCCGATCCGGGCGGAGTCCGCACGACGACCATGCTGCCCGACGTCTCGACCGCTTGGACCCACTCGGCAAAGATGCGTTTCAGGCGATCTGCCGGCCAGTTCCGGTCGCCGAGCTTCTCGGGAAGCGAATAGCCGAGCTTGCCTTCACGCTTCACCTTCACCGCGCCGACTTGTTCGAGGTCCCGCGCGACCGTCGCCTGTGTAACCTCATAGCCCGCCTCGACGAGCCGTGACGCAACTTCCTGCTGCGATGGGGCGGGGCCCTCGCGGAGCATGTCGACGATGGCCCGCTGCCGTTCTGCCCTCCCCTGAGTCATGCGAGCTAGATACTCCTCAACTGATGGCTTCGCTATGCGGATGGTGCGCCCGGCAGGACTCGAACCTGCGACCCCAAGCTTAGAAGGCTCGCCG
>JBKPOO010000009.1:0-3882 GCA_046733175.1 Pseudomonadota bacterium
TTGAACGACGTAACGGCGATCAAGGCGGCGCAAATGACCATCCACGTCAGCGTGCTTCCGAGTCCACCTCCGACGAGGCCGAGGGCCGGGAGCCCGAAATGGCCGAAGATCAGCGACCAGCTAAGGACGAAATTGAGCGCGATCCCGGACAGGCTGAGCCACAGCACGACCCGCGGGCGCTCCAGCGCCGACAGGAAGTTCCTGAGCAGCTGGAACAGCAGCCATGGCGCGGTGCACCACATATAAGCCCGAAGGAAGGTCTGGCCCTGGCTGGCGAGCTCCTCCGACTGGCCGAAGGCGCGCATCAGGTCGCCGACGTGCCACAGCAGCAGCCAATAAGGCGGCATCGCGATCGCGATCAGCCAAAAGCCCGCGCGGAACGTCCGGCGCACATCGCGGACCGCGTTGAATCGCCGCCCGAGCGCCGTCGCCATCATCGGCGATGAGGCGGTGATGAGGCCGAGCAGGAAGATGTTGAAAGTGAAAGTGAGGTTCAGCGCGAGGGTCGCGGCCGCGAGTGGGGTCGCGCCCAGCCGGCCCATCAACAGCACATCGGTCGCCTGGATTGCCTGCTGAGTGAGGTTGGCGAGGATCAGCGGCCAGGCGAGCGCGAGCGTGGCGCGCAGCTCGCCCGCGGATTGCCGGTCCAATGCCCGTGAAATGTTGGCCGCTGCTTCCATTCAGCCGTCATTGCGGGGAGCGGAGCGACGAAGCAATCCAGCAACCCGTAGAAACGCGATTGCTTCCCTCGGCTCGCAATGACGTTGGTTCTGCGCTAGCCACGTGGTCAGTTCGGAAGAGGCTTTGAAATGAAATTCGTTCGCGCAGTCTGGAAGCTTTTGGTCGGGATCAAGGACGCGCTCGTCCTGATCTTCATGCTTTTGTTCTTCGGCTTTCTTTACGCCGCCCTATCGGCGCGGCCTGCGCCCGTTAAGGACGGAGTCCTTGCACTGAGCCTTCGGGGCGCGGTCGTCGAACAGCCCGCCAAGGTCGAATTTTCGGACATCGCCGGCGGAAATGCGGTTCGGCAATATCGGCTTCGCGACCTCGTCGCGGTGCTCGACGCGGCGAAGGACGACAGCCGGGTCAAAGCCGTTGCGCTCGATTTGGACGGCTTCAGGGGCGGCGGCCAGACCGCGATGACCGACCTCAACGACGCCATCCGGCGGGTCCGCTCGGCTGGCAAACCGGTCGTCGCTTATGCGGTCGCCTATACGAACGACGGCTATCAACTAGCGTCGGCCGCGTCGGAGGTCTGGGTCAATCCGCTCGGCGGCGTGCTGATTTCGGGGCCCGGCGGTTCGAACCTTTATTTCAAAGGACTGCTCGACAAGCTGGGCGTGACCGCGAACGTCTACCGGGTCGGAACCTACAAGTCCGCGGTCGAACCCTATACACGCAGCGACATGTCGCCCGAGGCGCGCGAGAATTACATGGCGCTCGGCCAGGCGGTGCTCGAAACCTGGCGCCAGGACGTGAAAACCGCGCGCCCGAAGGCGAACGTCGACCTGTTCCTGAAGGACATGCCCGGCGCGGTGAAGGCGGCCGGCGGCGACATGGCGAAGGCGGCGTTCGATGCCGGGCTGGTCGACAAGGTTGGGGACCGGCGCGCCTTCGAGGCCCGGCTCGCGGATCTCGGGGGCAAGGATACGAGCACTCCGTCCGGTTATAAGACGATCAAGCTCGCTTCTTACATCAAGGACAAGGTCGAAAGGGAACCGACGGGACCGATCGGCGTGGTCACGGTGGCGGGGCTCATCGTCGACGGGAAGGCCGCTGCGGGAACGGCTGGAGGCGAAAGCGTCGCGCTCGCTCTCGAGGACGGGATCCGGAACAAGAAGATCAAGGCGCTCGTCGTGCGGGTCGACAGCCCCGGCGGCTCGGTGCTCGCGTCGGAGCGGATCCGCCAGGCCCTGCTCGAGGCCAAGGAAGACAAGATCCCAATCGTGGTTTCGATGGGAAACGTCGCGGCCTCCGGCGGATATTGGGTCTCGACCCCAGCCGACTTCATTTATGCCGAACCCTCGACGATCACCGGCTCCATCGGCGTGTTCGGGATCCTTCCGAGTTTCCAGGGGACCCTGCGAAAGCTCGGGGTCGGAGCGGACGGCATCAAAACGACTCCGCTTGCGGGCGAGCCCGACCTGCTGAGAGGCCCGTCGCCGGAGTCCAGCGCGCTCATCCAGGAGGGAATCGAGTCCACTTATCGGCGATTCCTGTCCATCGTCGCCGTATCGCGGCACAAATCGCCAGCCGAAATCGACAAAATCGCCCAGGGCCGGGTGTGGGACGGCGGAACCGCACGGCAGATCGGCCTGGTCGACGGCTTCGGCGGCATGAGCGACGCAATCGCGAAGGCGGCGGAATTGGCGAAACTCGGCGATGAGCGGGGGGTACGCTATCTCGAGCCACCCAAGAGCTTGCGCGATCAAATCCTGGAATCGCTCGCAGCCGACACCGGTGATTCGACCGACTCGCAAGACGCCTTCGCCGTGTTCGCCGGGAACCCGCAGCAGCAGCTCGCGGCTGCGATCGGGGAAGTCCGGTCGATCCTCGACGGCCCGACGATCCAGGCGCGCTGCCTCGAATGCCCATCGGTCGCGCCAAGCGTATTGCGCCCGCGTGACAAGAGCCTTCTTCACCTCCTGGAGGCATGGCTGTCCTGATCCGCCTCGCGCGGGAGGCCGACGCGGACCAGATCGCGTCGATCTACCGCCCTTATGTCGAGCAGAGCCGGATCAGCTTCGAAGAGGAAGCGCCGGACGCGGACGAGATCTCGCGGCGGATGTCGGGCCCCATCCATCCCTGGCTGGTCGCCGATGAGGACGGGCGGATTGTCGGGTACGCGTCAACGTCCCCGATGCGCGGGCGCGCCGCCTATCGCTGGAGCGTCGAGACGGGGATTTACGTAGCGCCCGAAGCGCAGGGGCGCGGGCTTGGGCGAAAGTTGCTGAGCGCGCATCTGGACCTGCTCGAGCGGCAGGGTTTTGTGACGATTGTCGCGGGGATCGCTTTGCCCAACGACGCGAGCGTGGCGCTTCACGAGAAGCTCGGTTTTGCGCTGTCGGGGATCGAGCGAGGAGTGGGGTTCAAGCTCGGCGAATGGGTCGACGTCGGACGCTGGCAGAAGGATTTGGCGCCGAGGAGCGCGGCGCCTGAAGAGCCGAGAGCACTTCTCGAACTTCCGCTCATCCTGAGTAGGGACTGAGTAAGCCAAGCGCACCGAAGTGCCGTATCGAAGGACGATCCTTCGACACGCGGCTTCGACAGGCTCAGCCGCTACTCAGGATGAGCGGTGTTTGGCTCAGATGTGGATCGGTTTGCCGGTCACCGCCATGGCCGCTTCCTTCAGCGCTTCGCTGTGCGTCGGGTGGGCGTGGCAAGTGTAAGCGATGTCCTCGGACGTTGCGCCGAACTCCATGGCCTGGGCGGCCTGGGCGATCATCGTGCCGGCGACGGAGGCGATCATCCATACGCCGAGCACGCGGTCGGTCTTCGCGTCGGCGATCACCTTCACGAAGCCGTCGGGCTCACGATTCGTCTTGGCGCGGCTGTTGGCGAGCATCGGGAACTTGCCGATTTTAACCTCACCGTCCTTTTTGGCGTCTTCCTCGGTGAGGCCCACCCCCGCGATTTCCGGCATGGTGTAGACGACGGATGGGATCACATCGTGGTTCACGATGCCGGTCAGGCCGGCGATATTTTCGGCGACCGCAATGCCCTCATCCTCGGCCTTATGGGCGAGCATCGGACCGGGGATCACGTCGCCAATCGCCCAGATTCCCGCAACCTTGGTGCGGAAATCATGGTCGGTTTCGATTTGGCCGCGCTGGTTGACCTGAAGGCCGGCCTTGTCCAGCGCCAGGCCGTCGGCGTTGGGCT
>JBKPOO010000010.1:0-3680 GCA_046733175.1 Pseudomonadota bacterium
TGCGTGGCTCCGGGCCGAAGACATCGCGCGCCAGGCTCTCGCCGGCTACGTCGAAAAGACCGTCGGAGAGGCGACTCACTATCACGCCGATTATGTCGCTCCGCGCTGGGCTCCGTTGCTCGCCAAGGTTGCTCGGATCGGGCAGCACATCTTCTATCGCTGGCCCGGCGCCTGGGGCCAGCCGACCGCCTTTACCGGCCGCTACATCGGTGAGCCGCGCGATCCGCTGTCGATGCGTCCGGCAAAGCCCATCTTCGCGCGCGTGACGGCCGACCAGGTCGTCGAGGTTTCAGGACCCGTTACGGATGGAACCACGCTCAAGCGTGCCCCGAACGACGTCGGGGGATTGCTCGATACGTCGAAAGGCTGGACGTTGCATATCCCGGGGCCCGACGAGGGCGGACCCTCGGCCGCCAAGCTGATCGCCTCGCAAGAGCAGAAACCGATTGTTCCCGCCGTTGCCTCCGCAACCGGCGGAACCCAAGTCGCCAGCCGCTAATCCGGAGTGAGCGTAAGTCATGGCTAGCCTTCCTTTCGTCGGACCCGCAATCAAGCATCGCCGCCCGCTGACGGGCGCGCAGATGATCATCGTCGCGTCCGCTGCGGCCTTCTTCCTTTTCCTGTTGTGGGCAAGCATCGCGCAGGTCGACGAAGTGACTCGCGGCCAGGGCAAGGTCATTCCTTCGAGCAAGGTTCAAATCATCCAGTCATCCACTCCGGCCACCATCGCGGAATTGCTAGTGCGGTCGGGCCAACGGGTCTCAAAAGGCCAGCTGCTCGCCTTGCTCGACAATCCGGAAAGCCGTGGCATCGAGGCCGAAACCGAAGCGCTGGAAGCCCGCTCCGCCCGGCTGCAAGCCGAAGGCACCGGCGCATCGGCGTCGCTCGGCGGCGAAGAAGCGACCTTAAGCGAGGTCCGCCGGCAAGCCTTGTCCAGCAGGGTCGCCGCGCTTCGCGCCTCGGCTGAGCAGCGTCGACGCGAAGCGGCCGAAGCCGACGCGACGATCAGCTCGTTGTCGCGCAGCCTGACGCTCGCGCAAGAGAATGTGAACCGGCTGGCACCGCTCGCCGCGAAGAATATCGTCCCTCAGACCGATCTTGCGAACGCTCAGCGCGATGTGGTGGATCTGCAGGGGCGCATCGCCGCCGCGCGCGAGCAGAAGGGCCGGGCCATCGCAGCCGTCAGCGAAGCCATGAATCAGGCCAACGAAGCCTCGTTCAGCTTCCGGCAGGAGGCGCTAAACGAGGCCAGCCAGGTCAATCAGAAGATCGCCGTCAACGAACAGTCGCTGCGCGGCAGCGGCGGTCAATCGGGCCGCGAGCTGCGTTCGCCCGTGGACGGTGTCGTCAACGACGTCCACGTGACCACTATCGGCGGCTACGTTCAGGCTGGCGAGAAGGTCATGGAAGTGGTCCCGGTCGGCGACAAGCTGCTTGTCGAAACCCGGGTCAAACCCAGCGACATCGCGTTCATCAAGGTCGGCGACAAGGCGCTGGTCAAGGTCACGGCGTACGACTTCTCGACCTACGGCGGGCTCGAGGGCCGGGTGGTCCAGGTTTCGGCGGACTCGATCTACGACGAGATCGAAAAGCAGGCCTATTTCACGGTGATCGTCGAGACCGAGAAAAGCTATTTGATGGCCGCGGGCCGGCGCTTGCCGATCACGCCCGGAATGATGACCGACACCCAGATCATCACTGGGCGCAAGAGCATCCTGACTTACTTGCTGAAGCCGGTGCTGAAGGCGAGAAGCGAGGCGTTGCGCGAGCGCTGATCGTCAGCGCCGGCTGACGTATCTTCAGCCGGGGTCAATGGTTCGTCCTTAGCGCTGGCGATGTCCACTGGAGCCTGATGCACTCGGTATCCGTGGGTGAAGGTCGCACCAGCCGCAAAGGTCAGGATCGGCCGATAGTCGCGGACGCTTTCGCTATCGAGCAACTCGTCCGTCCCATTGTCGAGGACGTACATGTGGGCCGCGGCCCGAACGACCAGCACGGCGTGATCGGCCCGACGGACCAGGTCGCGCAGCACCACGAGATAGAGGTCGCGATCCGCAAATCCGGCGCGGCGCGCCATGGCCAGCTTCGCAATGGCGAAGTCCTCGCAGTCGCCTTTTCCAGAACTCAGCGTCTGAGCCGCGGAAGACCAAACGTCAGGGCGGCCCCAGCGCGGCTGGTCATCGACGAAACGGACGCGCTTGTTGACGTACCAATTGAGGGCTTCGAGCCGTTCGACCGAGTCCTTGCGGCGCAGTGACGCGGCGTAGCGCGCCGCCGTTCCCGTAACCGACGAATGCTCGACCTGATGCCAGCGGGCGTCGAGCGGCGTGTGGCCGACGCGCAGCGCAACGGATCCGAAAATGTCCGGACGGCCGTTAAGCACGCCAGGGCTGACGGACGGTGGCGCATCACGCAGGATTGCCGGGGCAATTGGCAGGCCGGAGTAACTGTATGAGGCCGGGCGAGGAGCGGGGCTCATTGTCACGGGCTTGCCGCTCTGCTGCGCCATGAGCAGCTCGAGCGCGCTGGGACCGCCTAGAATCGCTTCGGCCTTGCTGAAAGACTGCGCTGCGGCAGGCGTCTGGAAGGACGCCGCGGCAACGAGAGCAAGTGCGCCAAAGGTCCGGCGGGCGACCGAAATGTCCATGGCCGCGGTTGTCGCAGGACAGGGCAAAGGCGCGCCTAAAGATCATGGTTAAAACGCCGCTAACCAGTTGTTCCGCCGAGCTGGACCCGAGTCGCCTCGTCGAGCATTTGAGCGGCCGTGGCCGCCGCGCTTCCGCCAGACCCGCCGCAAGCTGCGATTGTCGTCACCGGACAGGCGCTTCCTGAGCCTAACGCCGAGCGCGTCTACAAGGTCGAGCGCATCGGCAGAAGGCAGATTGAGCAGGCGCCGAGCCATGCCCTCGATCAGATCCTGAAGGACGTGCCGGGGGTCCAGCTCTTCCGCCGATCAGATTCGCGGAGCGGCCATCCGACCAGCCAGGGCGTCACTCTGCGAGCGCTGGGCGGCAACGCCTCGAGCCGCGCGGTGCTGGTGCTCGACGGTGTTCCGCAGGCGGACCCCTTTGGGGGTTGGGTCAATTGGCCCGCTTACGATCCCGAAGATCTCAATGAGATCCGCGTCGTTCGAGGCGGCGGCAGCGTCGCGAACGGGCCTGGAGCGCTCGCCGGAACGATAGAAATGGCGAGCCGGGCGGATTCTGGCATCACCGGCGAGCTCGACGCGGGCAGCCGCGACTCCCTTGAAAGCCGAGCGCGCATCGGCCTCTCCTTGGGCAAGAGCATCGTCACGCTGTCGGGCCGCGGCGAACGCGGCGATGGTTTCGTGCCGATTACCGAAGGCACACGCGGACCTGCGGACGAGCCGGCGGCCTATCGCGAATGGAGCGGCCGCGGCCGATGGCTCACGCCGATCGGTAATTCGACGGAGCTGCAGGCAAGCCTCAGCGCTTTCCACGATTGGCGCACGCGCGGCACCGAATTCACTCAGAACCGGACCAACGGGGCCGATGCATCCGTGCGCCTCGTCGGCCGCGCCAGCTGGGAGTGGAGCGCGACGGCCTATTGGCAATGGCGCAATCTCATGAGCAGCTTTGCGAACGTCAGCCCAGGCCGCGCCGTTGCGACACGCGTTTCGCTGCAGGATTCGGTTCCGTCGCACGGACTTGGCGGAAGCG
>JBKPOO010000011.1:0-24785 GCA_046733175.1 Pseudomonadota bacterium
TAGAGAAAAACCGTCAGCAGGCAGCCGATGGCGAGGGTTGGCCAGAATCCGAGGCCTTGCCGGAGCAGCCAGGGCATCAGCAGGAACATCGGAAGCGACGGGAGCACGAACCAGAAGGTCGCCTCGACATGCGCGGCCATGTTCGGAACGTCGGGCTTGTCGCGCCATAGCCACATCATTCCCAAGACGGACACCAGGGGCAGCGACGCGATCAGCGCGCCGAAGCCGGGATAGCGTTTGGCGACTTCGGACACGATCGCGACGATCACGCCCGAGATTGCGGCTTTGATGACGAGATAGAGCATCGCGCGAGACTAGCGCGAAACGCTTCCCCTCAGAAGCTCACGCGCGCTGAGAGGCGAACATCGCGGCCGGCGAGCGGCGCGTAATCCTTGAGAAAACTCGAATGGCGCCGGGCATTCACGTCGAACAAATTGTTGCCCTCGAGCGAAAGGGTCAGGTCCGGATTGGCCGAGAACGGGTGCCAATCGAACGAGGCGTTGACCAGCGTGTATCCGCGGGTCGTGGTTTCGTTAGGTGCGACGCGATTCTGCGCCGCAACGCGCTCGACTTCCAGACGCCCATCCACCTGGCCATGTGAGCCCGTGAGCGCTCCTAGCACCCGGAACGGGGGGATCTGCGGGGCCGACCCAAAATTCTTGATCTTCGCACGAACGGCGTCAGCCACTACCTCGCCGCCCCAATCGATCCCGAGCGCCTTGCCTAAACGCGCGTCGCCCTGCATTTCGAACCCATAATAGTTCGCCTTGCCTTGACGGTAATCGTAAACCGGCAAGCCGTCGGGGTCGCTTTGCGTCGTGGGCGCCAAATAAATGAAGTTGCTGAAGCGGCTGTAATAGACGCTTCCCTGAACGTGGATCGGCCCGGTCGTACGGTGGACGCTCAGCTCGACGCCGTTGCCCTTTTCGGTCTTGAGGGCCGGATCGCCGACCAGGAACTGTTGGCTGCCGCCATGCGGCCCTAGGGAGAAAAGCTCGTCGATCGAGGGAGCACGTTCGTTGTGGGACAGCGACAAGCCTGCCCGCCAGCCGGACGCGAACTCGTAATTGGCTCCGAAAGACGCCGAGATAGGCGTGAAACTACGCGCGAGGGCCTGTTCGCCGATGAGGCTGTCAACGCCGACTTCCTCGCCGTGACCCGCAATCGTCTCGTCTTCGTCGGCGTGGAGGCGCGCGAATTCGATACGTGCGCCCGCCTCGAAGCGCACCTTGCCCTTCACCACGGACTGCATCGTGAAGAGTCCGAGCTGCTGGTTACGGCTGTCGGGCAGATATTTCTCGTCGCCGGTCAGCCGGACATTTTGCCGAAGGAACTGAACACCCGACGTACCGCCCCAGCCACCGCGCTCGTTCTGCACCACGTCGGCGCGCATTTCGCCGCCGCGGGTGAAGAAGCTCGAGCCGATCGCGCCGTCGGGTTCCAGCTCGTCATGGTGATATTTGGCGATCCCTCCCCGAAACTCGAAGGCCTTGAAGGGACCGCCGAGTGGCACGTTGACACGCGCGTCGGCACGCGTTTGGCGACCATTCAGCGTGGGCTCTTCCGCCTCGACAGCGGGATCGAGCGAGAAGCGGATCGGAACTCCGTAACGGAATGTGTGGTGGCTTACCGACAAACCGATGTTGAGGTCGCCATCGACATAAGCGACGCCGCCGGCGATATCTGCGAGCCGGCCACCAGTATTCGGAAGCTTGTCCTTGAGAGACGCCAGCGCCTGGATGTCCGGGTCCGGACTCGCGAGCGCTTGCTGCCGAAGCGGCTCCGAAAGCAGGAAGCCGCCGACATGCAGGTCATCATATTTCGAATAGGCGCCGTCGGCATGGGCAACGAAGTGGCCGCCAATTGGAACGTCGATTGAGATATTTCCCGAACGTTCGTTTGCGGCGGACCCATATTGCAGCAGCGCGTCCACCGCGATCGCGCCCTCGGGCACGTGGCGGGGAATTCGCGTGTCGATCACGTTAACGACGCCGCCGATGGCCGACGAGCCGAACAGCAAGGCCGAGGGTCCGCGCAGCACCTCGATGCGCTCGGCGGTGAGCGGGTTGATGGCTACGGCATGATCGGGGTCGCTTGACGACAAATCTAGGCTGCCGATTCCGTCGCTGAGAACTCGCACGCGTTCGCCCTGGAGGCCGCGCAGGATCGGGCGCGATGCAGTTGGGCCGAAGCTCGACGCCGTTACCCCTGGCTGATCCTTCAGAGTCTCACCGATGCTCGGCCTGATGTCGTGCGTGAGCTGCTCCTTGTCGACGATGGAAACGCCGCCGAGAACGTCGCCAGCAGTGCGCCTCACGCCCGTAACGACGATGGCTTGGTCCGTGTCTGGGTGAGCCTTGGCTGCGTCGCCCGGGGCGGGCGGGTCGGCCGCGTCCGAGCCCCCGCTGGCTGCTGTGTCGTTGACAGCCGCGCTGGACGTCGTCGGCTGGCTTGCCTGCGCAATTGCCGGTGAAAGCGGGAGGATGGCGGCTGCGCTCGCCAGGAGAATGGTCCGGTTCATTTGAGCCCTGATTTGGGGAAAGCCGGGGCGCCATAGAGCGTATGATATATTGTCGCAAGGTGGGTCTTGGATGAAATGCCGTTCACGTTCGACGGATGGAGGTTTGCCGATAGATGAACGGCTCGGCTAGGGCACTGCAATGGGCGCCGGCCACGACCATCATCATCACGGGAGTCTCGATTACACGCGCGCGTTCGCGATCGGCATAGCCCTCAACCTCGGCTTCGTGGCGATCGAGACGGTCTATGGCTTCATCGCGAATTCGATGTCGCTGCTTGCCGACGCGGGGCACAACCTCTCGGACGTGCTCGGGCTGGTCGTAGCCTGGGCCGGCGCGGTGATGGCGAAGCGCGCGGCCTCTCCGCGCTTCACCTACGGCCTCAAGAAGGCACCGATCCTCGCCGCGCTCGCCAACTCCTTGTTCCTGCTCGTCGCTGTCGGAGGGATCGGCGCCGAGGCGATCCGGCGGCTCTTCCACCCATCGCCCGCCGACGGCGAGACGATCATGATCGTCGCGGCAGTCGGAATCGCGGTCAATGCCGTGACCGCCTTGCTCTTCGCCCGGGGACGCGCGCACGACATCAATATCCTGGGAGCGTATTTGCACATGGCCGCCGACGCCGCGGTTTCAGCCGCGGTCGTCTTTGCCGGAGCCGTGATCTTCTGGACGGGCCAGCGCTGGGTCGACCCCGTCATGAGCCTTGCCGTCGCCATCGTGATCCTGTGGGGGAGCGTCGGGCTCTTGAAGGAATCGGTCTGGATGTCACTCGCCGGAGTGCCCAGCGACATCGACGTCGACGTGGTCGAGGCGGAATTGGCGGAGCTCGATGGAGTCGCAACAGTTCACGATCTGCACGTTTGGCCACTGAGCACGACCGAGACGGCGCTCACCGCTCACCTCGTCGCCCCGGACGTGGCCTCGACCGACGCCCTGCTTCAGGAGGCCCGGCGAATGCTCCACGATCGCTTCCGGATCGAGCATTGCACCCTGCAGATCGAACGCAACCATTTGGACGACACACGCTGCTGATGACGAACGTGACTCACTTGGAATGTTCGCTGACCGGCGACCGCTATGAAGCGGGCCAGGTCCACAACCTGTCGCGCGCGGGAAAACCGCTGCTCGTGCGCTATGATCTCGACGCGGCGCGGCGCACGTTGACGCGTAAGAGCCTCGAGACACGCGAGCCCGGCATGTGGAAATGGCGCGAACTGCTGCCGAATGACGGCGACCCCGTGAGCCTCGGTGAACCGGAGACGCCGATCGTCCCTTTGCCCAAAACCGGCGGCGCCAACCTCCTGGTGAAAGACGAAGGCCGCCTGCCCACCGGCTCGTTCAAGGCGCGCGGCCTCGCCATGGCTGTGACGATGGCGAAGCAGTTCGGAATCGAGCGGATAGCCATGCCGACGAACGGCAATGCCGGCGCGGCGCTGGCCGCCTACGGAGCTCGCGCCGGGATCGAGACGATCGTCATTTGTCCGGCCGAGACTCCCGCGATCAACGTCACCGAGACCGCCGCCTATGGCGCGCGAGTCTATGTCGCCGATGGGCAGATCGACGAATGCGGCGCCTTGGTCGGGAAGGGCGCGGCGGAAGGCCTGTGGTTCGACTGTTCGACCCTGAAGGAGCCGTACCGGCTGGAGGGCAAGAAGGTGATGGGGTTCGAGCTTGCCGAGCAGCTCGGATGGGAAGTTCCGGACGCGATCTTCTATCCGACCGGCGGCGGCACCGGCCTCATCGGCATGTGGAAGGCTTTCGATGAGCTCGAGGCGGTCGGACTGATCGGCCCGAAGCGGCCGCGGATGTATGCCGTTCAAGCTGAAGGCTGCGCGCCGATCGTTCGAGCGTTCGAAAATGGCGAGGAATTCGCGGAGCGCTGGGAACATGCTGCGACCGTCGCGACCGGTATTCGCGTGCCCAAGGCGGTTGGCGATTTCCTGATCCTTCGCGCGGTCCGCGAGAGCAAGGGCGCTGCGATCGCGGTTTCAGAGGAGTCGATCCTCCAGGCGGTCGAGGATGCCGCGCGCGACGACGGCTTCCTCTTCTGTCCCGAAGGCGGGGCGGTGCTCGCGGCGTGGCGCAAGGCGCTGGGCGAGGGGATCGTCGGCCGCGACGAGCGCGTGCTGCTGTTCAATTGCGCCAACGGCAACAAATATCCGCTGGCGGACCGGTCGAAGAGGCTGGTGCTGGAAGAGGCGAGGCCGGAAGCGCTCTAGGCGACAGTTCCATGGCCCACATAGCAGTAGCCCCGGCAGGTTTGACCCTGCCGGGGCACCATGCTCTATTTCCCGAAGGATTTAGAGCACGCAGTAACAATAGCTAAGCCTCGCGGTTGTTCCAGCCCCAAAATCCCTGGCTACAGAGAAAACTGTGGACAGAGTAGTGGATAAGCCTGTGGGAACCGACGACTCGACGAAAAAGCCCCGACAAGCTCATCGCTCGTCGGGGCTTTTCCATGCTTCCTCCAATGATCTGCGCCGTCGAACGAAGCCGATCCGCGGGCCTTTCAGCCCGGGTTCCGCTACGGAGACACAGATACGTGGACCCGAAGCACGGCCATAGAACCCGAAGGCTCGCGGTTGGTTCCTGACCACATGGCAAGAAAGCGCCGGCTCAGGATCGCGAGCTACAACATCAACGGGATCAACCCGCGGCTGCATGTCCTGACGCGCTGGCTGAAGGAGTTTGAGCCGGACGTGGTCGGGCTCCAGGAGCTTAAATGCAGCGACGAGACTTTTCCGGCCGAGGCGATCGAGGATCTCGGCTATTCGGCGATCTGGCACGGGCAGCCCGCACGCAGCTGGAACGGCGTCGCGATCCTCAGCCGCGCGGGCGAGCCGGTCGAGACGCGCCGATCTCTCCCGAATGACCCGAACCTCGAACAGAGTCGCTACATCGAGGCGGCCGTTTGCGGAATTTTGATCGGCAATATGTACGCGCCCAACGGCAATCCGTGGCCGGGCCCGAAGTTCGATTACAAGCTGGCCTGGCTCGATCGGCTGAAGGAGCATGCGCAGAACCTGCTCGACAGCAAGCTGCCTGCGCTGCTGATCGGCGATTTCAACGTAATCCCGACGAATGAGGACGTTTACAAGCCCGAGCGGTGGGCGAAGGACGCACTGTTCGCACCCGCGGCGCGCGAGAAATATCGCGAGCTCGTCGCCCAGGGCTGGACCGACGCCATCCGCCATCTCTTCCCCGACGAGCGGATCTATACCTTCTGGCATTATTGGCGGAACTCGTTCGAGCGCGATGCGGGCATCCGGATTGACCATGCGCTATTGAGCCCCACGCTGGCGAAAAAGCTGAAGAGCGCCGGCGTCGATCGGATTCCGCGCGGCTGGGAGAAGACCAGCGACCATGCGCCGATGTGGGTCGAAGTCGAGTGCCCCTAGCCATGACAAAATGGCATTGGCTCAAAATGGTCGGCTAGGGGATCAGTCAGGACCGTTCATGTGTGGTTATGGCGCCGTAACGGATGGGCGCCGCCTAGGAGTTCGAACCCGCCGTGCTGTTCATCTTGCTTGCTTATCTGGGTGGTATCCTCACCATCCTCAGCCCGTGCATCCTGCCGGTGCTTCCATTCGTCTTCGCGCGCGCCGACCGGAGCTTCGCCAGAAGCACCTTGCCGATGCTCGCGGGCATGGCCGCGACCTTCGCCATTGTCGCGACCTTGGCCGCCGTCGGCGGCGGCTGGGCAATCAAGGCCAATGCCATCGGGCGGTGGGCAGCCTTGCTGCTTCTCGCGGTCTTCGGGATTGCGCTGGTGTTCCCAAGCATCTCCGATCGATTGACCCGCCCGCTCGTCGCCATGGGTTCGCGGCTCACGGAGCGCGAGGGGCAGCGGGACAGCGTCTGGTCGTCGGCCGTTCTCGGAGTCGCGACGGGATTGCTTTGGGCGCCCTGCGCCGGGCCGATCCTCGGAATCATCTTCACCGCCGCTGCGCTGAAGGGCGCAAGCTTCAATACGACGCTGCTGCTGCTTGCTTATGCCTTGGGCGCAGCGACCTCTCTGGCGCTCGCGCTGCTCGTCGGCGGCAAGGTCTTCGCCCGGATGAAGAAGGGCCTCGGCGCAAGCGAACGAATCCGACAGGTACTCGGCGTGCTCGTCCTCGTCGGCGTGGCCGCCATCGCGCTCGGACTCGACACGCGAGTCCTTTCGAAATTGTCGAGCGCGCAAACGGCGAGCGTCGAATCCGGCCTCGCGCGCAAGCTCGGCCTCGGCGGGCCGATGGGCGAATCCGCGACGCGCACCAATGCCATGGGCGAGCTGATCCTGCCCGTCGAAGGCCAGCTTCCGACCCTCGACGGGCTCGGCCCGTGGTTCAACAGCGCGCCGCTGACCCGTGAGCAGCTGAAGGGCAAGGTCGCCGTCATCGACTTCTGGACCTACAGCTGCATCAACTGCCTGCGCTCGCTCCCTTACGTGAAGGCCTGGGCCGAGAAGTACGGCAAGGACGGTCTGGTCGTGATTGGAGTCCACGCGCCCGAGTTCGCGTTCGAACGCGAGCCGGCGAACGTCGCGAAGGCGATCAAGGACCTTGGCGTCCGCTACCCGGTGGCGCTCGACAACCAGTACCGGCTGTGGGGCGCGCTCCATAATAATTACTGGCCGGCGCATTACTTCGTCGATGCTCAGGGACGCATCCGCTACCACCATTTCGGCGAAGGCGATTACGAGCGGTCGGAACGCGTGATCCGCCAGCTCCTTGCCGAGGCCGGTCACGCGCCAAAGGACATGACGATGGCCAAGGCCAGCGCCTCGGGAGCAGAGGCAGCTGCCGCGCTACAGGACGTCCAGTCGCCCGAGACGTACATCGGCTATGCCCGCGCCGAGAATTTCGCCTCGCCCGGCGGATTTGCCCGCGACCAGCTCAAAACTTACGCGGCGGCGCCGCTGCAGCTGAACGACTGGACGCTTGAAGGGAACTGGCTCGACAAGCGCCAAAGCGCCACCTCCTTCGCTCCGGGCGCGAAGATCGCCTTCCGTTTCCACGCGCGCGATTTGCATTTGGTGCTTGGTCCGGCGGGCGGGAAGCCCGTGCGGTTCCGGGTCACGGTCGATGGCAAGGCGCCAGGTGCGGCTGCGGGCGCAGACGTGGGCGCCGACGGTTCGGGCGTCGTGAAGGAACAAAGGCTTTACCAGCTGGTCCGGCAGAAGGGGCAGATCGAGGACCGCACGTTCATAATCGAGTTCCTCGATCCTGGGGTTGAAGCGTTCTCTTTTACGTTCGGCTAATCCTTCACAAGAAAATTGGGGTAGCCGATTGCGGGTCGGCCCACGCATTCTAGGAAAATGGCGAGTATCGTAGCCGGCATGCCGCCCGCAGCCCGAGATCGACAATTCGACCTCTCGCGCCTCAATGACGCCGAGCAACGCGTGCTTCGCATGCTCGCCGAGGGCCACACTGCCAAAAGCATTGCGCGCGAGTTGGAGACGACCCCCACCGCGGTGAACGAACGATTGCGGGAGGCACGTCGCAAGACCGGTGTCGGCTCTAGCCGCGAACTCGCCAGGCTTCTGAAAACACAGGAAAATCGTCACGAACAAATCGGGATAGGCGAATCTGATGAGCTTATGGTTCGGTCAGGTCCGACCAGCGGCGCTCCCGCCCGCGTCGGACAGAAAGGGTTCGCAATCATGACTGTTTTGCTTCTCACCGGCCTTGTTTGGGCCGCATTGGCCGTTCACCAAAGTCCATCCACCGGCGGTGCCGGTAGCGCGCCATTCTCAGATTCTTTGGTCGGCGACATCTTCGCGCCGGCCGATCCGCAAAAGGCGGCTCTCATCCCGACAACCGAGCGCGATTACGTTCATGGGCGTTCGGGGGAGGCTCATGAAACGGAAGCCGAGATACGCCGGCTGCATGCGGACATTCGCGCGGAGCCGAGAGACGAAAATGCCGAGACCCGCGTCGCTGCAATGTACAAGTCCATGCACCCGATCAAATTGTCGAAAGCCCCGCTTCGCGTCATCTGTTCCGCATCACTCTGCGAGGTCGCAACGACAACCGAGGTGCCGACACCCCAGGCTGCGGTCGATGCGACCTTGGGCGAATTGCAGGGGGCGGATCTCCGGCAACGAGCGGAAGCCATGGGCTTGAGGCCGCTCTACCTCTGGTTCGGCCTGCACCCTAGCGGCGATCGTGCAGCCTATCTCGGCTATTGGAGCCGCGAGAAATGAGCTCCGGCCGTGGGTGCCCACGCGAGATCTTCCGGGCAGCGATGGTGCCGGATGCAGGATTCGAACCCGCGACCTTCGGTTTACAAAACCGCTGCTCTACCAACTGAGCTAATCCGGCCCAAAGCACTCTGACGCGGCGCGTTTGCTTCATAGCACGCCGAACGTCCAGCCTTCGCTCGTGGCGATGTCGGGGGTCAGCCCTTCCGGAGCAAAGGCTCGCCGCTCCTCCAGCGCGAGCGCGCGCATGCCGGCCGCCGTGACGAGAGCGTCGGTCTGGTGATCGTTGGGTTCGAACCTCAACCGGGCCGGCGGGCTGCCAAGGCCGCGAAGTGCGCGATTCAAATCGGCTCGGCTGCGCAATTTCGTTCCCGGCATTCCAGCCCGGCGAAGATAGATGCGCGTGTAGATCTCCGCGACCGCGCTGCCGCGGGCCGGGAGCGGATCCATCGGCCAGATCGAGACCTTGCCGTCGAGGCGATGGAGGAAGCGCATCCCGGAAAAGCTCGCCTTCGCGACCTGGGCGGCGCCGATCGCATCGTACGCTGAGGCCGTCTTTCGGCCGCCCTGACGATTCAGCTGCTGGTCGCACTGGCGGAAATGCATGAAACCGGACTTCACGCCGTCCGCGATCCCAAAATAGAAATGCCTACGGTGCGCGGTCTCGAGGAAGCTCGCCGCGCCGAGGTCCTCGTCATCGCTCAGCCGGTCGACATAAGCCCAGAACTCGCGTGCCGTTGTCGGGACGTCGGCTTCCCCGGGCAGGTACTCGCCGCGATCGACGATCGGCGGTGCGAAGCTGAAATCGAACCCGAACAGCGTCGGCTCTTTCGCGGCGCGCTTCAGTAGCCAGGTGAGGACCTCCTCGCGTGACCAGACGTGGCGGGGGCGGATGAGCCGCGGCGCAGCGGAGCCGCGGGCCTCCGCGATGGCGATACCCTTATGCCGACGTCCTTTGGCGCCCGACCAATCGATCGCAACATAAGACGCAAACATCCTCCCCGGCGTTTGCCGGGGAGGGGGACCACCGAAGGTGGTGGAGGGGTTCTGTTCGCTGCTCAAGGCCCCTCCACCATGCTCCGCATGGTCCCCCTCCCCTCGAAATCGAGGGGAGGATGTCATCGCCTGCGCGGCCGCGACTTGGGCTTGGCCGCGACCCAATCTCGGGCGCGGCCGATCGTCTCGCGCACGCGCTCCTCATCCTTGCCGTCGTAGCGGATGAGCACGCCCTCCCAGCCTTCGTAATGGGCGGTTTGCCAATAGGTCTCGGGCTCGGTCGCTTTCAGGATTTCGATCGTGTCGAGATCGATCGCGACGCCGAAGCTGGTATCCGGTTCGTGGCTCGGAAACAGGAAGGCGCGGCCGTTGGACGCGACTTTCACGGCGGGCTTGCCGTAGCTGGTCGACAGCTCGGTGTCCGGCAGAGTCAGGGCGAAGGCCACCGCCTCGTCGAACGTCACGGCTCAGACTAAGGGCGGTTGGGCATCGTCCGGACCGGTGTGACCGCCACGCAGTCTCTTCGGAGCAGGCGGCCGCGCCGGCGGGCCGGCCTCGTCCGCCCATCGTTCGAGGATCCGCGCCGCCGCGTCTCGGCCACCGAGGCCGAAGGCCAGCGCGGTTGCGACCGCCGCGGAGCCCAGGATCAAACCGAACGCCATCATCACGATCTGGTCGGCCAGCCCCATGAAGGTGAGCCCGATCGCCGTGAACAACGCGATGATGGCGTAACGGACAATCGTCTGGGCGTAGCCGCCTTCACCGGTGCCGCTGCCGACGAGCTTGGCGATGATGTTGGAGAGGAAGATCCCAAAGACGATGATCAGGGTGCCGAAGATCACCTTGCTGCCCAGCGCCGTGACCTGAGCGAGGAAGATCGCGATGTCGTCGCCGCCGACAAGGCGCAAGGCAACGATGGAGGCGGCTAGGATGACGACGATCATCGCGACGTTGGCTACGATCCGCGACGGCCGGGTATTGGCCGGAAGCACGCCGATGGACTTGATCGCTTCGTCGAATCCCGTTGGCGGAAGGATCGCCTCGATAATGGTTTTGAGGAAGCGCGCAGCGACGAAGGCAATGCCGATCCACAGCGCGGCAGCAAGCAGCTTGGGGATCGCCGAGAAAATCTGGTTGAGCATGTCGATGGCAGGTCCGGAGATCGCTTCGATCCCGAGCACCTGAAGCGCCGCTATCGCGACCGGGATGATGATCAGCGCAAAGACCAGCACACCGGCGGCCTTGGCGAGGCTGGAGCGCGTGCTGCCGGGAGCCGCGCCTGGGGGAACCGCTTCGGAGGGAGTGCGCACGGTGCCTTCGGTCTCACCGATGCCGATGCGCGCCATCAGCCCGTCGACATTGCTTGCGACCAGCACGGTTTCGACGAGCCGCTTGACGATCCGAGCGACGATCAGGCCGACGAAGAAGATCAGGCCCGCGGCGAGCAGATGCGGAAGGAACTGGAAAATCTCGAGCGTCAGCGCGTCGATGGGCTGGAGGATTTGGCCGATCCCGAGGAACCGCAGCGCGGCCATGATGCCGACCAGCCAGATGATCAGCTTGGCGATGGTTCCGAGCTGGTGCCCGACCGTCTCTTCGGGCGTGCCGGTGACGTGTTTGCGAAGGGCCGGGGAACGGTCGATGGCCTTTTGAAGGACCCATTTCGCTGCTCGCGCGACCAGCCAAGTCGCGACGATGATCAGAAGCGCAATCAGGATTTTTGGACCCCAGAACATGAGCTGAGCTTGCCAGTAGGCGCCCTGATCGACCTGATACATGCGAGTGCTCCCTTTTTCCGACCGACTAACCGTCGTCGCCGCCGCTTTGTTGCAGCTCTTTTCGCCGCTCCTCCCAATAAGCAAGCCGCTCACGGATTTTGGCCTCGAACCCGCGGTCGCTGGGTTCGTAGAAGCTTTGGCTGCCCATGCCTTCGGGCCAATAATCCTGCCCGGAAAAAGCCTCGTCGGCGTTGTGATCGTAAGCGTAGCCTTTGCCGTAGCCGACGTTCTTCATGAGGCGCGTGGGCGCATTGAGGATGTGCATCGGCGGCATCAACGAGCCGGTCTCCTTCGCGGACGTCCAGGCTGCTTTTTGCGCCACGTAGGTCGCGTTCGATTTTGGCGCGGTCGCGAGATAGAGACAGGCCTGAGCGATGCCGATCTCGCCCTCCGGAGAGCCCAGGAAATCGTACATCTCCTTCGCAGCGAGGCATTGCAGCAGCGCATTGGGGTCGGCCAGTCCGATGTCCTCGACCGCTGCCCGGGTCAGTCGGCGAAGCACGTAAAGCGGCTCCTCGCCCGCCACCAGCATTCGCGCCAGATAATAAAGAGCCGCTTGCGGGTCCGATCCGCGCAGCGATTTATGAAGGGCTGAGATGAGGTTGTAATGACCCTCGCGGTCCTTGTCGTAGACGGGGACCCGGCGATGCAGCAGGTCCGATAGTTCGGCGGGCCCAAGCGGCTTTTCGATCTCCACCGAAAAGAGGGTCTCCACCTGGTTGAGAACGAAGCGCCCGTCGCCGTCGGCGCTGGCAATCAGCGCTTCCCGAGCCTCGGCCGTGAGCGGGAGGCGGCGGTCTTCGAGCTTCTCGGCGCGGCGGACCAGCTCCTCGAGCGCATCATGATCGAGCCGCCTCAGGATCAGCACCTGGCAGCGCGACAAGAGCGCCGCGTTCAACTCGAAGCTCGGGTTCTCGGTGGTCGCCCCGACGAGCGTGACCGTGCCGTCTTCGACATAGGGCAGGAAGCCATCCTGCTGGGCGCGGTTGAAACGATGGATTTCGTCCACGAAGAGCAAAGTCTGCTGGCCGGCGCGGGCGGCTGTCCGGGCTTCGGCGAAGACCTTCTTCAAATCGGCGACGCCCGAGAAGACGGCCGAAATATTGACGAACCGCATGCCGACAGCGTCGGCCAGCAGGCGGGCAATGCTGGTCTTGCCGGTGCCGGGCGGTCCCCACAGGATCATCGAGGCAAGCTTGCCCGCCGCGACCATCCGGCCGATCGCCCCTTCGGGCCCGGTCAAATGCTCCTGGCCGACCACCTCATCGAGCGACTGCGGCCGAATCCGGTCTGCGAGTGGCGCATTGGCGGCCGCGGGCTCGGTCGGCTTGGTCGGAATCTCCTGATCGGCGAAGAGGTCAGACATGCTGCGCGAACCATAGAGCCAACACAGGAAATTGCACGTTCGGCCTTGCTTACGATGCAGCTAAGATATATCTTAGACACATCAAAGGAGGACATATGTCGCATCGGCATCCCCAACACGGCTGCGGACCTCGCGGCCGCTTCGAATTCAACCTGCCGGAAGCCTTAATGGCCATGCGCGGGGGTCGCGGCTGGCAGGGCAGCTGGGGCCCTTTCAATTTCGATTTCGAGAGCGATGGCTGGGGTGGTGGCCGAAGAAGCCGACGCACCAGGCGAATGTTCGAATCGGGCGAGCTGCGCCTCGTGCTGTTGAAGCTGATCGTCGATGAACCGCGTCACGGCTACGACTTGATCCGAGCGATCGAGGAGATGACGGGCGGCGAATATGCGCCGAGCCCGGGAGTGGTCTATCCGACCTTGACGCTGCTCCAGGACATGGGCCTGATCGAGGAAACCGCCGAGGAAGGGCCGCGCAAATCGTTCCAAGCTACCGACGAGGGTCGGTCCTATCTCGACGAGCGCTCGGAAGACGTTGAAGCCCTGTTCGATCGTCTCGAGGACCTGAAGCCGCGCAGCGAGAACATGGCCGGCCCCGCGATCGGACGCGCCGTCAAGAATTTGATGACGGCGCTTGGCCACCGTTTGAAGCGCGAGGGCTTTGACGAAGATCTCTTCCTGGAAGTCGCCGCAATCCTCGACGAGGCCGCTCAGAAGATCGAGCGGGTGAAGTCGAACCGCGACGAGCCTAGCGACGAGTAAGCCGAGTCAGCCGCTCGCGCTTGGCCAGCGCGCGCCCGTAAGAGCGGACGACAGCCGAGTTGATCGTGTCCCAATCCATGGTCTGCGCAAAGGCGAGGCCGGCTTCCCCATGGCGGCGGCGCAGCTCCGGATCACGCGCATAGGCCTCCAGCGCGTCGGCAAAGCCATCGATGTCGGTCGGCTCGACCAAGGTTCCGGTTTCGCCGTCGCGCACGATGCTGGTCGCGCCTGTGGCCTCGGCGGCGACGACCGGCAATGCGCAGGCGAGCGCCTCAAGAGTCACGTTACCGAAGGCTTCGGTGATGGACGGATTGAACAGGACATCGGTGCTCGCAAGCGCGCGGGCCAGTTCGGCAAACTCCTGGTGGCCGAGAAAGATCGCTTCCGGCAGCTGTTGCTCGAACCACGGCCGCGCCGGACCGTCGCCGATGACGACGATGCGATGCCGGACGTTTCTGTTTCGGAGAACTTCGATCGTATCGGCAAATACGTCGAGCCCTTTTTCCATGACGATTCGGCCGAGATAGGCGATGGCGAGCTCGTCGTCGGCGATTCCGAGGCTTCGTCGCAAATCCACATCGCGGCGACCCGGATTGAACTGCTCGCGGTCGATGCCGCGCGCCCAGATCGAAATTTCGCGATTCATGCGTTGTGCGCGGAGGACCGCCGCGGTCGATTCCGCCGGGGCCATGATCGCCTCGCAGCGGTGATAGAGCCGGCGCAGCAGGATTCGCACGAGCGGTTCAAGCCATTGCAGGCGGTAATATTCTAAATAGGTCTCGAAGCGGGTGTGGACCGACGCGACCGCGGCAATACCCCTTTTGCGGGCCCAGCTGACCGCTCGATGCCCGACGATGTCCGGCGCGGAGATATGCACCACGTTCGGCCCGAACGCGGCAAGGTCGCGCCGCACGCGCGGGCTGAGGCCGGTGCCGAGGCGATATTCGGACCGCGTCGGGATGGGGACCGAGGGCAGGCTGACGAGGTCGCCCGTCGGTTCGAACGCCGGAGTGCTGGTGGTCGGCGAATAGATGCGGACCTGCGCGCCCTGCCGCAACAGATAGCCGACCAGCCGGTTCAGCGCCTGGTTGGCTCCGTCCCGGACATAATTGTAATTGCCCGAAAACAGGGCCACGCGGAGGTCTTTGGGATTCACGATCGCGCGGCTGTAGGGGTTTATCTGTGGGCGTCAAATTCGGCCTTCCGCCAGTCGCTCGCCCAGACGCCCGCTTGTTCATCCTCGGCAGCCTGCCCGGCGACGCGTCGCTCGCGGCCCGCCGTTATTATGCGCACCCCACTAACCAGTTCTGGCGATTGCTTGGCACGGCGATCGGCGAAGAATTGCAATCATTGGACTACGAGCGGCGGCTCGAGCGCCTGGCGACACGACGAATCGGCCTGTGGGACGCCATTGCCTCCGCCAACCGCCCCGGAAGCCTCGACCAGGCGATCCGCGAAGCCGAGCATAACCAGGTCGAGCACCTGCTCCGTGATTTTCCCGAACTCCAGGCGATCGCATTCAACGGCTCGACGTCGTCGCGGATCGGCCGAGGCCTTATCGGGGAGCCCGCGAAGCATGTCGCGCTTCTCGATCTCCCTTCGTCGAGCGCGGCCAACACTCGTCCGTTTGGCGAGAAAGCCCAAGCTTGGTCGAGGCTTGCCCAATTCTGCGCGCCCGCCCAAAATGAGACGCGATGATTCCACTCGAAGAATCGACCGAAGAGGACGACAAAAGCCTGTCGATGGTCGATGAGGCGCTGGTCGCGGGCACAATCGCCAACACTAACGGCCTGCTCGTAATCCTCGCGAAGCTCGTTGCCCGCGGAGTCTTCGACCGCGACGACCTTCAGGCTTTCTCCGAAAGCTATTCGAAGCCGCTCGACCATGTCGGCATGCGCGAGAACGAGCTCGTGGGGCAGATGCAGGACCAGATGGAATCCACGCTGGCCGAACTGATGCGCTATTTGAGCGAGCGCGAGCGAGACGCCTGATGCTTGGCCGGTTGCTCCTCCTTCTTGCGGTGCTGCTCATGCCGTTTGGCATGACCGCCGCGACGGCTGGGCCGCCGCAACATCATGCCGCATCCATGCCCATGCAGCATTGCCCCGACCAGGCGCCAAGTCATGATTCGAGGGGGGCGTTCGTCGAATGCACGATGGCCTGCTCCGCAGCGCTCCCGGCGGTTGACCGGTCCAGCGAACAGCCTGCAATTGCCGAACCAGAGCCCGTCCAAGCCGCTGCGATGAGGCAGCTGCATGGCCTCCACCCCGAAACGGCCACGCCTCCTCCAAAGCTATCCTGAGATTCCGAACGAAATTCATTCGAACTCAGGAGAATCAACATGATGACTTTGATGATCGCGGCCGCTCTGGCCGCCCAGGCACCGGTTGCTCCGGACGTCCATGCACAGCACATGCAAATGGGCCAATCCGGCGAGCATAAGGATTGCTGCAAGGATGCTTGCAAGGACTGCTGCAAGGACATGGACGCGAAAGACGCGGATCATGCCGAGCATCACGGCCATCCGGCTCAATAACTGAAGCAACGAAAAGAAGGAGGCGCCGTTTTCGGACGGCGTCTCCGACTGGAGCACCATAGTGAAAAGCCTGTTGTTCGCCGCGGCCAGCGCGCTCGCGCTGGCGACCGCGTCCGCGCCGGCGGCCGCGCAGCACCAGCATATGCCGGGCATGCAAATGCCAACGCCGGCCAAGCCGGTCGTCAAAGAGAAGAAGGCCGCCGAGAAAGCGCCTGCCCCGACGAGCGGGACGATGCCCATGGACCATGAGGCGAAGCCGTCCACGACCGAGGCGCCGCCAATGGATCATCCGCAGCACGGCACCCTGGCTATGCCAGGCATGGAGCCCGGCGAGCATGCCGGCCATGAAATGGCGATGACCGGCGCGCTCGGACCCTATCCGATGGAGCGCGAGAGCTCGGGCACGGCATGGCAGCCCGACACTTCGACGCATTCCGGCCTGCACGTGATGAGCGGCGACTGGACGCTCATGGCGCATGGCGTGCTCAACCTCATCTATGACCATCAGTCCGGACCGCGCGGCGACGAGAAGGGCTTCGTCAGCGGAATGCTCATGGGGATGGCGCGGCGGCCGCTTGGCAAGGGGACGCTGCAGTTCAAGGCGATGCTCAGCCCCGATCCGATCATGGGCGCGCGCGGCTATCCGCTGCTGCTGGCCAGCGGTGAGACGGCGAACGGCGTCGACCGGCTGATCGATCGCCAGCATCCCCACGACCTGTTCATGGAGCTGTCCGCATCGGTCTCGCAGAACATCGGAGCCAAGAGCAGCCTGTTCGTCTATGCGGGTCTGCCCGGAGAGCCCGCGTTCGGCCCGCCGGCGTTCATGCATCGCGAAGCGATCATGGATTCGCCCGAGGCGCCGATCAGTCACCACTGGCTCGATTCCACGCATATCAGCTTCGGAGTTTTGACCGGTGGCGTCGTCTTCGACCGCGTGAAGCTCGAAGTCAGCCGGTTCAACGCCCGCGAGCCGGACCAGCATCGCTGGAATATCGAAACAGGACCGCTCGATTCGACCGCGATCCGGCTGTCGTGGAATTCAACGCGGACCTTGGCACTGCAGGGCAGTTGGGGGCATTTCGAGGATCCCGAGCAGCTCGAGCCCGGGGTGAACCAGAAACGCTGGTCGGCAAGTGCGCTCTGGGCGCACGAGTTCGCGCCCGGCTGGAAGCTCGCCGGAACTCTGGCCTGGGGCCGCAAGGCAACGCACGGTCACAACGACGATGCGCTGGCCGCCGAGGCATCGCTCAAGCATGCGCAGTGGACAGTCTTCGGGCGGGGCGAAATGACGGAGAACCGCGAGCTGACCGATGTCGAGGATGGGCCCGCCTATCGAGTCGGCAAGGTCTCGCTCGGGGCCATTCGGGACTTCCGCATCGCCGATCACTTCGCGCTCGGAGTCGGGGGCTTGTTCTCGGTCAACTTCGTGCCGGACGCGCTCGCGCCGGCATACGGAGGTCACAACCCGAGGGGAGCGATGGCTTTCGTGCACCTGAAGCTGGATTGACGAGCGGTCGATCCGCTCACATATGGCGCCCTCGCTTCAGCGATGGCCCCTTCGTCTAGCGGTCTAGGACGTCGCCCTCTCACGGCGAAAACACGGGTTCGAGTCCCGTAGGGGTCACCAATTCGGCGAGGTTAGACGAGACCCCCTGAACTCGCCTCGGTCCCACCAGCAAGCATCAGTTTCGGCTCGGCCTCGGCCCCGCGGTGCGTGAACTTGCCGTCCACTTGCGCGCCTTCCTCGATGGTGAGCGCACCGTAGGTGACGTCGCCCTCGATCCGGGCGGTCTTCAGGATGACGAGCACGTCGGCCGTAATCGAGCCCTTGATCTTGCCGGCCACTTTCGCCGTTTCCGCCACGACCATGCCCGCGACTTCGCCGGACTCGCCTTGCACGAGCGCGGCGCAGCTGATGTCGCCGCCGACTTTCCCGTCCAGGTGCAGATCCATCGTCGCCGACAGGTTGCCGCTGATCGCGATATCGGGGCCCAGCACTGAAAAGGTCGACCCCGTCATCGCGCTGCTACCCGACGGCCCTGCGGTTGATTCGGACTTTTTCGAGAACATTGGGTGCCACCTCCAGGAATGGGCGAGGATTTACGGGTTGGCCGTTGAGTCGCACCTCGAAATGCAGGTGCGGACCAGTGGAACGGCCAGTGCTTCCGACTGCGCCGATGACTTGACCGGCCGCGACCGGGTCACCGAGGCGCGCGTGAAATGCCGACATGTGCGCATAGCGAGTGAGGAGGCCGTTTCCGTGGTCGACCTCCACGCAATTACCGTAGCCATTGCGCTGCCCGACGAAGGCGACTCGTCCTCGGGCCGCAGAAAAGACCGGAGCGCCCATCGGGGCCTTGAAGTCCAGTCCCGCATGGAATGCCGCGCTGCCTTCGAAGGGATCGCTCCGGTAGCCGAAGCCGGAGGAAATATATTGGGCGGCTGCCGGGATGACCTGCGGTATCCCCTCGAGTCCCTGCTGCAGCGCATCCATCCGGGCCAGGCTGAGCCCGAGACGCCGGAAACGTGGGTCCACTGACTCCTTGGAGCCAGGGAGAAGGGCGATCAGCGGACCGCCCATGGCGCTTCGGTCGTCCATCGAGGCGAGCATCCGATCGGGATTGAGCCCAAATTTGCGCATCGCCGCCATGGCGACCGCGGATCGACGGTCGGCGAACCTGGTCAGATGCTCGGCAAATGCCAGCTGACGCTCCTCCACGCGCGCGAGCGGCGCGGCCTCCGGAACGAGGGCGCTGACCTTGTCGACCGTCTTCGAAGCTTCCTTGCTGCTGTCGGATACGGTCTCGCCGGGCTTGGCGTCGGTCGGCAGATCGCCGACGTAGGTCTTCACCATCTTCTCGATGAACAGCTGGCGCTGGTCGAGATCGTCCGCGACTGCATCCACGTCCTTGCGATAGGCGGCGATTCGGCTTTCCGCCTTCGTTACCTTCGCCTCCCTGTTGAGCAGGGCGCTGTTGTTATGGCGCTCCAGCAGCGAGCTCACCGCCACTCCGGCCATGGTCAGTATCCAGGCGAGAAGGAACGCGGCGAGGATCGCCGCAATCGTCATCTGCAGGCGAGACGAAATCCTGAGGTACCGAACGCGGCCCTCCGTGCGCATGATGAATTCGCGTTCGGGAAACCAGCCCCGTATGCGCGACAGCGCATCCCCGACGATCGTTCTTTCCAAGGATCCCCCGTGATCCGTCCCCGAGCCTTGGATATCCCGCTATTGCCGAGATACGAATAGCCGCCGGTGGACTCGGGACGAGTCGCACGAGTCGTGCGACAAGATCATTCGGTCCGCGTTAACCGCGGGAACCTCCAAGCCGGGTAAATAGCCGGCGACCGGCGTATCCGTCTTGTTTCAGCCATTCCTCGATGATCGAGGCGATTCGCGGGGCGGCGTTTCCATCGCCGTAAGGATGGGCGGGCCGCGACATCGCCGCATATGCGGCCGGATCGGTCAGCAATCGACCGGTCTCGGCGGTGATTCTATCTTTGCATGTCCCGACGAGACGCATGTTGCCCGTCGCGATACCCTCGGGGCGCTCGGTCTTTTCACGAAGGACGAGGAGCGGCACGCCAAGCGCCGGCGCCTCCTCCTGCATTCCGCCGGAGTCGCTCAAGATCAGATCCGAATCACGCATTCGGCGGACGAGCTCGCGGTGTGAACATGGCTCGAGCAGCTCGAGGTTCGGGCAACCCCGGAGCCGTTCGGTAAGGATAGTGGCGACGTGCCTGTTGGGAGGCACGATGACATCGGCCCATAGGGTTCCGCTCGCCGCTAGCTGGTGCACTGCAGCTGCGACTGAGTCCACCCCGTCACCCCAACTCTCCCGGCGATGGCATGTGACGAGCGCCCGAGGCAAGGCTCGGTCGTGGACCGCTCGGCCTGGGAGCTCTGAGATGACAGAATGGAGCGCGTCAATCCCCGTATTGCCGGTGACATAGACCCGGCCCCCCACGCGTTCGCACGCCAGGTTGAAGGCCGACAGTTCCGTGGGCGCGAACAGCAAATTCGCGATGGCGTCGATTTCGGTGCGATATTCCTCCTCGGGCCAGGGGAGGGCTGGGTCGCGAGTGCGGAGCCCGCCTTCGACATGGGCGACTGGTACTCCGGCAGCGGCGGCCGCTCGCGCCCCGCCGAGCGCGCTTGATGTATCGCCCTGGACGATCAGCAAGTCCGGTGCGGCGTCCAGAATCGGCGCGATGGCTGTGCTCACCCTCCGGACGTGGGCGTGCGGGTCTTCTTCTCCCGGACAGTCCAATTTGATCGCCGGGCAGCAGTCCAGACCGTGCTCGGTGAGATCGAGCTGCGCATGCTGGCCGGTGACGATCAGCGACGGACTTAGTCCGCCCGCTTTCAGCGCCCGCGCGACCGGCGTGAGTTTGATGGCTTCTGGTCTGGTGCCGATGACCAGCCTGATATCGGCAGAACGCAGCTTTCCCCCTGGCTCGGCCGGAGGAGATTGCCTTCGTTATGGATGAAGCTCAAGCCTCAACGAAAATTATCGGCGTAGGCCTGAAGTTTCAACCGCACCGGCGGGGCCGGAATGATGTGGTAACTGAGGCCGTGCTTGTCGCAATAAGCAATCGCAGCCTCCTTGTTCGGGAAGGACATCCGCACCTGCGTGTTCGTGTCGCCCGAGCCGTTCCACCCGGTCAGCGGATCCGGCCGTAGCGCCTGCTGACGCTCGAACTCGAGCAGCCAGCGGCCGGTATTGGCTTTGCCGGACTGCGTCGTCCTGCGGTCGAGCTCGGAAATTCGGGCGACGGTCATAGTGGGCGGGGGTGGCAAAGTGTGCGGCGCAAATCAAGCTGGCGAGTTCATATGCTAAGGCCGTTGAATTGTGATAAGCGGCTCGTCCTTCCGAGTCTGGAAGGAGGGATTCATGACATTGTCGAGACTTGGCATCCTGCTCTTGTCCGGGGCGGCAGCCCTCACCATCGCCGGCTGCAACAAAGCGACAACCACCAATGCGGCCAACGCGAGCGGGAACGAGACCGCCGCGGCGAACAGCGCGGCGCCCGGCGATGCCGTCGCCAGCGCGGAATCCGCGGCTCCGTCATCGCTCGCGAAGAATGCATCGATCGTGACTGCTGACGCCAGCGGCAAAATGACCGAAGTGCGCAAAGGCACCAACGGGTGGACCTGCATGCCCGACGCGCCGACGACTCCGGGCCCCGATCCGATGTGCTTCGACGCGAACGCCGGCAAGTGGATCAGCGCCATGCTCAGTCACAAGCCGCCACCCGAGGGCGCCGTCGGAATGATGTACATGCTCGAAGGGGGTACGGACGCCAGCAACACCGATCCATATGCGGAGAAACCGACCGCCGACAACGACTGGGTCAAAACCGGTCCGCACGTCATGGTCGTGGGTTCGAAGGAGTTGCTTTCCGGCTATCCGTCAGGCGCCAAGCCCGACACGAGTGTGCCTTACGTAATGTGGGCCGGAACGCCCTACGCGCACTTGATGGTACCGGTTAAGTCCGGAGACTGACCGCCGCTAGTAAGCGCGGGCGATTGCGAATTCGACGGCCTCGGCGAGCGCGGCTTTCGCCTTGCTCGCTGGGAAGTTGGCCAGCGCGTCAATCGCGCGCCTGCCGTAGTGGCGAGCCCGCTCCAGCGTGTCCGATAATGCTTCGGTGGAGCGGAGCAATTCGACCGCACGACTGAGATCCGTATCGCCCGTGCGCTCGCCGGAAATAGCTGACCGCCAGAAAGCGCGATCGGCGTCGGTCCCGCGCGCGTAGGCCAGGATCACCGGAAGCGTCATCTTCCCATCGCGAAAATCGTCGCCAACGCCCTTACCCATCGTCGCTGCGTCAGACGCATAGTCGATCACGTCGTCGGTCAGCTGGAACGCGATTCCGAGGTTCTTGCCGAAGCTTTCGAGAGCAAGCTCGGAATCTTCGTCCGCCTCGGCGACCACCGGAGCGACGCGGCAGGCGGCAGCGAAGAGGGCCGCGGTCTTGGCGGTGATGATGGTGAGATATTGCTCCTCGTCCGTCTCGATCCGGCGCTGGGCCGTGAGCTGCTCGACTTCGCCCTCGGCGATGACCGCGGACGCGTGGCTAAGGATCCGCAGCACCTTGAGGCTGCCGTCCTCCACCATAAGCTCGAATGCCCGGGAAAAGAGAAAGTCGCCCACGAGGACGCTGGCCGGATTGCCCCAGATGAGGTTGGCGGTGCGCTTTCCGCGGCGCATTCCAGAACCGTCCACCACATCGTCGTGAAGCAGGGTCGCGGTGTGAATGAACTCGACCGCGGCGGCGAGCTTGTGGTGACGCGTTCCCGGATAGCCGAGCAGCGCCGCGCAGGCCAGCGTCAGCATGGGGCGCATGCGCTTTCCGCCGCCGGCAATGAGGTGCCCGGCGAGTTCGGGGATAAGCGAAACCTTGCTCTGCATCCGCTCGAGGATGACGGCGTTCACGCCGTTCATATCGGCGGCGACCAGCGCCATCATCGGCTCGAGCGAAGGCTCGGCCTTTGAGCGCAGCGAATGAAGGGTCGCGGTCACGGCGCCGCCCTAGCGGGGCAGCGCCGTTTTTCCTAGCCGCCTACCAGATGTGGACGCGCTGCTCAGGAGGAAGATAGAGCTTGTCGCCAGGCTGCACGTTGAACGCCTTGTACCAGGCATCGACATTTCGAACGATGCCGTTGGTCCGATATTTGTCGGGGCTGTGCGGATCGGTGAGAATTTGCTGCCGCTCCGCATCTTCGCGATCCTTGCCTTGCCACGCCTGCGCGTAAGCGATGAAGAAACGCTGGTCGCCGGTGAGCCCGTCGATCACCGGCGGCTCGCCATGCTTGGCGGTGTACTTCTTGTACGCCGCATAAGCCGCTTCGATGCCCGACAGGTCGCCGAGGTTCTCACCCAGCGTCAGCTTCCCGTTGATGTTCACTCCGGCAAAGGGGCTGAACCTATTGTACTGCGCCACCAGCTTGTCCGTGCGGGTCGCGTAGGCCTTGGCGGCATCCGCGCTCCACCAGTCGCGCAAATTGCCCTTGGCGTCGAACTTGCGCCCTTCGTCGTCGAAGCCGTGGCCCATTTCGTGGCCGATGACGGCGCCGATGGCACCGTAATTGGCAGCAGGGTCAGCGCTTGGGTCGAAGAAGGGCGGCTGCAGGATCGCGGCCGGGAACGTGATCTGGTTCGCCAGCGGGTTGTAGTAAGCGTTGATCGTCTGGGGCGTCATCTCCCACAGCGTGCGATCGACGGGTTTCGGGAAGCGCGACAGTTCGAGATCCCAATCGAACTGGGCCGAACGCATCACGTTACCGAGAGTGTCGCCTTTCACCACTTTCAACGTCGAATAATCGATATATTTCACCGGATGGCCGATCCGCGGCTCGAAGGCGGCCAGTTTGACGAGCGCAGCCTTGCGGGTCGCTTCGTCCATCCAGCTGTTGCTCGTGATCCGCTCCTGATAGGCGGCGCGCAGATTGCCAATCATCTCGGTCATCTGCTGCTCGCTTTCGGCAGGGTAATGGCTTTTCACATAGATTTCGCCGACCGCTTCGCCGAGCGCGCCGTTGACGAGCCGGACGCCGCGTTTCCAGCGATCGCGCTGCTGTTCAACGCCGGCCAATTCCTTGGAGTAGAAATCGAATCGCGCATCGTCGAGCGCCTTGGGAAGATAGCTCGCATGATCGGAAACGAAGCGGAATGCGAGCCACTCCTTCCACGTCGACAGCGGAGTGGAAGCGAGGATTTTGCCCGCGCCCGCGACCGCCGAGGGTTCGGTGACAATGACTTGCTTCGCGGTTCCGAGGCCGGCCTTCTTAAGCGTTGCGGCCCAGGCGAACTGGGGAGCGAGCTTTGTCAGCTGGACGCGGGTCATTGGGTTGTAAATCTTGTCGATGTCGCGCCGGTCGGCGGCAGGCCACTGTGCCTTCGACAAAGCCGTTTCAAGCGCAATTATGCGGTCAGCGGCCGCTGCTCCGCCGGGCAACCCCGCGAGCTTTTCGATGGTGATGATATAGTTGCGATAGGCGGCCCGGTGCGCCTTCATTTTCGCATTGTCGTCGAGATAATATTCGCGGCTCGGCATTCCGAGGGTCGCCTGCCCGGAGATGGCGGAATAGCGCGTTGAATCCTTCAGGTCCGGGATGATCGAAACGTCGATCGGGCTGGCGTAGCCGGGCTTCACGAACAGCGAGAGCAGTTGATCACGCGTCTTAACGGCGGCGATCCCGGCAAGATAGGGCTCCAGGGGCGCAGTTCCGGCGGCTTCGATCGCGGCCGCGTCCATATAGCTCCCGTAAAAATCGCCGACCTGCTGGCCGAGACGGTCGCGATTTGGGTCCTTCGCGAGATTTTCGACGATGTCGCGAACATCCGCCTCGGATTTTTCGTACAGCGTGATGAACGGGCCTGCGGACGTCAGGTCGGGCTTGATCTTGGTGTTTTTGTCCCAGCTGCCGTTGACGTACGCCCAGAAATCGTCGCCGGGCTTGACCGAACGGTCCATCGCCGCCGGGTCGTAGCCCCAGTCGCCATACACGGGCTTTGCCGCCGTCGCCGGGGTCGCAATCGCCACCAGGCTCGCGGTGGCGAGCGCGAACATCTTCAATTTCATGGAATTTTACCCTCCGAAGAATCGTGGCCCAATGCCGCAAAAGTCGCTGATTCGACAAG
>JBKPOO010000012.1:0-52509 GCA_046733175.1 Pseudomonadota bacterium
GTGGAGAGGCGTCTCAGAGTACCTGTCGCTAAAATGACCGTCGACGCATACTCTCTTGGGTTCAAACTCATACCACGCCCGCGTCCGCGACGATCTTAAGCCCCCTAAATCTCCCCCCAATACAGATCCCTCGGCCACTGATCCTTGTCGATCACCGCGCGCAGCTTTTCGTAAATCGCGTCGACCTTCGCCTGCTCGGCTTCGACCAGCCGATCGAATTCTTCCTCATCGAGCCGCTCGACCGCTTCCGTGCAGCGCTCGTCCATCTGCTGCATCGCCTCGCGCATTTTCGCGGCGGTCTCGCGGGCCCATTTGGCGCGCGCCTCGATGCGCTCCGCCGACCGGCCGGCGTCGGCAAGGAGGGATTGAATTGTTGATTCATTACTCATTGATCTTCGCTCCGTTGAACTTCTCGCTGTGTGACCGGGACGGACAAGCATGATGTCCATGCACATGGCTTTGGGTGTAGAGGCCGTCCCATGTACACTCCCCGCCCGCGCGCCGCGATCGCGGCGATCCTCGCCCTCCTGGCCGTGCCCGCCCTCCCCGCCGGCGCGCAGACCATCGGCGGACATGCGTGGGCCCCACCGCCGCCGCCCCCGCCGCCGCTCGGCAGCTTCAACACCGGCGGCTTCATCATCTTCCAGGAACCGCCGGTCGTGCGCGAACTGGTGATCGTTCACGACCAGCCTGCGCCGCAGCCCGCGGCGGTCGCCCCTCCGCCACCGCCCGCGCCGAGAAAGCCCTATGTCATCGGCCGCAACTACAGCTCGCTCCCCTCCGGCTGCACGAAGCTGATCGAGGACGGCGGCAACGCCACTTATTTTTACTGCGGCGGGGAATGGTACCGGCAGGTCGGCGCCTCGCAGTACAGAGCGGTCGGTCGTCCCTGATCGGATCTCGGAGGCGCGGAGAAAGAAAAAGGGTTTTCACACGAAGGCACGAAGCCACGAAGATCACAATGGTTCTGAGCTGGATGAGCGCAGCTCATTTATTCGAATGGCGTTCACGTTCCACCGACGAAATCGATTA
This sequence comes from Pseudomonadota bacterium, assembly GCA_046733175.1. Taxonomy (GTDB): domain Bacteria; phylum Pseudomonadota; class Alphaproteobacteria; order Sphingomonadales; family Sphingomonadaceae; genus Sphingomicrobium. The sequence goes on from JBKPOO010000012.1 coordinate 1,033, forward strand.
TTGCTGCCGCACCCGCTCCCCAACCTCTTCGTGTCTTCGTGGCTTCGTGTGAACCCATTCCTTTCTTTTCTGCGCCCCCGCCTCCCCCTCACATCCTCCGGCGCAGCGCCTCGACCGTTTCGCCGAACACCGAATAGGTCTCCGCATTGTCCCAATCGATCGGCCCGTTGAGCACTTCATACGCCCGCATTTTCTCGGCATTGCCGCGCAGTTCCAGCAATTCCCTGCGCCGCAGGCGGTCGATCTTCTTCAGCACCCGCGCCTTCGCTTCCTCGCCCTCGCGGCGCCATGCTTCCTGGGCCTCCTCTTCGGGGGTTGGGTGCTCCCGTCCGCACTCGGAACAGGCGGGCCTGGTCTTGCGCCGGCTGTCCAGCGACGGCGGGCGGCTGCCGGGGATCACGACGTCCGCCGACCTGCGTTGCGTCTTGCGGCGCTTGGCGAGCTCGACGGCCCTGCTCCACGCGTCGCGGAAGCTTGCGGCAAGCGGCGAGCGATAGAGCTTCATCATCCCGCTGAGGTTCTTGCCCATCTCCTCGCACGCGCGGCCGGGCGAGCCGGTCACGGCGAGCCGGGAGATGAACTCGCGCTGCAGCTCGGGCGTCCATCCATCGTCGACGACGCGCTTGCGCGGCACCGGCTCGAACTTCAGCAGTTCCTCGATTTCAAGGTCGGTTTCCGGCGTTTGGGCGGCCGGATGCGCCTCTTTCGAATCGCTCATCTTCGAGCGTGGAGCAGGCGAAATCCTAATAGGAAAGGGAATTCGGAAGCTCCGGGAGCTTTCGAGAGGGCCCCTTTCAAATAGAATAAAAATGATTTCACGCGGAGACGCGGAGACGCGGAGGGGCCGAGCATGAGGCGAGCGGCAGCTTTATACCCAATTGTCGGGTTTTGGCTGACGCAATAGATTGAGCGCTTCCGCGCTCGCTTCCTCAATGTCTCCGTGCCTTCGCCTCTTCGTGTGGAATCCTCTTTTCTTCTCCGCGTCTCCGCGTCTCCGCGTGAACCATCCTTCTCTTTTCCGGACCGGGACAATCGTTCCGCCCATGAAACCCTCGTCCGCTACGGCCGTTTTATCGTGAGGGGTCTCAAACCTAAGTGAATCGACTCTTGGCTTCTTTCGGGGAATCATAGGCTTATGAGCGAGGGGGGAGCAAAGACTCGCAGCAAGGCGCGCGCTCGCAAGCCCGCGGCCGACCACCCGCTGCCGCTCGACCTGCCATCCGCCATGTTCACCGGGCCCGGCCTGCTCGCGCTGGCCGACATGGTCCCGGTCATGACCGCCTTCCTCGGCCGCGACCTCAAATATAAGTTCATGAACAAGGCGCTTTCCGACTGGTTCGAGCGGCCGCGGCGCGAGCTCATCGGCAAGCATATGCGCGACGTGCTCGGCGAGAAGGCGTTCGCCGAGCGCAAGCCGCTGTTGAAGGCGGCACTCGCGGGCGAGCGGCAGTTCTTCGCCTCGACCTTCGACCATCCGACGCGCGGGCTCTTGGCGGTGCAGAGCGAATATGTGCCGTGGGTCAACCAGGCGACCGGCAAGATCGAAGGGATCGCGATCGTCGTCACCGACGTCAGCGAGCAGCGCTCCGGCGAGATCGCGCTGCGCGAGAGCGAGGAACGGTTCCGGAGGATCGCGGACAGCGCCCCGGCGATGATGTGGGTGACCCGGCTCGACCGGGTGCGTGAGTTCGTCAACGACGCTTATGCCGAATTCGCCTGCGGCCCGGACTGCAGCCGCGAGGAGGCGCGGACGCTCGACTGGCGCGAGCGGATCCACCCCGACGACGTCGACCGGATCGTCGCGGAGTCGATCGCGGGGGAGGCGTCGCTCCAGCGCTTCACGCTCGAGGGCCGGTACAAGAGGCACGACGGCGAATATCGCTGGCTGCGGTCGGTGAGCCAGCCGCGCTTCGGTGCGGACGGGGAGCCGATCGGGTTCATCGGGGTCGCGACCGACATCACCCTCGCCAAGGAGGCGGAGCTGGAGCTTCGCCGCCAGGTCGAGGAGCAGACGGCGGCGCTGGCGGCCAGCGCGACTCAGTTCCGGGCGGTGTTCGAGGCGGCGCTCGAGGTGATGGTGCTGCTGGAGCCCGACGGCACGGTGATCGCGGTCAACAACCGGCGCGAGATCTGGCGCCACGAGAACCCCGACGACGCGATCGGCAAGAAGCTCTGGGACGCTCCGACCATGCTCGCTTACCCGCAGCATATCCCGGTGATGAAGAAGGGCATCGCGGCCGCGGCGAAGGGCAAGGTGTTCACGACCGAGGTCAAGATGGAGCGCGAGGGGGTTCCGACCTCCTATCTGGACGTGTCGGTGCAGCCGGTCCGCGACGGCGACGGATCGATCCTCTATCTGCTGTTCGAGGCGCGCGACATCACGGACCTGAAGGCCGCTCAGGAGCAGCTCCGGCAGAGCCAGAAGATGGAGGCGCTGGGGCAGCTGACGGGCGGAATCGCGCACGACTTCAACAATCTGCTGACGGTGGTGGTGGGCGGTCTCGACTTGATCACCAAGCGCGTCACCGATGACAAGCTGAAGCGCTATGCCGACAACGCCCTCGCCGCCGCCGAACGCGGAGCCCGGCTGACGGGGCAGCTCCTCGCGTTCAGCCGGGTCCAGCGGCTCGAGGTCCGGCCCACCCAGGTCGCGCCGCTCATCGAGAACATCCGGCCGCTGCTCCGCAACGTGCTCGGGCCGGGGATCAGCAAGACCTTCGACCTGGACCAGGAAGCGATGCCGGTGATGGCCGACCCGACGCAGCTCGAGGTCGCGGTGCTGAACCTCGCCATCAACGCGCGGGATTCCATGCCCGACGGCGGAGTGCTCCATTTCGCGACCAAGCGGGTCGAGGTGAAGGGCGACCCGGAGATCCTCGACGGAAGCTATATCGAGCTCACCATCAGCGACACGGGAATGGGCATGACGGAGGACGTCGCCGCCCGCGCGTTCGAGCCCTTCTTCACGACGAAGGAGGTCGGCAAGGGCACCGGCCTGGGCTTAAGCATGGTCTACGGAATGGCGCGGCAATCCGGCGGGACGGCGCGGCTGGAGAGCATCCCGGGCGAGGGCACGTCGGTCAAGCTGCTGTTCCGTGCGGCTGAGAGTGAGGCGGCGCACGAGGCCGCGGTTGCGGACGAAGCGGAAGCGGCCGAGTTCCGCGCTCCGGCGAAGGTGCTGGTGATCGACGACGATCCCGACGTCCGCCAGTTCATTGTCGCGACCCTGGAGGAGCAGGGCTATCGAGTCCGCGAGGCGGCCGACGGCGAGCATGGACTCAAGGAGGCGGCGCGCGACAAGCCGGACCTCGTCATCCTCGATTTCATCATGCCCGGCCTCTCGGGCGCGGAGGTCGCGAACCGCCTGCTCTCCAAGCGGCGCGACCAGCCGATCCTGTTCGTCAGCGGATACAGCGAGACCGAGGCGGTGCGGCGGGTCGCTCCCAATGCGCCGCTGCTCGCCAAGCCATTCCGCGCCGAGGCGCTCGACAAAGCGGTCCGAGGAGCGCTCGCCCTTCACCGCTGATCCAATCCGGCGTCTCGATCAAGAATTTCGCCGAACTAGTCATTTTGCGGTCCAGGCGAAGGCTTTAGCGACGCGGACAAGGAGAAGGATTCAAATGGCAGTCCACCAGAATATCCTCGACGCGATCGGGAACACCCCATCCGTGCGCCTGCAGCATATGGCGCCGGAGGGCGTCGAAGTGTTCGTAAAGCTGGAGGCCGCCAATCCGATGGGCTCGGTCAAGGACCGGCTCGCGCTCGGCATCATCGAAGCCGCCGAGAAGAGCGGCGAGCTCAAGCCCGGCCAGACCGTGATCGAAGCGACCAGCGGCAATACGGGGCTCGGCCTAGCGATGGTGTGCGCGGCCAAAGGTTACCCCCTCGTCGTCGTGATGGCCGAGAACTTCAGCCTCGAGCGTCGCAAGATGCTGCGATTCCTGGGAGCCAAAGTCATCCTGTCGCCGCCCTGGGCGAAGGGCACCGGGATGCTCGCCATCGCGCGCAAGCTGGCGACGGACAATGGCTGGTTCCTGTGCCGGCAGTTCGAAAATGAAGCCGGCGCCGACATCCACAGCCGTACCACGGCGGTCGAAATCGTCCGCGACTTCGGTGCCAACGGGCTCACAGCCTGGGTCTCCGGCTTCGGCACGGGCGGGACTTTGAAGGGCGTCGCCCGGGCCCTCCGCGAGAAGAGTCCCGCGACGCGGATCATCGTCGCGGAACCCGAGAATGCCGGCCTCGTCGCAAGCGGCATCGCACAGGAGCTCGACGGCGCCGGCGACCCGGCAAAAAGCCACCCGGCGTTTCATCCACATCCGATGCAGGGCTGGGTCCCGGATTTCATCTCCAAGCTGACGCGCGACGCGATCGCCGACCGGCTGATCGACGCGACGGTGGCGGTGACCGGTCGCGAAGCGATAGATTGCGCGATCGAGGTCGCGCGGCGCGAGGGGATTTTCTGCGGAATCAGCAGCGGAGCAACGCTTGCCGCTGCGCTCAAGGTGGCGCGGGACGCGGCGCCCGGTTCGCGCATCCTCGCGATGCTGCCCGATACGGGTGAGCGCTATTTGTCCACTCCGCTGTTCGCCGACATTTCAGTCGAGATGGGCGAAGAGGAAGAGTCGCTGCTGTGGTCCGCCATGCCCGCGATCGCCCCGGCATCGACACCGGCCGCGGTTCCAGCTCCTGCTCCGGCACCCGCCGATGCATCCGCGCGCCAATTCGTTGACGACGTCGTTGCGTCGAACCCCGGCAAGGTCGTGATGTTCGCGATGAGCTGGTGCGAATTCTGCTGGTCGGTGCGCAAGCTGCTGAGTGCGCTGGACGTGCCGCTGGTATCCATCGATGTCGACACAACGGATTTCCGCGCGGCCAACGACGTACCAAAGATCCGCGCGGCGCTCGCCGAACTGGCGGGTAATCCGACCCTGCCGCAAATCTATGCCGGCGGAACTCATCTCGGCGGCTGCATGGAAGTCATGGCAGCGGCCCAATCGGGCGAGCTTCAACGACTTCTCGAGGAGAAAGACATTCAGTGCGATCCGGCGTCGATCGATCCCTATCAATTCCTGCCCAGCTGGGTCAGGCCGCCTGAGCCGGTCGCGGCCTGATGGCCAGGCTCGCGCGGCGATGTGCGGATATACTCAGAGATCGCCCTGGTGCCCGGAATGGGTAGAAATGGGACATTTGCACGGGATCGGCGCCGATTAGCTACTTGCAACTATGTTAACGTTTCGGTTAACCTTTGCGCGACAAGGCGTTGTAGGCGGAGTCGAGTCATGGAAGAGTTGGTAGAACGCGCAGGCACGGATCGTCGCGAATTCCTCTCAAAATACGGCAAGGCCGCGCTCGTCGCGCCCCCCGCAATCACGATGCTTTTGTCCACCTCGATGTCGTCGCCGGCCATCGCCCAGTCGACTGGCGGAGGCGGTACGCCCAACCGAGGACCGCACGGGAACAATGGCGTCGGCAATGGAGATGATCCGCAGCCGCCGGGAAATCCGCCCATCAACGATGGCGGAGGCAGCGGGCCCGGCAATCCCGGCAACAATCACGGCCACCATCAGGGGGCGATCCAGCCTTCGCGGCCGCGCCACTATTAGTCGCGGCATCGCCGATAGAATCCGACACCATTCATGCTCTGCGTGAGGTCCGCTTTCGCCTGAAGCGCGGCGCTGCACTTGAGCCGCTCGCCGATGCGACGCTCCTGTTCGGCCAGGAGGATCAGCTACTCCACCTGTTGAACGACACCGGCGCCGTGCTCGCGGCGCGGCTGCAGACCGAAGCCACGATCCCCGAACTGGCTGAGGAGCTGTCGAGCCAAGGCGTGGAAACTTCCGAAGCGCTCGGGTGGGTCGCCGCGTTCCTGACGGAGGCGGCTCGCCTCTCCCTTCTCGAAGCAAGACCATCGCAGCTGGAACCGGTCGCGGTCACCCAAGCGGTACGGATCGGCGGCATCGGTTTCAGCATGGAATATGACAGCCGCGATCTTTTTGACCTGATCGGGCCGGCGTTCGCGCATCTCTCCGGACACGGGTCGCCCCCCGGCTGCGTTTACCGCCTCTCGTCTGCCGGTGATTTCGTGCTCATCGCCACGGGTTCCAATCAAGCCGAGGCGGTGCAGCGCTCGATGGCCGCCGTTCGGCTCAAGGGATTGATCCTCGAAAACATATTGCGATCGGACGTCTATTTGGCAGCGCTCCATGCGGCATGCGTGACGACGAGCCACGGCGGCTGCCTGCTGCTCGGTTCGCCCGGATCCGGCAAGACAACGCTTGCACTGGCGCTGATGCAGGCCGGCTATCGATACGGTTCCGACGATGTGACTCTCATCGCGCCCGACGGCATCGTCGCCGGCATCCCCCTGGCGCCGGGGATCAAGCAAAGTGCGTGGGAGTTCGCAGGCTCGCTCGGATTCGATGTCTCGGCCCTGCCGTCGCACAATCGGCCGGACGGCCAGCAAGTGCGTTTTCTTACGGTCGACGGGGAGCGCCTGGCGGAGCCTTGTCCGGTCCGCACGATCATCCGGTTGCAGCGAGGCCCGGCGCCTGGCGCCGAACTTACGCCCGCACCTCCAAGCCAAATGCTTGCCGATCTCATCCGCGAAGCCCGGTCGCGTGACGGGCTCTGTTCGACGGCCATCTTTGCAGCGCTTGCCGAACTGGTGAGGAACGCAGGCTGCTTCGATCTTCGCTATTCGGACGCTAGAGACGCGGCGGTCCTTCTCTGCGATACCTTACAATATGCGGAAACGGGCGAACGTCCTTGAAGACCTGCTGGAGGGTCTCGCGGGCAGCCCGCGATCACCGCAGGATTGGCAGGCGGTCGCCGAGCTTGCCGGCGAAACCCTGACCATCGGGACCCTGGCGGACGTCAGTCTTTCCAATCCCACGCTCGAGCTCCCCGCAGAAATTCGTGAGCTGCTGACCGATATTCGAGATCGGGCCCGTGTCCGCAATCGACGGCTCACCGACCAATTGTCGGAGTTGCTGCCCGCGCTCAATGCCGCCGGAGTCGAACCCATCGTCATGCGAGGCATGGCCCGCCTGATCAGCAGCGGACGCAATCCGGCGCGCCTGATTTCCGATATCGACCTGCTGGTCCCCGCCGGGCGGCTGAGCGATTGCATGCAAGCTCTTCGCGAACTCGGATATGAAGTTTTCAGGGGCATCGACGACGACTCGTTGCCGACCGTGCTCTATCGAAGCCGGGATGTCGGGATGATCGATCTGCACACGCAGTTGCAGCCGATTTACCTAACGCTTGGCTATGACCGCGTCGCGAGACATTGCGAGAGAACGCCGGTCGGCCGCGGCCATGCGTGGGTCCCCTCTCCCACTTGCCAGCTGATGCTGACCATCGTCCACGACCAGCTTCACGACGGCGATTATTGGCGCGGTCTCGTCGATGTCCGGCATCTCGTCGACGCGCGAGAGCTCATCGGCGAGGGGCTTGATTGGGATCTCCTTGCAAGCTTCTTCCCGAGCGGAAGCCCGTTGCGCGCGCTTGAAGTGCAATTGCGAACGGCGCGAAGCCTGGCGAAGGTCCCCGTACCGGAGGCATTCTGCGGCGGAAGCTGGGCGCGCCTGCAGCTGCTTCGCCGCAGGCTCCAAATGAATGTTCAATTCCTTCGGCCCTTCCTGACCCTGATGACGATCGCGCTCGACCGGCCGCCGAGATCCACGCCTCGGGCCGGCTTTCGCAGGCGAGCGGTCGAAAAATGGGCCAAGCCGCGCCAGTTCATCCGTCATTATTTGCGGCCGATCGCCAACGGCAAGTTTCCGGTCCGCTAAGCTCAGCGGCTGTAGACTTCCGCCCCGCGAGCGCACAAGCGGCTGGCCGGATCGACGAATAGCTCCAGTTTGAAAGGCGGGGGTTATGGCGGGCGAGCTTGCGATCGTGCTCAGCGGCGGCGGAGCCAAAGGCGCGTTTCAAGTGGGCGTCCTCGATGCGCTCATTCAAGACAAGAAGGTGAATTTCAACATCGCGGTCGGCACCTCCAGATGGGCCGCGACGTGGTGAACGACCGCTGGGCCGAAATCGAGCAGTTCCTCGGCGTGTAGGCGAGGCTGAACGCCACGGCCGTTCGAGCGTTTAGGCCGGGTATGTCGCGCAAGCTCCTATTGCTGCTCGCATTCCTGGCCGCGCCGGCGGCGGCCCAACAGTTGCCGACTCCGGCGAGTGCCCCGGCGACCGCGCAGGCGCGGCAAATCTTCGAAAAGGATTGGGTGCTGATGAACTGGGCGCTCAAATTCTACGATAAGGACCGTGACATCCTGCTCTCGCCGGCCGAAGCGCAGGCCGCCGCGGCCGCGTTCCGCGCGATGGCCGACGCGAACCACGACGGCCGGATCACGACCGACGAGTATCACGCCGCGCGGATCTTCATCCTCGCCCGTTATTGAGCGGCGGATTACCGCCAGGCCAGCCAGATCGCCATTCCGAACAGGATGATGTTGAGATAGGCGGTCGAGGCGAAACCAAAGGCGCGATGGACGGGCTCGATCCGGTAGCCGATCCAGAAGGCGAAGCGCGAGACGACGAAGATCACCGCAGCCGCCGAGACGATCCCCAGCTGCGGACCGGTTGCCGATGCGGCGACCGCCATCGTCGCCGCGAACAGCAGCGCATATTGCTGAAGCGTATTGTCGACCACTCGGCCATTGACGATCATCGCCTGGCTTTCCTTGCCCACCGTCGGGTCGATCGCTTCGCTGAGGAAGCGGGCGTTGCCGATGGCGACGATGGCCACGAACAACGGCAGCGCGGCGAGCGCGAGCCATTTGGCGGCAAACGCGAGACGGTCGCCGGAATCAGCAGTAACCGGAAGGTTCGGCATCACCCCCGAAAGCCCGATCAGTGCACCGATCATCAAAACGACGCCGCTGCCGGCGCCGATGGCGACGAGTTTCTGTTCCCTGTTCATAGCCCTGCCCCCACCCGAGACATGCGCCCACGACATTAATGCGTGAGGCGCCAAAAAAGAGAAGAGCGCAGGATGGGGCCTGCGCTCTTCCGGGAAGGTAATGGTAGTGAAACCCGTCTACCAAAGGGCGCCTGCGCCGCGAAGATATCGAAAGTTAGTGTTGCGGCACGGCATCGGCTATCTCAGGCGCGGTGGGGAGAGGGCTTACACTTCATTCGGGACGCGTCATTGCGCTCGGCCGCCTCTTGCTCGCGACCCTGTTCATGGTCGCGATCGGCATCGATATCAGCCAGCCGGCCCAGGCGCCGATGGAAACCTATGCCCTGCTCGTCGCCTACCAAATTTTCGGCGCGGCAATCGCCGCGCTCACCTGGAACAATTGGTGGCTGGATGCGAAGCTCGCCGGCCCCGCGCACGCGGTCGACATCATCCTGTTCACCATCATCGTCTATCTGACCGAAGGCTATACCAGCCCCTTCTTCATCTTCTTCGTTTTCATCCTGCTGTCCGCCGCGATCCGCTGGGGCTGGCGCGAGACGACCCTCACCGCGATCCTGCTGGCCATCCTCTACATCGCCGAGGGCCTGTTCACCGCCCATTCGAACATCGGATTCCAGCTCTACCGATTCATCGTACGGGCCGGTCACCTGGTCATCCTGTCGCTGATCCTCATCTGGTTCGGAATCCACCAGTGGCGCGCGCGAATACCCTCTCACGCCGATGAGCTTCTGGCCGAACCGGGGCTGAACCGCTCCCCCCTCGAAACCGGGCTGACGGCATCAATGCAGGCGCTGAAGGCGCAGTCGGGAGCGCTGGTGTGGCACGAGGGCGGAAAGGAGGCGATCGGCCTCGTCTGCCGCGACGGCAACATCGAGCTGTCTCCAAGTGACACAGCACAGGCCGCCACCGACGCCTTTCTTTATGACTTGAAGCGCAACCGTGCGCTGACTCGCGATTCGGAGCGCAACCTTCACGGCGGATCGCCGAACGAACTGGTCAGCGAGCCCGTTGCGATTTCGCTCGGCCTGTCCGAAGGCCTTGCCATTCCGGTGCGCACCGGAACCGGCGAAGGTCAGATGTTCCTGGAGGGTTTCGCCCTTTCGATCGACCATCTGGACATCGGCGAACAGCTGTCGGCGGATTTGTCTGCTCACATCCAGCGCCATGCGCTGCTGGAGGCGGCCGCCGACAGCGCCGAAGCGCGCTCCCGGATCGCGCTTGCCCGCGACCTTCACGACAGCGTCGTGCAATTCCTCGCCGGAGCGGCCTTCCGGCTCGAAGCGATGAAACGGTCCGAAGCGTCCGGCCGCCAGCTCGAACCCGAACTCAACGAGTTGAAGCAGCTGATGATGCAGGAGCAGGGCGAACTGCGCGCGTTCATCACCGCGCTTAGGAGCGGAACCTTGATCGAGCTTGCCGATCTTGCCCGCGACCTCAAGAGCCTCGCCGACCGGTTGTCGCGTCAATGGGCTATAGCATGCGAGTTCACTCACGAGAGCGCGAACGTCATGGTTTCAACGAACCTTCATCTCGACGCGCACCAGCTGGTCCGCGAGGCCGTCGCCAATGCCGTTCGTCATGCCGGCGCGAAGAATGTTCGGATCGCCCTTACCGCCGGCGACGGCGAAGTTCGGCTCGACATGGTCAACGACGGGTCGGCCTTTCCCAAGCGGCAAGGCCGGATCCAGCTTCCCCAAACGCTCGAGGAGCGCGTCGACCAGGCGGGAGGAAGAATTGAACTGTCCCGAGGCATGGGCGTGACCAAGCTTTCCATTTCATTGCCGGCAAAAGGCCGCCGCGCATGATCCGGATCCTCCTGTCCGACGATCATCCGATGATCCGGACCGCCATCGAGGTGCTGCTTCGCGATACGTCGTTCGAGCTGGCCGGAACCGCCACCAACGGCCTTCACGCGCTGAGCGAGATCGAGCGCCTCATGCCTGACGTCCTGCTGGTCGACCTCGAAATGCCCGAACTCGGCGGGATGGAGGTGATCCGCAAGCTGCAGACGCATGGCGAGCGACCGAAGATCGTCATCCTCACGGCCGCGATCGACGATTCGTCGCTGATGGAGGCGCGGGCCCTGAAGGTCCAGGGAATGGTCCTGAAGAATTCGGACCCGGCGTACCTGCTCGACTGCCTCGAGGCCGTAAGCGCGGGACGGAGCTGGATCGATCCCGAACTCCAGGCGCGCGCCGAGCAGCTGGCCGAAACCTTCCGCGGCGAGCGGGCCGCGCTTGCTCCTCGCGAACGCCAGCTCATCCGCTACATTCGGCGGGGCCTGCGCAACCGCGAGATTGCCAAGGAGCTTGGAGTCACCGAAGGGACGGTCAAAGTCTATCTCCACGCGATCTTCGAAAAGCTCGGCGTCAAGAACCGGACGGAGCTTGCCATCCGCGCCGAAGAGTTCCTCGCGGAGAGCTATTCGAAGACCTGACTCAATAAGGCTGCCTTATCGACGAGCGTCTTCGTTTCGTTTTCCAGCCGCCCGCTCTGCGCGTAGGGCCCCGCGCCAGAAACGTGAACGGAGCAAAGGATTCAATGATGGCCAAGTCCCCAGATTGGATGCCGGAGATCGGCGTCCTCGGAACTGGGAGGATGGGATCGCGGCTGGCGGCGATGTTCGCTCGTGCGGGCCGCAAGGTGGTTCTGGGCTCACGCGATCGCGACCGCGCCTCGCAAATGGCGGCGGCGCTCGATCTTTCGACGCTTCGCGCGGGGAGTTACGCCGAAGCCCTCGAAGCGCCCGCAGTGCTTCCCGCGGTGTTCATCCGCGACGGGCTGTTCGACCTCCTCGACCGTCAATGCGGCAGGCTTTCGGGAAAGCTCCTGATCGACATCAGCAACCCTTTCAATACCGACTACAGCGATTTCGTCACTCCGTGGGACACGAGCGGCGCCGAGGAAATCCAGCGCCGCTTCTGCCAGACCCGGGTTGTCGGAGCGTTCAAGAACGTATTCTGGGAGGTCTTCGACCATCCTCAATTCGACGAGACGGTCAGCGACGTGCTGATCACCGGCGACGATGCCGCCGCCAAGGCCGAATTCATGCGCCTCGCCGAAGGGACGCCGTTTCGCTACCTGGACGCGGGACCGCTCATCAACAGTCGAACCGTCGAGCGGCTGACGTTCATCACGAGCAGCCTTGGCCAGCAGCTTCATTCCTATCCGCGAATGAACTGGCGCCTGCTGACCCAGCCCGAAGGCCTCGCGGCCTAAGCGAGAAGCAAGTAACGCGCGAGCGTGGCCGCGAAGGCGAGCAGGGCCATCGCAGTGAAGGTGTAGAGCGCGCTGAACAGCCGTTCCTCAATCGTCATGCGGGCAGTCCTTGATGAGTTAGAGGGCGTGCGGCAGCTGGTCGTCGTCGGGGCAGCGGGGACCGATCAGGACCGTCCCGAAACCCTCGATCTCGCGCTGGAAGAAGACCGGGCAAGCGGCCTGATCGGATTTCCAACTGTCGACGCGAGGTTTCCACGGGTTCGTGGAATGAAGCGGCCGAGCGGATGCACCGCCCTCCTTCTCGCTCACGATCCGGTTGTCGTTCAGGTCGTTCGCATTGAGCACAGCGTCCGACAGGGCCAACGCTATTAGCATTGCAGTCATGATCACTCTCCTAATGGGCATGGCCGGCGGCGATCGCGTGCTTGGGACGCGGAGCGAGCCAGACGATTGACGCTGCGGCGGCGAAGACGATCGCTGCCGTTACAAAGACGGAATCGGTGGCGAGTGCGGTCGCCTGGCCATCGACGAGATTGCTGATGACCTGCCGAGACTGTTCGACGGTGTAGCCGTGAGACTGCAGCGACTGCATTGCCGCCGACGCGCCGTTGAGCACGCCGGACAGCTCGGCCCGCTTGGCCTGCGCACCGTCGTACCAGATGGTCGTGGCGACGGCGGTCCCGACAGCACCCGCCATCGTGCGAAGGAAGTTCATCACGCCGGCGGCCGACGCGACCTCCTCGTCCTTGACCGCGCCCAAAGCGAGCGTCGTCAGCGGAATGAAGAAAAAGGGCATCCCCGCGCCCTGAATCAGCTGCGGCAGAGCAAGGGTCCAAAAGTCGGCGTCGCTGGTCCACCAGAACACCCGAAGCAGCGAGGTCCCGCCCAGCCACAGGATGCCGAAGGAAACCAGGATGCGCTCGTCCACCTTGGTCGAAAGCTTGGCGACGACCGGTGCCATCATGACCGCCGCAACCCCGTTGAACGCGGTCGCATAGCCGGCCCATGTGGCGGTGTAGCCTAGCGCGCCCTGCAGCCACTGCGGGATGACCACGAGGCTGGCGAAGAAGGTGCCGTAGGCGAAAACCAGGGCCGTGACGCTGACGGTGAAGCCGCGATGGCGGAACACCTTCAGATTGACCGCAGGGTCACGCTCCATCAGCTCCCATGCGGCGAAGAAGCTGAAGCCGGCGGCGGCGATGATTGCCAGGGTCACGATGAACGAGCTACCGAACCAGTCGTGCTCTCGCCCAAGGTCCAGCATGAGCTGAAGCGCGCCGACCCACAGGACGAGGAGCATCAGCCCCACGGTGTCGATCGGCGCTTTCTCGATCTTTGTCTCGGCCTTGCGAAGCAGCAGGAACGCACCTGCCGCACAGATGACCGCGATCGGGATGTTGATGAAGAAGATCCAGTGCCAGCCCCAATTGTCGCTGATCGTGCCGCCCAGGATGGGCCCGAGGATCGGAGCGACGATGGTGGTCATCGCCCAGATGCCGGTCGCCTGAGCGTGTTTCTCCTTGGGGAAAATGCTGAGCAGCAAGGTCTGGCTGATCGGCATCAGCGGGCCGCCGCAGAGGCCTTGGCCAATTCGGAAAGCAACCAGCGAGCCCAATGACCAGGCCATTCCGCAAAGCATCGAGAACAGGCCGAAGCCGGCCATCCCGAAAGCGAAGACCCTGACCGTTCCGAACCGCTTGGCGAGCCATCCCGTTAGCGGAACGCAAATCGCCTCGGCGACCGCGTAGGACGTGATCACCCAGGTCCCCTCCGTTGAGGAGATGCCGAGCCCGCCCGCAATGTGCGCGACGGACACGTTGGCGATCGTCGTATCGAGCACGACCATGAAGTTGGTGCCCGCCAGGACGAGGCACGCCAGGATTAGAGCGGTCTTGCCCATGGCGGGCGCTGGAGCAGTCTCAGCGGACATCAGTGCGCTCCCGAGACGTCGATCTTGGCTTCCATCGACAGGCCGACGCGCAGCGGGTGAGCCGCGAGTTCTTTCGGGTCGAGCTGGATTCGAACGGGCAGCCGCTGGACCACCTTGATCCAGTTGCCCGTCGCATTCTGCGCCGGGATCAGCGCAAAGGCCGACCCGGTGCCGCCGGAGAAGCCGGCGACCCGGCCATGGAAGATGACCTCGTCGCCATAGAGGTCGGACACGAGCTCGACCGTTTGTCCGGGGCGGACCTTGGTGAGCTGGCCTTCCTTGAAGTTGGCGTCGACATAGACGCTTCCAACCGGGACGATGGTCATCACCGGCGAGCCCGCGCCGACGCGCTGGCCGACCTGGACCTGGCGGTTGGTGACGACCCCATCGATCGGTGCCCTGATCACCGTTCGCTCCAGATCGAGCCGCGCCTGGTCGAGCTTGGCCTTGGCGGCCGCGACCTCGGGACTGGTGTCGATCGTCGAGCCGGCGATCAGCGCCTGGTTGGCCGCCCAGCTTTCGCGCGCAGCACCGCGAGTCGCGGATGCCGTGGCAACCGCGGACCGCGCCAGCGCGAGATTCGCCTGGGCCGTCGAGAAAGCATTCCTGGCGTTCGTCAGCTCTTCGCCCGACACGGCGCCGGAGCCGGCGAGGTTCGTCCTGCGCGCCAGGTCGATCCTGGCTTTGCCGAAGCTGGCTTCGGCCGAGGCGAGCTGTGCCCTGGCCTGGCCAATATCGGCGTCGCGGGCATTGACCTGTGCCGCGAGCGAGCCGCTGTTCGCGGCAGTCTGCCCGAACTGGCGCCGCGCCTTGAAATAGTCCGCTTCGGCCTTGGCCAGCGCGAGACGCGCGTCGCTGTCATCGAGCTGCAGCAGGATCTGCCCCTTGCGGACGACCTGTGTATTGACGACCTGAACGGCGATAACCGCGGCCGAGACCAACGGTGTGACCTGCGCCGAGTCTGCCTGAACATAGGCATTGTCGGTCGACACATGGTCGTGATCGATGAACGCATAGGCGCCAGCGCCGATCACGATCTTCGCCGCGGCAAGCGCGAGGATGACCTTCAGACTCTTCTTCTTACGCGCGGACTTGATTGCGGCGACCTCGGCCTCGGTCGGTGCGACTTCGGCATGCGATTCACCGCTGTGCAGTTCGGTAGGATCTCTCTCAGCCATGATACAATTCCCTGTTTTTTGAGTGCAGTCAGGCAGCGTTGAAGCCGCCCCCGAGGGCGCGGATCAGCTGCACGTCGAGAGTGAAAGCGCGGGTCTCGAGAGCCGAGACCTGGAGGCGCGCGGAAACCACGCCTTCCTCGGCGCTGAGCACATCAAGATAGGTCGACAGGCCGTGCTCGTAGCGCTGTCGGGCGAGGCGATGGGCCTCTTCGAAATCGGCCAGCGCCCTGCGCGACTGAGCGAGCTGTGAGGCGAGCGACTTCTGGCTCGTCACGGCATCGGCAGTCTCGCGCAGCGCCTTGATGACGGAGGCATCGTAGAGGGCAACGGCCTCGTCATATTGACCGCGGCGACCGCGGTACTGGCCCTGGAGCGCGCCCCCATGGAAGAGGGGGAGGCTAACCGCGGGGGTCACGCTTCCAAAGGTGGATCCGCCCGAGAACAGGTTCCCGAGTCCGAAGGACGACAGCCCGATCAGGGCAGAAAGATTGATGTTGGGATAGAAAGCGGCCTTCGCTTCCTTGATCCGCTGAGCGGCCGCTTCGACCCGCGCTCGCGATGCGGCGATGTCGGGACGGCGGCCGATGAGATCGATCGAGGCGCCCGCGGGAATGCCCTGCGCCTTAAGCGAGGCAATCTGCGGGCGGCCGATCGTCAATCCACGATCGGGACCGGCGCCGACGAGCGCTGCCAGCGCATTCTTGGTCAGCGCGATGGCTTCGTCCGTGGCTTCGATGTCCGCGCGCGCCTGCGCCGCACGCGCGGTCGCCTGCTTTGAGTCCGCCTGCGTCCCGAGCCCGGCATCGACGCGCTGGATGACCAGCTTGGCTGTCTCCGAGCGGATGTCGAGAGCGCGCTCGAGGCTGTCGCGCTGCGCATAGAGCGAGCCAAGGTCGGCATAGCTGGACGCAATGCCCGTGGTTAGCGCGAGCTCGGCTTCATGAAGCTCATATTGTGCCGCGTCGGCATCCGAATTGGCGGCGCGCGCGGCGGCGCGATTCTTGCCCCACAGGTCGAGGTCGAGCGAGAAGCTGAGGCCGACCGAGCCGCTGTCGTTCCAACCGTTGGGGATGGCGGCGGCGGGCATCGCCTGGTTCTGGCTCTGCTTGGCGAGCTCGGGCTTCGAGAAGGCATCGAGCGAGGGCTTCAGCGCGGAGCTGGCGCGCCGCGCGAACCCTTCTGCCGTGCGCATGCGAGCGGCGGCGGCCTGCAGGTCCGGCGAACCGGCCAGGGCTTCGTCGATCAGCCGATCGAGCTGCGCGTCGCCGTAGCGCTTCCACCAGCCCTCAGCCGGCCAATCGGCCCGCGCCGCAGCGAATGACGCGGCAGAGGCATAGGCGGTAGCGGCGTGCATTTCGGGCTTGGGCCCGAGATTCGGAATCGAAGCGCATGCCCCGGTCAAAAGGGCAGGAAGGAGCAGCGCCGCGCGGCCCAGCCGCGCAGTCGGAAAACGATGCATTGAAAACCTCTGTTTGTTTCTTAACTGTACGGTACGGTTTAGTTTCGATTCGCGAGGTTGTCAACGCAAAAATAAACTGTAATGTACGGTTATAAATTTGAAGGAGTTAGTCCCGCTCATGCGCGTGAGGACAGAAGAGAAGCGCCGCGAAATCGTTCGGGTGGCGTCCGATTTATTCCACGACAACGGCTACGAACGGACGTCGATGTCGATGATTTCGGAGAAGCTCGGCGGCTCGAAGGCGACGCTCTACGGCTACTTCAGCTCAAAGGAGGAACTGCTTGCGGCGACCCTTGTGTACGACGTCACGGAGGAAGCCGATCGGCTGATGAACGAGTTCCTGGCTGAGGATGACCTTCGGTCCGGTCTGATCAAGCTCGGAGTTGCCTATCTCTCCCGCCGACTGTCCTCGGGCCCGATTGCGAACGTTCGGATGGTTTCCAACCAGCCGGCCGGATCCGAAATCGGCAAGAAATTCTATAAAAACGTGCTGCGCCCGGCCTGGCAGCGTTTAGCCGACCGATTCGAGATGATGATGGACAAGGGAATTCTGAAACGGGCGGACCCGTGGGTCACCGCGATGCACTGGAAGGGCCTCAACGAGTGGGACCTGTTCGAGAAGCGGCTGCTCGGCGCAATCCCGGGCCCGCCCGCTAATGTCGTCGAAATCTCGACACTGGCCGCAGACGCCTTTCTCGAGGTTTACGGAGCCAACGGAAAGAAAGCCGGTAAGCGGGAGACGCCCAAAGGCCCGCTGAAGAAGAAGCCCGAGGGTTAACCGGCCATCCGCTTGGCGCCGAGGCCGACCACCATCTGGTTGGCGCGCTCGTAGGACAAGGGCTTGCCGAACAAATAGCCCTGAATCGTGTCGCAGCCGAGTTCCCGCATGCGCTCGAAATCTTCGGCAGTTTCGACGCCCTCGGCGGTGACGCTCATGCGGAAGCTTTTGGCGAGCTGGACGATCGACTGGATGATCGCCACGTTCTCGGGCCGCGAACCGGCCTCTCGAACGAAACTGCCGTCGATCTTCAGCTTATGAAAGACCGCCTTGTTCAGATAGCCGATCGATGAGTAGCCGGT
This sequence comes from Pseudomonadota bacterium, assembly GCA_046733175.1. Lineage (GTDB taxonomy): Bacteria > Pseudomonadota > Alphaproteobacteria > Sphingomonadales > Sphingomonadaceae > Sphingomicrobium. Next base: position 18,828 of record JBKPOO010000012.1, read on the forward strand.
GCCGAAATCGTCGAGCGCGATGCCGACTCCAAGCTGGCGAAGGCGCTTCAGGACATCGAGGGTCGAGCCGTTATCGCCGAGGAAAACGCCCTCGGTCACTTCGAGCTCGATGCGGTTGCCGGGCAGCTTGTGACGGGCGAGCGCCTCGCTGACGATATTGGGCAGCGCCGGCTGACTGATCTGCTTGGGGCTGATGTTCAGCGCGACGGTGATTGGTTCGGGCCAGGTCGCGGCGGCGCGGCACGCTTCGTTGATCACCCATTCACCGATCGCCGGCATCACGCCCGTTTCCTCGGCTACCGGGATGAAAAGGTTGGGCGGGACAAAGCCGCGCTGCGGATGATTCCAGCGGATCAGCGCCTCGAAACCGACCAGCTTCTGGGTCTTGGCGTTGACCAGCGGCTGGAAAGCCAGGTGAAATTGCTCGGACGCGATCGCTGAACGCAGATCGCTTTCGAGACGGACGCGGTCGTCCTGTTCCGATTGCAGCTCCGACGAGAAATAACGCGCGCAGCCGCGGCCGGCGTCTTTCGCTTGATAAAGAGCGAGGTCGGCCTTGAGGATCAAATCGTCGACGGTCGCGCCATCGATCGGCCCGAAGGCGCAGCCGATCGACACTCCGATGCGGATTTCGGTCTGGTCGATGACATAAGGTTCTTTGATCGACTGGATGATCCGATCCGCGAGCTGCTCGACTTTCTTGCGGCTCTGGGCGTCGGTGACCACGATCGCGAATTCGTCGCCGCCCATTCGGCCGACGTGACCGGACTCCCCGACTTCGTCCACCAGGCGCTTGGCGACCGCGCGGAGCACGGCATCGCCCTTCGGATGGCCGAACGTATCGTTGACCGGTTTGAAGCCGTCGAGGTCGAGGAACATGATCGCGCAGGGAACATTGCCGCTCGTCGCGGACCGGAGGGCCTCGCCGAGCAGCTGGCGGACCCGCCCGCGATTGGGAAGCCCCGACAGGACGTCGACGTTAGCGAGATGGGTCAACCGTTCCTGAGTCTGGCGGATTTCGGTGATGTCCGAGCCAACCCCGCGAAAGCCCTCAAACCGGCCCGCGGTGTCGATGATCGGGTCGCCCGAGATGGAGACCCAGCGCGCTCCGCGAGCAGTGCTAAGCTCCATTTCAAGTGCGTTGAACGGCTGCTTTTCGAGCAGGACGCGCCCAAGCTCGGCATGGCCGCCGAGCAACGCAGGGAAGGAATGGCCGAGCAGCTGGCTGGCTGGCTTGCCAAGCAGCGTGCTCATCCGCAGGCTGATGTACGTCGTGCGGTTGTCCCCATCGACGGCCCACAGCCAGCCGACGCCGCGCTGCTCATATTCCTGAAGGAGCAGGCTCGCGCTCTCGCTCTGGCTTCCGACATCGGCGTTGGTCTTCAACTGGTGGAACGCCCAGCGGGACACCGTCATCACACCGAAAATCGACACGCCCATGGTGAACAGGATCGAGAGCATGTGTGGGAAGGGCAAGGTGTGACGGCCGAGCAGCAGCGCGCCGCCGACACCCAAGGTGAAAGCGACCATCCAGGTCCTCGCACAGGCCGGAATCACGACCAGGCCTATGGCGGCGATTCCGAGGCCGGCCATGATCGATGCGGAAATGACCTGCGTGCCGGGATCGACCGATGCGAAAGAATAAAGCGGAAGGCTCAGCCAGGCGGCGGCGCGAAGCGCGACTTCGCCGGCCAGCGTCCACATCGAAACGCGCCTGCCCGATCGGCCGACGCAGGCGATCGACTGGTGGCGGGCAAGCTGCATGGCGGCGAGATTGATCGCGCCGACGGCGACAGCCCAGGGCACCAGCCATTGGGGCGAAACCACGCTCCACAGGTTGGCGGCCATCATCATGGCCGCCACAATGTTCGCGGCGGCGAAGAACGGCGCGAGCTGTGCTCGAGAAATCAGCTGAACGTCGCGGAGCGGCGAGCTTTCGTCTTCGACCTCACGATTCGTGAGGCCGGCCGATTCCCCGCCCGGAAGCCGCGCCGAAATCAAGCGCTTATAACGATCTGGAGCCTCGTACATCCGCCCGCCGTTCCACCCTGTGACGAGCGCAGTAGACAAAGAGCGTTTAAGGGCAGTTAAGGCCATTCTTTTTGTGGCCCGGAATCTTGGTCTTTGATATTGATTAAGATCAATTTTCAAATGTGATTCACGGACGGACGATGTCGCCCAACGTCCAAGCGTCAGTCTTTCCCTTGGGCTTGCCGGAGCGCTGGCCTATATCCCCCACGATGGCGACCGACAGCGCGACCCTCGAAAGGCGAGCGGCCACGCCCCGGCGTGCGGGCGATACGCCGAAGATTCAATCGCCGGCGGAGCCGATCGCCCGCGGCATGGGGCTCGATCAGCCGTTTTTCGACGACAAGAATCGCGCATTCTGGATCCTCCAGTCGATCGGCTGGAGCGGCTATTTCTTCCTGAGGACGATTTCCGGCTTCGCCAACAGCAAGGGCTGGATGTTCATCGTCCACACGCTGCTGCTGACGGCGACGGGCTATTCGCTGACCTTGCTGATGGCGTCGCTCTACCGGCGGCTCATAACGCTGAGGCCATGGCTGACCCTCGTCCTGTCCTTTGCGGCGGTCGTACTCGCATCCGTCGCATTCTCGGTGATCGAGACGTGGAGCGTCTCGACCTTCATCAACCCCGACTACCAGCCGGTTGGGGTCGGATATCTCGGCGCGATCCTGCTCGATTTCGCGCTCCTGACCGCCTGGACCGCGCTGTATTACGGGATCAATTATTTCCTTTTGCTCGAGGAGCAGATCACCCAGCGGGAGCGGCTCGAAAGCCAGGCATCCAGCGCTCAGCTGGCGATGCTGCGCTATCAGCTCAACCCGCACTTCCTGTTCAATACCCTGAACTCGATTTCGACGCTCGTCCTGCTCAAACAGACGGAGCGGGCCAATGCCATGTTAGCGCGCCTGTCCTCCTTCCTGCGCTATACGCTCGCCAATGAGCCGACCGCGAAAGTCACGCTCGCCCAGGAGGTCGAGACGCTGAAGCTCTACCTCGAGATCGAGAAAATGCGCTTCGAGGACCGCCTTCGGCCGCATTTCCGGATCGAACCGGATACGATCGGTGCTCGCCTCCCGTCTCTTCTCCTCCAGCCGCTCATCGAAAATGCGATCAAATATGCCGTCACTCCCAGCGAGAATGGAGCCGACATTTGGATCAGCGCGACGCGCGAAGGGCAGGCCGTGAGGATCGAAGTCGCCGACAATGGTGACGGAAGCCCCTCGGAACTCGCCGCGAGCCCCTCGACCGGAGTCGGACTGGCGAACATTCGAGACCGTTTGACGCAAGCCTATGGCGCTTCACATCGTTTCGAGACGAGAAAGAACGAGCGCGGGGGCTTTAGCGTTATCCTCGAAATTCCCTTTGAGACCGGAGACCAGGCCTGATGACCATCCGGACCATTTTGGTCGATGACGAGCCCCTTGCGACGCAAGGCCTTCAGCTAAGACTGCAAGCCCATGAGGACGTCGAGGTGGTCGCTACCGCCGCCAACGGCCGCGAAGCGATCCGGCAGATCAAGACGCACAAGCCCGACCTCGTCTTCCTCGACATCCAGATGCCCGGCTTCGACGGCTTCTCGGTGATCCAGGGACTGATGGACGTCGAACCCCCCTTGTTCGTCTTCGTCACGGCGTTCGGCGAGCATGCGCTGCGCGCCTTCGACGCGCAGGCGGTGGATTATCTGATGAAGCCCGTGGATGAGGATCGGCTGGCGGCAACGATGGAGCGCGTTCGCCAGCGCCTGTCCGAGAAACGCAGCGCCGAAGAATCCGAGCGGCTCAAGGAAGCGCTCGCGGAGCATGCGCCCGAGGCGGCCGAAGAGCTCGCCGAGGCGTCGCCGGAGGCGCCGTCACCGGGCCGCTACGAGAAAATGATCAACATCAAGGACCAGGGCCAGATCTTCCGGGTGGACGTGGATACGATCGAGCGGATCGACGCCGCCGGCGATTACATGTGCATCCAGACCGGCGAGAATACGCTCATCCTGCGCGAGACGATGAAGGACCTCGAAAAGCGGCTCGACCCGCGGCGATTCCAGCGCGTCCATCGCTCGACGATCGTCAACCTCGACCTCGTCCGCCAGGTGAAGCCCCACACGAACGGCGAATGCTTCCTGGTCCTCGATTCCGGAGCTCAGGTGAAGGTATCGCGAAGCTACCGCGACGTCGTCGCGCGCTTCGTTCACTAGGCTCCGCCGCCTAGGAGGCCGCAACAAGGGGAGCGCTCATGGCCAGCAGATTCGAGACCTTCGCGGCGCTTCACGTCCCCGGCGACCCCGTGATCCTCTACAACATCTGGGACGTTGGAAGCGCGCTCGCGGTCGTGAAAGCCGGCGCCAGAGCCCTTGCGACCGGAAGCCATCCGGTGGCGGATGCCAACGGCTGGCCGGATGGACAGAATGTCCCGATGGACTTCGCCTTCGCCAATGCGAAGCGCATTGCCGATGCTGTCGAAATCCCGCTGACCGTCGATTTCGAAGGCGCTTATTCGTCCAACCCGGAGGAAGGCGCGGCGAACGTCGCGAGGCTCTCCGCAACCGGCGCGGTCGGCTGCAATTTCGAGGACCAGGTGATCGGCGGCGAAGGCCTTCACCCGATCGATCTGCAGACCCACCGCATTTCCGCGATCCGGGCGGCGGTCGGCGACCAATTCTTCATCAATGCCAGGACCGACCTGTTCCTGAAGACCCAGACTTATGACGACGCCCTCATCGATCAGGTCGTCGAGCGCGGCAAGGCCTTCGCCGATGCCGGGGCGAGCGGCTTCTTCGTTCCGCGGCTGGCCGATCCGAAGCAGATCGAGCGCGTGGTGCGCGACGTGCCCCTTCCGCTCAACGTGATCGCTTTTCCCGGTGCGCCCGACAAGAAAATATGGGCCGAGGCGGGTGTGGCGCGGATCAGCCACGGGCCTTTCCCGCACCGTGCCCTGATGGCCAAGCTCGAAGAGATGGCGACGGCCGCCATCAATTGAGCTTATGTGTTGAGCGCAAGATTCCAGAAGCTTGAAGTGACGTCGTGCCCCATAGGGCTGGATCCTAAAGGAGCACGAACGCCGTCATGAGCAAGTTCGAAGATTTCGCGAAGCTTCACGTCGCCGGGGACCCGGTCGTCCTCTTCAACGCCTGGGACGCCGGCAGCGCGGCCGCAGTCGCCAAGTCCGGGGCTCGGGCGATCGCCACCGGCAGCGCGTCGGTTTCCATGGCGAACGGCTTCGGCGACGGCCAAGAGGTGCCGCTGGAGGTCGCGCTCGCCAACGCGGAGCGGGTGGTCAAGGCCGTCGAGCTACCGGTCACGATCGATTTCGAGGGCGGCTATGCAGAGGATGCCGCCGAATTGGCCGCGAACGGCCGGCGGCTCGCCGACACCGGCGCGATCGGATGCAATTTCGAGGACCAGATCGTCGGCACCGATCGGCTTTACGAGATCGCCGATCAGGCGGCGCGTATCGCGGCGTTACGGGAAGGCGTTGGGACGAATTTCTTCGTCAACGCGCGGACCGATTTGTTCTTGAAGGCCAAGCCTGAAGCGCATGATTTGGCCCTAGCGGAGACGGCGATCGAGCGGGGCAAGGCTTACGCGGCGGCGGGCGTGAACGGCTATTTCATCCCCGGCCTTGCAAACCTCGATCTCGTGGCTCGGATCTGCAGCGCCCTTTCGATTCCGGTGAACGCCATGCACCTGCCGGGCGGACCGAGCCGAGCCGGCTGGGCAAGCGCGGGCATCGCCAGGGTCAGTCACGGGCCTTTCCCCTACATGGCAATGCAGGAATGGCTGACGGGTGAAGCCCGCGCGGCCCTGATTTAGGCCCTCTTCAGCCTCCACAGCGGCCGAGCCGGACCGGACTTCAGGACCGTCCGGCGGAACAGTCCGGCGCCGAGCCGAAGGATCAACGCGACCCAGATGGCCTGCCAGCCAAGCGCGAGAAGATGCGGCCAAAGCTCCGGCGTTTCCGCAGCGCGTGCGAACATCGCCATCGGCGATGACAGCGGGAAAATCGCCGCAGCCAAAGCGGCCGTCGACTGGGGTGCGCCGATCGTCGCCGCGGCAAATCCGAAGATGAGAACCTGTCCGAACGTCGCTGGCATCGACAGCGTCTGGACTTCGCGAGCCGTCGAGGCCTGGGCTCCGATCGTCAGGAAGACCGACCCGAACAGCAAATAGTTCATGCCGAAATAAGCGATGCCGAGAATAAGGAAGGTCGGCCAGCCGACGGCGGGCGCGGGAAGCGCCGCAAGGCCGCCCGACTTCAGCCCCGCAACGATGACGGCTCCTATGCCGGTCCATACGACGAGCCCGACGACGGAGGCCGCAAGCATCGCGAACAATTTGCCAACGAACAGCGACTCAATGGGCACGGCCGCCGCCACGACTTCGATGATCTTGTTCGATTTCTCTTCGATCAGTTGCGACAAAACCATGCCTGCAAGCAGGATGGTCAGGAAGAAAAGCAGGAACTGCCCGGTCTTCGCCGTCAACGCTCGCTCGCTCACAAGCAAGTTCGGGGAGCCTGCGACGTTCGTCACATCGACCGGAATCGGATTCGCTTCTCCCTTCCGGGCTTCGGCGAGGATCAGCTGCACTTGCCGGACCGTCGACCCGTTGGAGTTGATCGAACCGGTGAGACGCGGATGTTGGAGTGCGCCGGTCAGGACAGCCCTGACGGGCGGATCGCTGGACGCCAGCAGACGACGCGTCTGGCGGGCGAGGTCCGCTTCGGGAGCGAAGAACAGCAGCCGGACGATGGATTGCTCGTCGACCGCATCGGCAAGCCGGGCACGGGCCGTCGAGACGCGCGCAAACTCGGCGGGTGAATCGACCACTGCCACCACGGGCTGCTCGTTCCGGGCCGGTCCGCTTGCACCGATCACCGCGAAAGCGACGCCCATCAGCAGCGGGAACAACGGCCCAATGAGGAAGAACAGGAAGGTCTTCGAGAGGACGGTCGCCGAAAAATCGCGCCGACCGATGACCAAGGCGCCGCGAAGGAGCTTTGTCATTGCGGTTTGTCCTCACCCATCGCCGCCGCCGCGGCCTCGCCTGCGATCGCCACGAACGCCTCGTGGAGGCCCGGCCGCTCGATCGCCAGCGATTCAATGCCGGCGCCGCCGTCGATCAGCGCCTTGAGCAAAGGCTCAGGTCCGCTTGTCGGAAGCTCGAAAATGAGCGTCTCGCCTTCGGTCCTGGCGTCGGCCGGTATTGCCGAACGCCATGGCCCGTCGCGTTCGCGTGTCTGCAGCCGAACGATCGGGCGGAGACGCGCGCGGGCTTCGTCCACCCGGCCATCGAACACCACCTTGCCCTTGGCGATGATCGCGACTCGCTCGCACAGCCGTTCGGCATGGGCGATCACGTGCGTCGAAAAAATGATCGTCGCACCGTTGCGCGCCTGGCTCCGGATGAGCTCCTCGAGCCGGGCCTGGTTGATCGCGTCGAGACCGGAGAAAGGCTCGTCGAGCACGATGAGCCGAGGCTGATGGATGATCGATCCGAGCAATTGCACCGTCTGCGCCATGCCTTTCGAAAGAGTCCGGATCGGCTTCCTGGCCCAATCGCCCAAGCCGTGCTCGCCGAGCAAAGCATCGGCGCGGCGACGCGCTTCACGAAGCGTGAGGCCGCGAAGCGCACCCATGAAGGCGATGGCCTCGCGAGCGTACATCGACGGATAAAGACCTCGCTCCTCGGGCAGATAGCCGATCTCGCGAGCCGCCTCGAGCGGACGCTCGCGGCCGAGCACCCGGCGCATGCCGCTCGACGGATCGATGATCCCGAGCAGAATTCGGAGCGTGGTGGTCTTGCCGGCGCCGTTGGGGCCCAGGAGGCCGTAAATACTTCCCGTGGGGACAATGAGGCTGACCCCGTCGACTGCGCGGGTGGAGTCGAACTCCTTGACCAGATCGATGGCTTCGACAGCCGCGCCTCCCACTTCCCCTTCGTGCTGGGCCTGTCGAAGCACTGGTTTTCCCTTACGAATCAAAGGCAGGCCTTCGACAAGCTCAGGCCGAACGGTGTAAGCGCCTGGAGTGGCTAACAACGAAAGCCTTGAGGAAGCAATAAGGCGCGAAGCCGAACGGCTCGGCTTCGTCGCTTGCGGAATATCGCGCGCGGAAGCGGCCGACGCTGCAGGCCTCGACGTCAGACGGTGGCTCGAAGCCGGTCATCACGGGACGATGGACTGGATGGAAAGCCGCGCGGACCAGCGCGTCAGTCCGCGATCGCTGTGGCCCGACGCGAGATCGGCCATTGCCCTTGCCATGAGCTATGCGCCGGCTTCGGATCCGCTCGCGCTGGCCGAGCAGCGGGATCGGGCGCGAATCTCGGTCTATGCGCAGGGCGGCGATTACCACAAGACGGTCAAGAAGGCGCTGAAAGCCCTCGCGCGGTTCATCGTCGACCGGGCCCCATCGGAGCTCAAGGTGTTCGTCGACACCGCGCCGGTGATGGAAAAGCCGCTTGCGCAGGCGGCGGGCATCGGCTGGCAGGGCAAGCACACGAACCTTGTGTCGCGCGAGCATGGCAGCTGGCTCTTCCTCGGGGTGATCCTCACCAGCCTCGAATTGGAACCGGACGACGCCGCGAGCGAGGGCGTTCATTGCGGAAGCTGCCGCCGCTGCCTCGATGCCTGCCCGACGGAGGCCTTTCTTGGGCCGCACCGGATCGATGCGCGGCGCTGCATTTCCTACCTCACGATCGAGCATGACGGTCCGATTCCTGACGAGTTCCGGGCGGCGATGGGCAACCGGATCTACGGCTGCGACGACTGCCTGGCCGTCTGCCCCTGGAACCGGTTCGCCGACGCAGCGGCCGCGAATAAGGCGTTCTTGCCGCGAGCCGAGCTCGCCGCGCCGCGCCTGGCCGACCTCCTCACGCTGGACGATGCGACGTTTCGCGAGATGTTCGCCGGTTCGCCGATCAAGCGCATCGGGGTGAAACGCATGATCCGCAATTGCCTGATCGCGGCGGGGAACAGCGGAGACCTATCGCTCGAAGCCTCGATCCTGCCGCATCGCGCCGATCCGGATCCGGTAATTTCCGAAGCCGCCGAGTGGGCCCTTGCTCAGCTGGGGCTTTCGAGCGCGAGGATACAAGCCGCCTGATCGGCGGCGGCGCCCGAAGGAAGCCGCGTGTTGATATAGGTTACGCGCGGCACGCCCGAACCAGTCTCAGGCGGATAGAGGTAAGCGTCGAGGACGCAACGGGAGGAGCGGAACTGGAGCTTCAGCCCGACGCCTTCGCGCACCTGGAGCGCGGGATGGCCGAAATGGCCGACCAGCTCCGATGCCGAGAGGCCGACGATCGTGCTCGGCGGCTTGGCCGGGGGGGCGGCGACGGGCTTGGGCTGCTCGACGACGGGCTGCACCGGACGGGTGGCGCAGGACGCGAGTAGGAAGGCGAGGGGAAGAGCTAAACGGCGCATACTCTTTCCTGTCATTGCGAGCGCAGCGAAGCAATCCAGTCTGATTGCCACGCCTCCTTCGGAGGCTCGCAATGACGATTGTCTGAACGGCGTTCGACCGCTAGGCGGCGCGCTTTCCCCGATCCGGAGATTTCATGACCGAAGCCCGTCTCGACGTCCTGACCATCGGCAATGCGATCGTCGACATCATCGCCGACGCGACCGACGCCTTCCTCGAGGCCGAGGGGCTGACCAAGAATTCGATGCGGCTGATCGACGCCGAGGAAGCGGAGCGGCTCTACGCGCATATGGGGCCGGCGCGCGAGGTGAGCGGAGGCTGCGCCGGAAATACGGCGGCGGGAATCGCGGCGCTCGGTGGACGCGCGGGGTTCGTCGGCCAGGTCGCCCCCGACCAGCTCGGAAGTTTCTACCGTCACGACCTCACGTCCGCGGGGGTCGAATTCACGACGCCGGCACTCGACGTTGGAGTTCCGACGGCCCGATCGATGATCCTCGTGACTCCCGACGGGCATCGCACCATGAACACCTTCCTCGGCGCCGCCCAGCATCTTCCGGCAAGCGCGCTCGACGAGCGGCAGATTGAAGAGTCCGCCGCAATTTATCTTGAAGGCTATTTGTGGGATCCCGAAACGCCTCGCTACGCGATGATCCGGGCGATCGAGGTCGCGAGGGCCGCAGGGCGCAAGGTCGCCTTCACTTTGTCGGACACTTTCTGCATCGACCGGCACCGCGACGGCTTCAACAAACTCATCGACGAGGGACGGATCGATATCCTTTTCGCCAATGAGGCCGAGATCCAGGCGCTGGCCGGCGTTCCACACCTCGAGAGCGCCGTCGATGCGGTCCGCGGCAAGGTGGAGACCCTCGTGGTGACGCGCGGCGAAAAAGGCGCGTTGGCGATCCGGCGAGGCGAGCGCGTCAACACCGCCGCCGAGCCCGTCGCGGAAGTCGTCGACACGACCGGCGCCGGCGACCTGTTCGCAGCCGGATTCCTGTTCGGCTACACGCGTGGCAAGAGCATCGACCAATCGCTACGGCTGGGCGCCATCGCGGCCGCCGAAGTGATCCAGCATTATGGCGCGCGCCCGGAAGTCGACCTCAAAGGGCTCGCCGGCGAGCTCGCAGTTTAGTCTCGTTCCTCCGGCGTGCCCGGAGCGGGGGCGCCCGGCATCGGCGCGATGCCGACCGAACCCGGCGCTTCGGCGGCGAGCTCCGGAACCTCGACGACGCCGCGCGCAACATGGCTGTGGCGGTAGCCGTAGAGGAAGTAGAAGATCAGCCCCAGCACCGTCCAGCTGAGGAACAGCAGCTTCGATTCGTTATTGAGATTGACGAACAGAAGGGCGCAGCCCGCGATCGACAGAGGCGCGACGAGATAGATCGCCGGTGTCCGGAAAGGCCGGGCCCGGCCCGGGTCTTTCCTGCGCAGCACCATGACGCCCAGCGAGACCGCGGCGAACGCGAACAGCGTGCCCGCGTTCGAATAATCGGCGAGCGTTCCCACCGGAAGGAAGGCAGCCGCAATCGCGACGAAGATGCCAGTCACGATGGTCACGACGTGCGGAGTCCGGAAACGCGGGTGGACGGCCGACAGGCGTTCCGGAAGGAGGCCGTCGCGGGCCATCACGAAGAACACGCGCGTCTGCCCGTACATCATGAGAAGAACGACCGACGGGAGCGCGATCGCGGCGGCGAGGCCGACCAGCTTGCCCATCAACGGGGTGGACACCTGGCGCATGATATAGGCCAGCGCTTCCTTGGAGCAGACCGTCGGCGCGTTCGCTGCCTGGCATTGGGCCGAGGCGTAAAGCTCCGGCGAGCCCTCCTTGAAGGCGAGGCCGGTCGCCGGATCGATCAGCGGCTGCGCGCCGTAAGCGCCGACAACGCCGGCCGCGACGAGCAGGTAAAATACGGTGCAGATGAGCAGCGAGCCGATGAGACCGATCGGCACGTTGCGTTGCGGATTCTTGGTCTCTTCCGCCGCGGTCGAGACGGCGTCGAAACCCACGTAGGCGAAGAAGATCGAGGCGGCGGCGCCGAGGATGCCGGTACCCGATGAACTCAAAGGATCGCCCCAGCCGCGCGGAGCGAACGGCTCGAAGTTAGCGGCATGACCGCTGATCATCGGCAAGGTGACGATGAGGAACAAGGTCAGCGCGGTCACTTTGATCAACACGAGAACCGCGTTGACGTTGGCGCTCTCCTTGGTGCCAATCACGAGGAGCGTGGTGACGGCCGCGACTACGACGACCGCCGGCAGGTTGAAGAAGCCGCCGACTTCGCCGCCCTGGAGGAAGCCCCATTGGATCGGCGGGCCGACCTTGAGAGCATGGGGCAAATGGACCCCGACGGAATCGAGAAGCCCGGTTATGAAACCGGACCAGCCGACCGCGACGGCGGACGCACCCAGGGCATATTCGAGGATCAGGGCCCAGCCGACGAGCCAAGCCACGATCTCGCCCATTACGGCGTAGGAGTAAGTGTACGCCGACCCGGCGACCGGTACCATCGAAGCGAGTTCCGAATAGCAAAGGGCAGCAACCGCGCAGACCGCGCCGGCAACGATGAAGCTCACCATCATTCCCGGGCCGGCCTTCTGGGCCGCGGTCGCAGTCAATACGAAAATCCCCGTGCCGATGACGGCGCCGATCCCCAGCAAGGTCAGCTGGAACGCCCCGAGAGAGCGTTTGAGCGCCTTCTTCTCGGCGGTCGCCAGGATGGAGTCCAATGGCTTGATGCGGCCAATGCCCCCAGTCCGCGGTGCTGCTGTGGCCATCGAAACTCCCCTTGGAAATTGGATCGCTGCCGAACCTAACGGCTGAGGCCGTGAGGGCAATCCCCCTTCTGCAAACGTCTACCGGGCCAGCATGGGTCCGAGCGGACGCCCGCCGAAAATATGCGCGTGTAGGTGCGGGACCTCCTGGCCGGAGTTCAACCCGACATTGGCGAGGATGCGGTAGCCCTCGGCGACGAGCCCCTCATCGCGAGCGATCTTGCCGACCGCTCGCACGAAAGCCGCAATTTCAGAATCCGAGGCCTTTGCGGAAAAATCGTCCCAGCTCACATAGGGCCCTTTGGGAATGACGAGGATGTGGGCGGGGGCGAGCGGGTTGATGTCGTGGAAGGCGAGGACATGCTCATCCTCGTAAATGGTCTTCGAGGGCAACTCGCCGCGAAGGATGCGGGCGAAGATGTTGTTGTCGTCATAGGGCTGCGTGGGATCGATCGGCATCGTAAGCGACTCCGCTTGACCGGGCTTCCGCGCCCGCTACCACGAGAGCCGATGAGCGACGAGCCACCCGAAAGCCTGATTCCGTACGACGAGATCGTACAGGATGCGCTTCGGGCCGTGGTCGGTCGAGTATTGGGTGAAGTCGAGCTGTCGGGCGGGCTTCCCGGCGAACATCATTTCTACATCACGTTCAAGACTCGCGCGCCTGGAGTCTCGATCCCCAAGCATTTGATCGAACGTTTCCCCGACGACATGACGATCGTCATCCAGCATCGCTTCTGGGACCTGAAAGTCGAGGAGGACGCTTTTTCGGTCGGCCTGTCGTTCGGCGGAGTTCCCGCCACGCTTCACGTGCCCTTTGCCGCAGTCACGCAGTTCCACGATCCCGCGGTCGAATTCGCGCTCACCTTCCACGCCAGCGCGGAGGAAGAGCTGCGCGAGGAGCATGAGGCGGCCGAGAATGATGCGCCCAAGTCGGAAAAGCCCGAAAAGGGTAAAAAGGGCGAGGAAGCCGACGACGGGTCCAATGTGGTCTCGGTGGACTTCACCCGCAAAAAGTAACAGGAACCTCCGCAAAACTGCTGCAGAGGAACAATGGCCAACACCCGTACCGAGACCGACAGCTTCGGCCCGATCGAGGTCCCGGCGGACGCGTATTGGGGCGCTCAGACCGAGCGCTCGATCGGGAATTTCCCATTCGGTCCGCGCGAGCAGATGCCGCTCGAGATCGTCCATGCGCTCGGCTTCATCAAACAGGCCGCGGCTCGGGTAAATGCCAGGATCGGAGGGCTCGATCCGAACCTTGCCGAGACCATCCAGCAGGCAGCCGCCGAAGTCGCGCGGGGGGACCTCGACAGTCAGTTCCCGCTCGTCATCTGGCAGACCGGATCGGGCACCCAGTCGAACATGAATGCCAATGAAGTGATCGCCGGCCGAGCGAACGAGATCCTGACCGGCAAGCGGGGCGGCAAGTCGCCGGTCCATCCCAACGACCATGTCAACAAGAGCCAGTCATCGAACGACAGCTTCCCGACAGCGATGCACATCGCCGCGATGCTATCGGTCCATCGCCGCCTCATTCCGGCTCTGAAGACCATGCATGCGCGCCTGTCCGACCAGGCGCAGCGCTGGGATTCGATCGTCAAGATCGGCCGGACCCATTTGCAAGACGCGACCCCCCTGACCCTGGGCCAGGAGTTTTCCGGCTATGCGGCGCAGATCGAGGACTGCATCGCCCGGGTCGAGGGCGTGCTTCCGAGGCTGGCCCGCCTAGCCCAGGGCGGCACCGCGGTGGGCACGGGTCTCAACGCACCCAAGGGATTTGCCGACGAGTTCGCGAAGGAAGTCTCGCGGCTGACGCAGCTGCAATTCACCTCGGCGCCGAACAAATTCGCCGAGCTGGCGGCGCACGATACATTGGTCGAGCTGTCGGGCGTGCTGAACACGATCGCGGTGGCCCTTACGAAGATCGCAAACGACATAAGGCTGCTGGGCTCGGGCCCGCGCTGCGGCCTCGGCGAACTCAAGCTTCCGGAAAATGAGCCGGGAAGCTCGATCATGCCTGGCAAGGTCAATCCCACGCAGGCCGAGATGCTGACCATGGTGGCAGCCCAGGTGATGGGCAATCACGTCGCAGCCACGATTGGCGGGATGCAGGGCCACATGGAGCTGAACGTGTTCAAGCCGCTGATCGGCGCGAACGTGATCCGCTCGATCAACCTGCTCGCGACCGGAACGGAAAGCTTCACGGAACGGATGCTGGAGGGTGCCGAGCCCGATGAAGCGCGCATCGCCGAGCTCATGAACCGGTCGCTGATGCTGGTGACCGCGCTCGCGCCCGAGATCGGCTACGACAATGCCGCCGCGATCGCCAAGCACGCGCACAAGACCGGCCAGACGCTCAAGGAAGCGGGGATCGAACTGGGACTGGTCGACGAAGCGACGTTCGACCGGGTGGTCAAGCCGGACGGGATGCTCGGCCGGTGAAGCGGCTCGGCGGCCTGGCAGTCGTCGTGCTCGCGCTCGCCGGATGCGCAAGCAATGCGCCCGCGCCCCAAGCGCCCCGGCCGGAGCCGATGCCGCGTCCGCTTGTTGGCGCGGTCAGCCCGGCGACCTATGTTAGCCAGGCGGCATCGATCGACCTGTTCGTCATCCGCTCCTCGGAGCTGGCCCTGAGCCGCTCGTCGAATGCCGCGATCCGCGACGCTGCGACGAGGCTCATTGAGTCCCATCGGGGAACCGCGGCGCAGCTGTCGTTCGCCGGCCGGCGGCTCGACCTTCTCCCCGGGGCGACGCTGCTGCCCCAACATCAGGTCCTGCTCGACCAGCTGGTTTCGAGCGGCGATTTCGACCGGGCCTGGCTGCGGATCGAGCGCTCGGTCCATGGCGAAGCGCTTGCCCTGCATTCCGACTATGCGAGGCGCGGCACCAGCCCGACCCTTCGGCCCGTCGCAGCAAATGCCGTTTCAGTCGAGCAAGCCGACCTCGCCCTGCTGCGCCGGATCGGCTGAGCGTCAGAGCTGCAGGTTCAGGCGCACGCCAATATTGTCCATTCCCGGGTTCTGACGACCGAACAGCTGCGCATGGCTCATATGCACCCAGCTTCCCTCGATGCTGAGCCGGTCATTGATGTCGGCGCCGATCCCGAGCTCCGGTTCGAAGAGCACCCGGCTGCCGAAATCGACCTTGCCATTGGTCGGGTCCTCGAAATTCTTCGCCGAGCCGGTGTGGACGGCGATACCGAGCCCCGGTCGAACGTAAAATCGATGTCCGAACTTGGCCGAGATTCCGGCCGCTGCATAATTGGTCTCGCCGGCCGTGTTCACGGCGCCGAAAATATAAGGCTGGAGCGGAGTGCCTCCGATGCGGCCTCCGCGCCACCCGAGCTGGACGTCCGCACCGCCTTCGACCCCGCTCTTCGTCAGCGGCGTGTCGACGTCATGGACGTAAAGCCCGCCGAAAAGTTCGCCTGCCGCCGCGGGCGAGGCAGCGGCAATCGACGCGAGAAAGAGGAGCGCGGCTTTCATGGCTGTCTCAATGCTCGCAGGCCGATTTGGTGCCTTCTCAACCCGCCGCCTGCCACGCCGCGATCGCCTTGTCGGGCCAGAGCAGCATCCAGACGTTCAAGGTCAGATTGTCGCGGATCACGTACAAAGGCACGAGTTCGAGCACGACCACGAGCAGGATCGCAGCCCAGACCGGGAGCTTCCGGGCGGCGAGGAAGCCTACGACCATCATCAGTATGTCGGACACGGAGTTGATGACGCTGTCGCCGCTATAGCCCAGCGCCGCGGTGGCATGACGATAGCGGTCGATGACCATCGGAGTGTTCTCGGTGATCTCCCACGCGGTTTCGATGAAGAGCGCGGTGAGGAAGCGCCATTCGACGGGCCATCGCCGAGCGGCCAGCCACAGCACGGCGTAAAAGATAAGCCCGTGCACGATGTGGCTGAAGCTGTACCAGTCGGCGAGCATCTGGCTGGTCTTCGGGCTGTCCCGCCCGCCGACCCACAGCTCGACGGATCCGCAAGTGCACATGGGGTTGCGGCCCATGGCCAGCAGGATAGCCGCGGCGGCGAGGATGATGACGATGGCGGCAAGCGCGGCTCGACGGGTGCGGGTTTTCATTCCCCGTCATTGCGAGGAGCACAGCGACGAAGCAATCCATTGCTGTTGTTCGATTGCTTCCCTGGATTGAATCCGGGGTCGCAATGACGGATTAGGGTGCATGCTGCGGACCTACGGACCCGGTTGTGACGGAAGCCTCGTCGAGGCGAAGGCGGAGAAAATCCCCAAGGGCGCGACCTGGATCGACCTCGAAGAGCCGACGCACGAGGAAGAACAGCTCGTGGAGCGCTGCGTCGGGCTCAACATCCCCACCGAAGAGGAGATGGCTGAGATCGAGCCGTCGAGCAGGCTCTACGAGCGCGACAAGGCGCTCTACATGACCGCAAGCGTGCTTTGCGGGGTCGAGGACGGCGCTCCGGCGAGTACGCCCATGGGCTTTGTCCTGACCGACAACCGCCTCGTGACGATCCGTTACGCCACGCCCAAGCCCGTTCGCGCTTTCGGCGAGCATGTCCGGCGCGAGCCGGAACTGGCGCGCGACGCTCCAACGGTGCTGGTGCGTCTGCTCGACGCGATCATCGACCGGATGGCCGACGAGCTCGAGAAGATCGGTGCGGAAACCGAGCATTTGTCATCGGAAATCTTCCGGAAGGACGTGGAAGAGCGGCGAATTCCGGCGGAAAAGCTCACCCGGCTGCTGACCAGCATCGGCCGCACGCAGATCCTGCTTACAAAGGTCCGTTATACGGCCGTCAGCACCAACCGAATGCTGAGCTTCCTTGCCGGATCGAAGCGGATGCACCAGCCCGAGAGCGCGGATGCGCGGCACCATCTCGCGAGCCTGACGACCGACGTCACGTCCCTGAGCGAACATGCGAGCTTCCTGACGGACAATTTGACGTTCCTTCTCGACGCGTCGCTGGGGTTGATCAGCATCGAGCAGAATGCGGCGATGAAGCTCTTTTCCTGGGCTGCGGTCGTGTTTTTGCCGCCGACCTTGATCGCCGGCATCTACGGGATGAATTTCCATCATTTCCCGGAGCTCAGCTGGCCATGGGGCTATCCGATGGCGCTGACGCTGATGCTGGCCAGCGGCGTGCTGCCCTATTTTTACTTCAAACGGCGCGGCTGGATTTAATCGAGCGCGACGAGCGGAGCTTCGACGGGAGCTGTCTCGGCTTCGGCCGCTTGGGCACGGCGCCGAGCAAGCGCGGCATAAGCAAGCGCCAGATCTCCGGCGACAGCCGCTCCGTCACCGTCCTGCTTCGAAAAAGCAGCGGCTCGCGCTTCTGCGGCGCGGCGGCGGAAATATTCGCTGTCGTGGGCCATGCCCGCTTTCCTCTGTTTGTTTTTTTCCGGAAATCCCCGGAATTCCCAGGAGATATTGCGTCTGCGTCATAATTACGAGGGTCAGCCCGACGCCCCGGCGCATCGTGACTTCGATTCAGCGCAACGGATCGCCCGCCCCAGCCGTTCCTGCCAGTCGGGCATTGTGCGCCCGTACACTGTCGTGAGGAAATCGATGAGGCGCTTTTTCAGCAATTTGGCTTCGCGCAGCTCCTATTGGATGGGTCATCCGGCCTCGTTCATCATCGCCACGCTGACCTGCGTCATCTGGGCAATTTCCGGACCTTTGTTCAACTATTCGGACACCTGGCAGCTGGTCATCAACACCGCGACGACCGTTCTGACGTTCCTCGCAGTCTTCCTGATCCAGAACAGCCAAAACCGGGACGGAATCGCGATCCAGGCAAAGCTGGACGAGATCCTGATTGCCGTCGGCAAGGCGCGCACGGAGCTGGTCGGGATCGAAAATCTGACAGATGCCCAGGTTGCCGAACTCAAGATGGCGATTGAGCGTGAGGCCCTTCAGCCGGATTCGAAAGCCGATGACGCCGCCCCCACTGTCGAGGAAATCCTCAAGAACCGCGACGAGGACGTTCAAGAGACGATCCCGGCAATACCCTCAGTCGACCGTCAGGAAGTCGCGAAAACAACCAAACGCGCGGCGGATTCCGCCGCCCGAAAGGCGAAGAGCCCAAGGAAAAAGAAAACGAATGCGGCGGCCGGCACTCCGGTGAAGAAGCGCGTGACAGGCAGCCGCCGGTGACGCGTTTGCCGCCCCTGCACCGGGTTGCTAAGGCCGCGGCGGATCCCATCTAGAACGCATCCCCGAGAAGGACCGAAATGATTCCCACCGGCCAGGACAGCCTGAAGACGCGTTCCACGCTCCAGGTCGGAAGCAAGAGCTATTCTTACTATTCGCTCGCGAAGGCGGCCGAGCAGCTCGGCGATATCTCCCGGTTGCCCTTCTCCATGAAGGTGCTGCTGGAAAACCTGCTCCGGTTCGAAGACGGCGCGAGCGTCACTCGCGACGACCTCCAGGCGATGGCCGACTGGCTCAAGGAGCGGAAGGTCGCGCGCGAGATCCAGTACCGCCCGGCGCGCGTGCTGATGCAGGATTTCACGGGTGTTCCGGCGGTGGTCGACCTCGCCGCGATGCGCGACGCAATGTCGCACCTCGGCGGCAATCCGCAAAAGATCAATCCGCTCGTTCCCGTCCACTTGGTGATCGACCACAGCGTCATGGTCGATGAGTTCGGCAACCCCAAGGCGTTCGGCAAAAACGTCGAGCTCGAATATCAGCGTAACGGCGAGCGCTACGAGTTCCTGAAGTGGGGCGCGTCCGCGTTCGACAATTTCCAGGTCGTGCCGCCTGGCACGGGCATCTGCCACCAGGTGAATTTGGAGCATGTCGCGCAGTGCGTCTGGACCGGCGAGATCCAAAACGGCGAAACCCCGGCCTATCCCGACACTCTGGTCGGGACCGACAGCCACACGACGATGGTCAATGGCCTCGGCGTGCTCGGCTGGGGCGTCGGCGGAATCGAGGCCGAAGCGGCGATGCTCGGCCAGCCCGTCAGCATGCTGATCCCCGAAGTGGTGGGGTTCCGCCTCGACGGCGAGCTTCGCGAAGGCATAACCGCGACCGACCTGGTGCTCACCGTCACCCAAATGCTCCGCCAGAAAGGGGTCGTCGGGCGCTTCGTGGAGTTCTACGGGCCTGGCCTCGACAAGCTTTCCCTCGCCGACCGGGCGACGATCGCCAACATGGCGCCGGAATATGGCGCGACCTGCGGCTTTTTCCCGATCGACAGCCGAACCATCGATTATCTCGAGCTGACGGGCCGGGACCCGGACCGCATCGCCCTCGTCAAGGCCTACACCCAGGCGCAGGGGCTATGGCGCGACAGCTCGACCCCCGAGCCGCTTTTCACCGACACGCTCGAGCTCGACATGACGACGATCGAGCCATCGCTCGCCGGGCCCAAGCGGCCGCAGGACCGGGTCCTGCTCTCGGACGTCGACAATGAATTCAACGCGGACCTCGAAAAGGTCTATCAAAAGCACAACGATCCGCGGATCGCGGTAGACGGCGAAAAGTTCGATTTCGGAAACGGCGACGTGGCGATCGCCGCGATCACGAGCTGCACGAATACGTCGAACCCGTCGGTCCTCATCGGCGCCGGCCTGCTTGCCCGCAAGGCGCGGGAGAAGGGCCTGACGAGCAAGCCTTGGGTCAAGACCAGCCTCGCACCCGGAAGCCAGGTGGTCACGGACTATCTCAATGAGAGCGGCCTTACCGAGGACCTGAACGCGCTCGGCTTCGACCTCGTCGGTTACGGCTGCACCACATGCATCGGCAATTCGGGACCGCTTCCAGAGCCGATCAGCAAGGCGATCAACGACAACGACCTCGTCGCCGTCAGCGTGCTTTCCGGCAACCGCAATTTCGAGGGCCGAGTGTCGCCGGATTGCCGCGCCAATTACCTGACGTCGCCGCCGCTTGTGGTCGCTTTCGCGCTCAAGGGCACCGTGCGGTCCGACATGGTCAATGAGCCGATCGGGATGTCGAGCAATGGGGAGCCGGTGTACCTCAAGGACATCTGGCCTTCGAACGAGGAAATCCGCGCGCTCATCGACGCGCACGTCCACTCGGACATGTTCCGCCGCCGCTACGCCGACGTCTATCACGGCGACGAGCGCTGGCGCGCGATCGAGGTGACGGGCGGAGCGACCTACGGCTGGCCGCCGCTGTCCACTTATATCCAGAACCCGCCCTATTTCACGGGCATGACGATGACCGCGTCTGCGCTCCAGGACATCGTGGACGCTCGGGCACTGGCGGTATTCGGCGATTCGATCACCACCGATCACATCTCGCCGGCAGGCGCGATCAAGGCCGACAGCCCAGCCGGCCGCTATCTTCTGGAAAAGGGTGTTCCGCGCGCCGAATTCAACAGCTACGGCGCTCGGCGCGGCAATCATGAAGTGATGATGCGCGGCACCTTCGCCAATATCCGCATCCGCAACCGCATGCTCGACAATGTCGAAGGCGGCTATACCCGGTACGCACCCACGGGCGAGACGATGGCGATCTATGACGCCGCCATGGCTTACAAATATGACGGCACTCCGCTCGTCGTGCTCGCGGGCAAGGAATATGGCACCGGAAGTTCGCGAGACTGGGCGGCGAAGGGCACCGTATTGCTTGGGGTTCGCGCGGTCATCGCCGACAGCTTCGAGCGGATCCATCGGTCGAACCTTGTCGGAATGGGCGTGCTCCCGCTGAACTTCATGCCCGGCGAGAATGCCGAAACCTTGGGCCTCGACGGCTCCGAGAAATTCACGGTTACGGGAATTGCGGACATCCAGCCGCGGCAGGACGTCCAAGTGAAGGTTACGCGCGAAGACGGCGGCGAGCTGACGTTCACGGCCCGCTGCCGCATCGATACGTTCAACGAGCTCGAATATTTCCGCGCCGGCGGGATCCTCCACTATGTTCTTCGGAGGCTCGCAGCGGCGTGACGCCGCTCGAGATCGCGGTCGAAGTCGCGGGCTGGGGCGGCGCGGTCTTGATCCTGCTCGCTTATTTGCTGCTGTCCGCCGAAAAGCTGACCGGCCAGTCCCTGGTGTATCAGGGAATGAACGTGATCGGCGCGGCGGGCTTCGTGATCAACGGCTGGTGGCATGGAGCGCTGCCATCCGCCGCATTGAACGTCCTGTGGTTACTCATTGGGGGGATCGCATCATGGCGGATCCTGAAGAAAAGACGATCGTCGACCTCAGCCATGTGATCGAACATGGCATGACCACCTATAAGGGGCTGCCGCCTCCGCACATTTGCGACTTCTGGGAGCGCGAAGGCACGGCCGCGAACTACGACGACGGCTCGACTTTCCAGATCGGCCGGATCGATATGGTCGCGAACACGGGCACCTATCTGGACTCTCCCTTTCATCGATACGCGGACGGCGCCGACCTCGCAGATCTCGCATTGCCGTCGCTCGCCGACTTGCCGGGTATCGTCGTGCGCCGACCATGGGAGAACAGCCTGGCTGTCGAAGCGTCGCATCTCGAAGGGCGCGATGTCACGGGGAAGGCGGTGCTCATTCACACCGGGTGGGACCGGCACTGGCGGACCGATGCTTACTTCGGGGACCATCCATATCTGACGGCTGAAGCGGCGGAGTGGCTCGCTGAGAAGGGCGCCTCGCTGGTCGGCATCGACAGCTGCAACATCGACAACATGCACGTTCGCGCCCGGCCCGTTCACACGCGCCTCCTTGGTGCGAACATCCCGATTTGCGAACATATGACCGGGCTTGGGAGCTTGCCCGATGAGGATTTCCGCTTCTCCGCCGTGCCCCCGAAGGTGCGCGGAATGGGCACGTTCCCCGTTCGCGCCTATGCCGTGCTCGGCTGAGCGAGCGACGACCTTAGCCAGTCCGGGACGATGGCATTGTCGGGGATCGCGTCGACGCGTGCGTGGACGACCGACATGCCGGCTTCGGGATACTCAACCCGCGAGCGATCTCCGCCGCCGCCGATTACAACGAACAGCCGGCGATTGATCTTCTGCCGCCAGTTCATTCGAGCGGTGTTTTCCTGCCCGACGAAGCAGCCCTTTGAGAAGCTGACTCCATTGAGTTCGACAGCGTTGCACTCCAGCCAAAGCGTGTCGCCGAGCTCCGTGCGGCCTTCAGTGACCCCGAGCCGCAGGCGATGCTCGAGCCAGCCATTCGCCGGGTCCCCGGGCGGGGCGAGCCACCGACGCCCGAGCTCCGACAGCCGCGGATCCGGCACGCCATCATCGCCGGCAGGCGACCAATGCGCCGCGACCGAAGGGGCGAGCTCGATGCCGATCGGCCGCCGAAGCCGATAGACCGAGAGGCGTTTGACGAGATCTTCGGCGGCGGCCGCTTCGCAATCCAGCAGCAGGTCGTCACCGTCATCCCAGACCATGAAATCGAACAGGCATTTGCCCTGGGGAGTCAGAAGCCCGGCCCAGACCGGAAGCTCACCGGCGATGTCATTGGTCACGAGACCCTGGAGGAAGCCGCGGACGTCCTCGCCGGAGACGCGAACGACGGCCCGGTCGGACAGGGTGGTTGCAGCCATGATCATCAGTTAGGGAGCCGAGCGTGGCATCGCAAACGCTGACCATCCGTCGCCCGGACGACTGGCACGTGCATTTGCGCGATGGCGAGATGCTGAAGCGTGTCGCGCCATACACCACGCGGCAATTCGCGCGCGCGATCGTCATGCCCAACCTCGTTCCGCCGATCACCACCGTCGAGGGCGCGGCCGAGTATCGCGATCGGATCGTCGAGGCCGCGGGACCCGGCTTCACCCCGCTGATGACCTGCTATTTGACCGACGACACCAGCCCGGACGAGATTGCACGGGGGTTCGAGGAGAAAGTCTGGATTGCCGCCAAGCTCTATCCCGCGGGGGCGACGACCAACAGCGCCAGCGGCGTGACCGATATCCGCCGCATCTATCCCGCACTGGAGCGGATGGAACGGATCGGGATGGTCTTCTGCGTCCACGGAGAGGTGCCCGATGCCGATGTCGACGTGTTCGACCGGGAGGCGGTGTTCATCGATCGCGTGCTCGAGCCCCTCACCCGCAAGTTTCCCGCGCTCAAGATCGTCTTCGAACATGTCACGACGGAGGAAGCAGCGCAGTTCGTTGAAGGGGGTGGAAACAATGTTGCGGCAACGGTCACCCCCCAGCACATGATCATCAACCGCAACGCCATTTTTGCGGGGGGCTTGCGGCCGCACGCCTACTGCCTGCCCGTGGCAAAGCGCGAGCAGCATCGTCTCGCGGTGCGCAAGGCGGCGACGTCCGGCTCACCGAAATTCTTCCTCGGAACCGATAGCGCCCCGCATTCGCGCGAAGCGAAGGAATCGGCCTGCGGCTGCGCCGGAATCTTCAACGCGCCATTCGCGCTCGAAAGTTACGCCCAGATCTTCGAGGAAGAGGGCGCGCTCGACAGTTTCGAGGCGTTCGCCTCGCTGAACGGCGCGCGCTTCTACGGCGTGCCGGTCAACGAGGAGACTGTGGAGCTCCGGCGAGCGGAGGTGAAGGTTCCGGAGGAGATCGACGGTCTCGTGCCCTTTCATGCGGGCGAGACCGTGCGCTGGACGTTCGCGCCTTAGCTCTTTCCGGTGCCGCGCTCGCCGATCACGGCTTCGAAATGATCCTCCAGCCGCTGATAACATTCGCAACTGCGGCGCATCAGCCCTGGCCGGTCGGTCAGCCGGATGACTCCGCGCCCAGTCGAAATCAGACCTTCCTGCTCGAACGTCTGCACGACGGCGTTCACCGTGGTGCGCTGGACGCCGAGGAGGCCGGCCAAAGCCTGCTGAGTGAGCTCGATCCTATCGCCCGTGCGATCCTGCGCATGGAGAAGCCACCTCGCCGCGCGCTCCGGGATAGAATGGAAGGCGTTGCAGGCGACCGACTGCATGACCTGCGACAACAAAGTGTCGGAGAAACGGCAGAACAGGTTGGCGATGAACGGCGACCCGTGCTTCGCGTTCTCGAGCGCCTGCATCGGCACTTGGAAGGCGGGGCCACCGACAAGGACTTCTCCGCGCGTGAAAGCGGGCGCATGGCCGCAGCTTATGATTCCTCCGACGGCGCCTCTTCGGCCGATTAGCGCCACCTCGATCGAGCGGCCGTTCGAAAGCTCCACGGCCATGGAGATCATGGTCGAGCCAACCGGGAAAAGTGCCGCTTGCACGTCGCTCCCGCGATTGAGGACGACGTCACCGGTATCGAGATCGACCATCGTCCCGAACGGTTCGATCAGCGCCCGGGCGTCACTCGAAAAAGTCGAAAGCAGGCGGTTGCCGGCAAAAGCCTCGTCAGCCCGGGTCAGCTCGGTTGTCGCGGATTCCATGGCAAAATCATTACGCTTGCGGCGCAAAGCCGTTCCAACGGCTGCTCACCTGCTTACCGGCTCGACGCTTTGCCGCTTCCCGGCGAGCAGGCAGTCGGCGACGAGCCTGAGGGGCGCGACGTCGACCAGGCTCCGGCGTTCGTCGATGAGATCGGCGAAACGGCGATAGATATCGGGATATTCCCCGGGGCCTTCATCGGACCTGCTCTCGCCGGCGAGCGTAAGCTTCGCGCCCCCTTCTTCCAGCCGCACCGTGGTTCCGTCCACCGCCTCGATCTCGATCGTCCATTCTTCGCCCTCGCTTCGTCGCCAGTCGAGGCTGGCCGTCAGCGCTCCGGCGGCTTCAGGGCTGGAGAAATTGACCTCCGCCGCGATCGGAGTCTGCGCATTTTCAGGAAAGCTCAGCACCGCGTCACGGACGAACAGGCTGCCAGGAAAAATTTTCGTCGCGATCGAGAAGGCGTTGATGCCGGGATCGAACACTCCAAAGCCGCCCGCGTCCCAGATCCACTTCTGGCCTGGATGCCATTTGTGGACGTCCTCGTGCCACAGGATCTCCATCCTCGCGATCCGCTTGCCCGCGAGCGCGCGAGCCGCTGCGTCCACGGTGGAATGATGCTGTGCGTGCCAGGTCGTATAGAGGGTCACGCCTTGCGCCTGGGCGAGACAGTCGAGATCCGCGATCTCGCTGAGCCCGGCGGTGGGCGGCTTTTCAAGCAGGCAGTGAAGGCCGGCGAGGATGCACTCGCGAGCGATGTCGTAGCGCGGTCCGGGAGGGGTGGTGATTGCAACGGCCTGCAGGCCTTCGACGCTTGGGATCAGTTCCCGCCAGTCGGTGAACGCCGGCCGCGGGCCGTTCCCCGAGCGGCTCGATGTCGCCGCAAGCTCGAAGCGCGGATTGCCGGCGATCGAGGGCACGTGCTGGTCCTGTGCGATCTTTCCGAAACCGAGGATCGCAATCCGAATCGGCTTCACCGGCGCACCGCCGCGACATAGGCGCTCGCCTTTTCCGCAGTCTCGGCGGCCGATTGGCCCGGCTGGTACAGGCCCCCGCCAAGTCCGAACCCGTCGGCTCCGGCGTCGAGCCACGGGGTGATATTGTCCGGCTTGATGCCGCCAACGGCGAAGATCGGGACTTCGGCCGGAAGGACCGCCCGCTGCGCCTTCAGCACGGCGGGGCTCGCGGCTTCGGCCGGAAACAACTTGAGGCCCGTTGCCCCCGCGCTAATCGCCGAGAACGCCTCGGACGGCGTGAAATAGCCCGGCATCGAGACCATTTCGGCCAATGAGGTTACGGCGATGACGCCGAGGTTCGTGTTGGGCGAGACGATCAGTCTTCCTCCCGCCGCCTGGACGGCGCCGACCTGCGCAGGTTCCAGGACGGTGCCGCCGCCCACAAGCGCCGAATCGCCGAACTTGCTCGCGAGGCGATGAATGCTGTCGATCGGGTTGGGCGAATTCAGCGGCACCTCGATGATGCGAATCCCGGCATCGAAGATCGCCTGCCCGATCGCTTCCGCATCGTCGGGAGTCACCCCGCGAATGATGGCGACGAGAGGACATTGGTCGAGGTAGCGGCGCAGCAGCTCCCCCGCGCTCATGCGATCCTCTTTGCGATCTCGGCGATCCCCGACAGGAACGATCGCTCACCGTCGAGCTCGATCGCCGACTTGCCGGTCTCGGCGATCGCGACGGCATAGAGCCGCGTAAGCTCGGGACGCCCGATCACCGCGACCTCCTCGACTGACGATTGCGACAGCCCGATCCTGACGTCCGTGCCGATGAGCAGCCCGCTCGCATAAGAGGCGGCGTCCTTCTTCTCGGCCTGCCCGAGAAGGACTCCGGCGCGGACGGCAAACAGCGCTGCTGGGAGATTATCATTGTGAAGTGCGTAACGGGCAGCCGAGCTAAATGTGTCGTTCGCGGCCACCTCGCCGCTCAGAAGGTCCGACAGAACGCTGTGCTCCTTCAAAAGGCTGAACAGCTCTCCCGTCATGACGGTTCGGAACGACCCGATCGCTCCGCCGCCGAGCTGCGCCCATTTGTTATGCGTGCCCGGATGGCAGACAAGCGCGTTCGGTCCGATCAGGCCGGCGGCAACTGCGCCGAGCAGCTGCACCTCCTCGCCGCGCATCACGTCCGCGCGGTGCTCACCGAGGTAGGACACGCCGGGGACGATTGCCTCTCGCTCTCCGGGCCACACAAGCTTTGCGGCAAGCTCGTCGAGTCCAGCCGGGCAGGGGACGTAGGGCGCCTCCTTCCAGCCGCGGTTCGATCCGATCATTCCGGCGAGGAGCATCGGATGGTCGCCGAGCCGCTCGCGGATTTCAGCGACCGCGCCGTCGAAGTTTCCGGAGGCAATGGCGAGAACGCCTTTCGAATCTTCGAATTCGTCACGACATTCGCCGGAGCCGTCGATTCGATAGGCGCGCCGGTTGGTCGTGCCCCAATCGACTGCGATGAACCCGTCTGGCCACTTCATGCCGCTCGCCCATAGCCGAAAAACCGGCCGAAGCGACTTCGCTCCTTAAGCTTTTCGCTTTGACCGTTTATCGAAGGTTGCGTGACGAACGATTCGAACGTCCAGTGCGTTGCCGACGTCCACGCCGTGCTGGGCGAGGGTCCGGTTTGGGTCGAGCGCGAGCAGGCGCTCTACTGGGTCGACATCAACGGCCGAAAAATCTTTCGGCTGGATAAGTTCGGCGAGCTTCGGGAATGGCCGACTCCGTTTCGGGTGGGATCGCTCGCGCCGCGAAAGAGCGGCGGATTCATTGCCGGGACGGACGAGGGTATCGCGGACGTCGATCCCGACGCCGGCCGATTCGAGATTCTTGCAAGGCCCGAGGAACGGCTCCCCGGCAATCGCTTCAATGACGGCAAGGTGGATCGGCGCGGACGATTCTGGGCCGGAACCATGGACGATACTGAGAGGACCGCTACCGGCACGCTTTATTGCGTTGACGAAACATTGACCTGGACCGCGGTGGACCAAGGCTACCACGTCACCAACGGCCCGGCTTTCAGCCCTTCGGGGGACCGCATGTACCACAATGATTCCGCGCGGCGCGCCACTTACGTCTTCGACATGGAAGACGGAAAGGCCGTGAACCGCCGGACTTTCCTTCAATTCGGCGACGGAGCAGGTTTCCCGGATGGAATGACGGTCGATTCCGAAGGCTGCCTGTGGATCGCCTTTTGGGAGGGCAGCTGCATTCGGCGCTATTCCGACCAGGGGGAGTGGCTCGAGACCGTGGAGATGCCGGTCTCCCGCCCGACCAGCTGCGCGTTCGGAGGGGTAGATTTCGACCGGCTCTACATCACATCGGCGAGCCGCGACCTCGATTCGGAGGCGCTGGCGATGCAACCAAAGGCCGGGGGGTTGTTTATGCTAGTTCCGGGAGTACGGGGGCTTCCGGAGCGGCCATTCGCCGGCTGACAAGGACGACGTGAGGAGATCGAACCATCGCCAACTTCATGTTCGCGACGGGGATCGAGAACAGCATCCCGACCATCAACCATGGCAAGACCCGCGTCGACGAGATGGAGGTCTGCGGCCACTATGAGCGCTGGCGGGAGGACTTCGATTGCGTCCAGGAGATCGGGATCAACTATTTGCGCTACGGTCCGCCGCTGCACAAATGCTTTCTCGGCCCCAACAAGTTCGACTGGGAATTCGCCGACCTCACCTTCGCGGAGCTGCGGCGGCGCGAAATCACCCCGATCGTCGATCTGTGTCACTTCGGCTTGCCCGACTGGTTGGGCAATTTCCAAAATCCCGATTTCCCGCGGCTGTTCGCGGATTATTGCGGGGCCTTCGCCGAGCGCTTCCCCTGGGTGCAGCTCTATACGCCGATCAACGAGATGTTCATCTGCGCGGTCTTCTCCGCCAAGTACGGCTGGTGGAACGAGCAGAAGAAGGACGACGCCTCGTTCGTTACCGCGTTGAAGCACCTCGTACGGGCAAACGTGATGGGGATGATAGCAATCCTCAAGCGCCGCCACGACGCGATCTTCATCCAGAGCGAGAGTTCCGAATATTATCATGCGGATTCACCCGATGCGATCGGCCGCGCGGAAGTCCTCAACCAGATGCGCTTCCTGTCGCTGGACCTCAATTACGGCCGGCGCGTCGACAGCGGAATGTACGAGTTCCTGATCGACAACGGCATGACCCGCGAGGAATATAACTGGTTCCTCGAGCACCGGCTGAAGCAGCACTGCATTCTCGGCAACGATTATTACCAGCTCAACGAGCACCGCGTGTTCGCCGACGGCCACACCGTCGCGGCGGGCGAGACCTTCGGCTACGCCGAGATCACCCGCCAATATTACAACCGTTACCGAGTGCCGGTGATGCACACGGAGACGAACCTGTGGGAAGGTCCGCACGGCGACGAGGCGGTCAAATGGCTGTGGAAGGAATGGGCGAACGTCCTTCGACTCCGCAACGTCGGAATCCCGACCGTCGGCTTTACCTGGTATTCACTGACCGATCAGGTCGACTGGGACACCGCGCTTCGCGAGCAGAACGGCAACGTGAATCCGCTCGGCCTGTTCGATCTCGACCGAAAGATTCGCAACGTCGGGCGAGCCTACAAGCAATTGATCGCGGACTGGCGCAACGTGCTTCCCGCGCAAAGCGTGTGCCTGATCGTGCCGATCAAGAAGATCAGCGATCATCCCGAAGACGAATATGACGATGCGGCCGGCCGCCACTTCGGCGCAAGCGGGACCCAGGCGAAGGCCGAAGGGTGACCAAGCCGCGTAAGATCGGTCGAATCGAGACCTTCTACGCGCCCCCGCGCTGGCTGTTCGTCCGGGTCGAGGCCGAGGACGGTGCCTTCGGCTGGGGGGAAGCGAGCCTCGAAGGCTGGGCCGAGGCAGTGGACGGCGCATTCGAGGCACTTCGCGACCGCTTCATCGGCGTGGACCCCTTCAACATCGAGGACATCTGGCAGGTCGGCTATCGCGGAGGCTTCTACCGCGGCGGGCCCGTGCTCATGTCGGCGCTCGCCGGGCTCGAGCAGGCATTGTGGGACCTGAAAGGCCGGGCACTCGGCCTGCCCGCGTGGCAGATGCTGGGCGGGAAAGTGCGCGAGAAGGTGCGCTCCTACGCCTGGATCGGAGGCGACCGGCCGCACGAAATCGCGGAGGCCGCCGAGGTCCGCCGCAACCAGGGCTTCACGGCGGTCAAGATGAACGCGACCGCCGACCTCGAATGGATGGGAACGCCGAAGCAATTCGACGCGGTCGTGAAGCGCGTCGAAGCTGCCCAGGCGAAGGGGATGGACGTCGGGCTCGACTTTCACGGACGGGTCCACCGACCGCTCGCCAAGCAGCTGGCGAAGGTGCTCGAGCCACTGGGATTGCTGTTCATCGAAGAGCCATTGCTGTCCGAGAATCCCGAAGGGTTGCGAGAAATCG
The DNA here is from genome assembly GCA_046733175.1 of Pseudomonadota bacterium. Taxonomy (GTDB): domain Bacteria; phylum Pseudomonadota; class Alphaproteobacteria; order Sphingomonadales; family Sphingomonadaceae; genus Sphingomicrobium. The sequence continues at coordinate 48,746 of JBKPOO010000012.1, forward strand.
CGGCGCTCGTGACGACCCCGATCGCACTGGGCGAGCGGCTGTTCAGCCGGTGGGACTTCAAGCCCTTCTTCGAAGCAGGGGCGGTCGACATCATCCAGCCTGATTTGAGCCATGCGGGCGGGATCCTCGAGGTGCGGAAGATCGCCGCGATGGCCGAGGCGTATGATGTCGCCGTCGCGCCGCATTGCCCGCTGGGCCCTCTGGCGCTCGGCGCATGCCTGCAGGTCGCTGCGTGCACGCCCAACCATGCGATCCAGGAGATCAGCCTGGGCATCCACTACAACACCGGCGGGCACGACCTCCTCAATTTCTGCACAAACCAGGAAGCCCTGACTCCGGTCGGCGGCTATCTGCCGGTCCCGGAAGGGCCCGGGCTAGGGGTCGCGATCGACGAAGCCGCGGTGCGCGAGGCGCACAAGGACCGTCACCGCTGGCGCAATCCAATCTTCCGCAATCACGACGGCAGTTTCGCGGAGTGGTGATCCCGGATCAGGTCCGGGATGACGGCGCGCTTAGTGACACTTGAACCGATCGAACGGCTCGAGGCAGGACTTGCACCGCCACTGCGCCTTGCACGGAGTCGAGCCGAAGCGGCTGACCTCCTCGGTTTCGAGTGAGCCACACTTCGGGCATTCGGCAGTGGCTGACGGGTTGGGCGGAGCGATGCCGAAGGCTTTCAGCCGCTCCATCCCGCGGTCGCTGATCCAGTCGGTCGTCCACGCCGGGAACAGCACCCGCTCGATATGCACGTCGGAATAACCGGCTTCATCGAGCGCCGCTCTGATCATCTGTTCGATCGCAATGGTCGCCGGGCAGCCCGTGTAGGTCGGAGTGACCAGCACTCGCGGCGGGTTCTCTGCTATCCCGCGCACGATTCCCAAATCGGTGATCGTAAGCGCCGGAATCTCCGGATCCGGCACGCCGTCGAGCACGGCCATGATCGCCGACTTGTCGAGCACCTTTTCCGCCAGCTCGGTCATCACGGCAGTTTACACCCGTTCGAGCGCGAGCGCGATTCCCTGGCCGACCCCGATGCACATCGTCGCGAGGGCGAGCTTTCCGCCCGTCCGCTGCAGCTCCTCGACCGCCGTGAGCGCGAGGCGGGCCCCGGACATTCCGAGCGGATGACCGAGCGCGATGGCGCCGCCGTTTGGATTTACGCGCGGATCGTCGTCAGCGATGCTTAGCTGCCGGAGGACGGCGAGGCCCTGGGCGGCGAACGCCTCGTTCAATTCGATTACGTTGAAGTCGTCGGTCTTGAGGCCGAGTCGGGTCATCAGCTTCACGGACGCGGGCGCCGGCCCAATGCCCATGATCCGGGGCGGCACGCCGGCGACGGCCGCACCCAGCACCCGCGCCAGGGGAGTTAGGCCATTGCGCTTCGCCGCTTCCTCAGAAGCGATGATGATCGCAGCGGCGCCATCGTTGACTCCGCTCGCGTTGCCGGCGGTCACCGACCCGTCCGGGCGAACGATCGGCTTCAGCATTGCCAGCGCTTCCCTCGTGGTGGGACGTGGGTGCTCATCCTTGTCGACGACGATCGGATCGCCCTTCCTCTGAGGAATCTGGACCGCGACGATCTCCGCCGCCAGGCGGCCGTTCGCCTGGGCCTTCGCGGCCTTTTCCTGGCTGCGCAACGCGAATGCGTCCTGGTCCTCGCGGCTGACCTGGAACTCTTGAGCGACATTTTCGCCGGTGCTCGGCATGGTGTCGTCGCCGTAAGCCGCCTTCATCTTCGGATTGACGAAACGCCAGCCAATGGTGGTGTCGTATATCTCCGCGTTTCGGTCGAACGCGCTCGTCGCCTTGGCCATGACGAACGGCGCGCGGCTCATGCTCTCCGACCCGCCCGCGACGATCAGATCGGATTCGCCGCCGCGGATCGCGCGAGCCGCCATCGCCACCGCATCGAGCCCGGAGCCGCACAGGCGGTTCAAGGTTACTCCGCCGGAGCTGTCGGGGAGGCCCGCGAGAAGTCCCGCCATGCGCGCGAGATTGCGATTGTCTTCGCCGGCCTGGTTGGCGCAGCCGAGGATCACGTCGTCGAGCTCGGCCCAATTGACGCTTGGATTGCGGTCGATCAGCGCCTTGACCGGGATCGCGGCCAGGTCGTCGGCGCGGACGCTTGAAAGCGCGCCGGCGTAGCGTCCGATCGGCGTGCGGACGTAGTCGCAGATATAAGCTTCGGTCATCTTAGCGTGCCCCGGCGTAGGCCGGGGTCCAGGACAGCGGGAACCGCTGCTTTGCAGCGGCCTGGGCCCCGGCCTTCGCCGGGGAACATTCGGCGAGGCTCAAATGACACCTCGACGAATCTGATCAAGCTCGATCGATTCGAACAGCGCTTTGAAATTGCCCTCGCCGAAGCCCTCGTTGCCCTTGCGCTGGATGATCTCGAAGAAGATCGGGCCGATCACGTTCTGGGTGAAAATCTGAAGCAGCAGGCCCTGGCCTTCGGTCGGTGCGCCGTCCACCAGGATCGCGCGCTTCTTGAGCTCGGCGGTCGGCTCGCCGTGGCCCTTCACCCGCTCATCGACCAGCTCGTAATAGGTATCCGGCGTATCCTGGAAGGCGACTCCGCGGCCGCGCAGGATGTCGACGGCCTGATAGATGTCCGACGTTCCCAACGCGATGTGCTGGATGCCCTCGCCCTTATATTCGCGCAGGAACTCCTCGATCTGGCTCTTGTCGTCCTGGCTCTCATTGAGCGGGATTCGGATCTTGCCGTCGGGCGAGGTCATGGCCTTGGAGAAGAGGCCCGTCTGCTTCCCCTCGATGTCGAAGTATCGGATTTCGCGGAAGTTGAAGAGCCGCTCGTAATAATCGGCCCAGACGCTCATCTGCCCGCGATTCACATTGTGGGTCAAATGATCGATGTAGGTGAGCCGGCTGTCGAGCTCCGCCATTCGCTGCTGCCAGTCGGGAAAGAAGTCGAAGTCGACGTCGTAAATCGAACCTTTGTCGCCGTAGGTGTCGACGAGGAACAGCCGCGAGCCGCCGATCCCCTCGATCGCCGGAATATCCATCTCGCCATGGGCGACGTCGGTTTCGACCGAGGTCGCGCCAAGACCGATCGCGCGGTCATGCGCGAATTTCGCGTCCTTGACGCGGAAGGCCATCGCGCAGGCGCTCGGGCCATGATCGCGGGCGAAAGTCTCGGCATAGCTGCCGGCTTCCGCGTTGATGATGAAGTTGATCTCGCCCTGGCGATGAAGCGTGACGTCCTTGCGCTTGTGCTTCGCGACCGCCGGGAAACCCATCTTCGTGAACAGCTCGCGCAGCAGCTGCGGGTCGGGCGCCGTATATTCGACGAACTCGAATCCGTCGGTGCCCATCGGGTTCGCGAAGCCGGTGGCGGTCTGCTCCTCGACGGTGGCCATGTCAGTCTCCTTCGCGGGCCAGTTGCGCGCTGATGCGCCGCATTTCAAGTTCGCGAATGTTCCCAATGTTCACACTAACGCGCGTGCGATCAGCGATCTCGGCGCACCGGCTCGCGGTTGATCAAGCTTCGAGCGGCGCTTAGGCAAATTAGGCTGCTGTAGGACAGGAGAATCTACGATGGATGCGCCTGAGGGCTGGACGCTCGAGGAAGGGGGCAAGGCGCTCCTCCGCACCTTCAAGTTCAAGGATTTCAATGAGGCATTCGGCTTCCTGACGCGGGTGGCGATGCATGCGGAGAAGGTCGATCATCACCCCGAGTTCACAAGCGTTTGGAATCGCGTCGATTTCCGGCTGACAAGCCATGATGCGGGCGGAGTGACCGACCG